>WRMX01000041.1 GCA_009776905.1 Oscillospiraceae bacterium
GGGGGCGGAGCCCTCACGTTTAGTACCTATGCGCTTCACAACACTAACAAATTACATNTTATTCTACTGCGCTTAGGTACTATCGCCGCGCGAAGCGCGGTGCGCCGGAGCGTAGACTTAATTTCGCAGACCGAATTCATTTCGGTCGTAAGCGAAATAAGTCGTAGCGCGCGGCGTCCGGGTTGTGGGGGCGGAGCCCTCACGTTTAGTATATCATCGTTCCTGCGCCCTCGTCGGTGAGCATCTCTATGAGTATCGAATGCGGGATCCTCCCGTCGAGGATATGCGTTCGTCGGACTCCTCCGGCAATCGCATCCGCGCAGCATTCGACTTTCGGTATCATCCCACCGGCAATGACATTTTTCGCCATCAGATTGTCGATTTCCCACGGCCTGATTATCTTGATGAGAGTCGAATCATCGTCTTTAACGAGCAAGACGCCGCGTGTGTTCGTAAGGAGAATGAGCTTTTCCGCGCAGAGAGACACCGCAAGTTTCGCCGCAGCAGTATCTGCGTTGACATTATATGGGGTGTCATCGTCAACACCGAAAGCGACTGTCGCAATAACGGGGATGTGTCCATCATTGATTGCGTTCAAAACGACTCCCGGATTTACGGCTGTAATGTCGCCGACATAACCATAATCGTCCCCGCTCATTTTAATTGCCTCAAACAATTTGCCGTCGAGCCCGCACAACCCGATTGCGCTCCCTCCCTTGCGCGCAATTGTGGAAACCAGGTCTTTGTTCACCTTGCCGCATAGAACGCTTTGCACGATATCCATCGTTTCTCTGTCCGTATAACGCAGACCATTGACAAACCGGGACTCTAAACCGAGCCTGTCGAGCATGTCGTTAATCTCCGGCCCGCCCCCATGGACGAGCACGACATGAATCCCAACGAGTTGCAACAGAATGATGTCTTCAATGACAGCATCGAAGAGCTCCGGGCTGATCATTGCATTTCCGCCATATTTGATGACGACGACTTTGCCGGCGAACTCTTGAATATACGGAAGGGCTTCAACGAGGGTTTGCGCTCTTTCAAAGTTATTGCTCATGTTCTGTAATCTCCATTGATTTTTATATAATCATATGTGATATCGCAACCCCAGCAAGTGCAATCCGCGCCGCCCGAGTTGAGCCCGATGTCTATCAGCACATCATGTTCCGACAATATCACTTTTGCAATGCTTTCATCAAAGGGAAGCCCTCTGCCCTTGTCGCAAACCTCCACGCGCCCCACGTCGGATTCAAACGCGATGCAGACGTTTAACGGGTCGAAATCAATGCCGGAATAGCCCATCGCGCAAAGGACACGGCCCCAATTCGCATCTGCTCCGAAAATTGCGGCTTTTGTCAATGTCGAAGAAATCACCGACTTCGCCAGCGTTTCTGCCTCCTCTGTGCTTGACGCTCCGCTGACGCAACAAGTAATCAAATGCGTTGCTCCTTCGCCATCGGCCGCCATTTTGATGGCCAGATCGACGCACAAAGCGTTCAACGCTTCTGAAAATGCATCATATGCCGCGCCTTGGCCGACGATCTCATCATTCCCAGCCAGACCGTTCGCGAGCATGGAAAGCATGTCGTTCGTCGATGTGTCTCCATCGACAGATATGCGATTGAAGCTCACATTTGCAGCGGAGACAAGTGCTTTTTTAATCATATCAGAGCTGATGGCGCAATCGGTTGTGAGAAATGCGAGCATAGTGCCCATATTGGGGTGGATCATGCCGCTGCCTTTTGCAATCCCGCCGATTGTGATTTTTTTCCCATTTATTTCCGTTTGCACCGCGCATTCTTTCATAGTTAGGTCAGTAGTCATAATCGCCGCAGCCGCATCGCAAGACCCATCATATGTCAGTTTGGCAGCGAGCTCGGCGACTCCGTTCTCGATGACCTCAATGGGCAACCTTTGTCCGATGACCCCCGTCGACGCAACGATGAAATCATCTGCATTCAAGCCAAGCTCAGCAGCGGCCGCTTTGCAGGAACGGAGAGCGTTTGCCTCCCCATCGGGAGCGCATGCGTTTGCATTGCCGCTGTTGACGAGAACGGCGCGGGCATGCCCATTTTTAAGATGCTCCTGTGTGATCAGCAGCGGCGCCGCTTTGACGATATTTTTCGTGTAGACCGCTGCAGCAGCGCAATCGCCGTCCGCAACGATGAGCGCGAGGTCTTTTTTGTCCTTGTTGCTTGTTTTAACTCCGACATGAATCCCGGAAGCCCGGAATCCTTTTGCGGCACACACGCCGCCTTCAGTATATTTCATTGCTTAGCCTCCAAATTAAACATTATCTCCATATTTTGCACCGCCGCGCCTGATGCGCCCTTGCCTAGATTGTCGAAGCGAGCGGTGATTGTTGTCTGTTCTGCATTGCCGCAGACGGTTATCTCAAGATTGTTCGTATTTGCGCCCCAATTGCTATATAGCGTACCGATGCCAAGCTCGGGAGCGACGGAAACATATCGCTGCCCTGCGTAGTACTCCGCCAGAACATCGCGTATTGCCTCCGCTGTCATCGGGCTGAGTAGCATATCATTATGAATAGCGATGGTCGTCGCCATGCCTTTGTAGTAGTCGTCCACAAACGGGCAAAATATCGGCGTGCGTTTAAGCCCCGTCACCGCAACCATTTCCGGCAAATGCTTGTGATTCAAAGAGAGCCCGTATAATCCGGGGGCAAACATTCCCTCTGTTTTACGCTCTTCATAATCCGCGATCATCGACTTCCCCCCTCCTGAATACCCCGTTGGGGAAAGGCAGGTCAATGGATAGTCAAGCGGCATGATGCCAAGCTTAATAAGCGGATATACAGAGATGATAAACCCTGTGGCATGGCAGCCCGGATTCGCTACAAATCGCGCGCCGGCAATGCTTTCCCATTGCTGCGCAGATAGTTCCGGCAAGCCATAAACCCAGCCCCGGGCAGTCCTGTGAGCGGTGGAAGCGTCTATCACCCGCGTCGTGCTGTTTTCAATAAGCCCTACGGATTCCCGCGCAGCATCGTCAGGCAGGCATAAAAAAACCAGGTCCGCGCTGTTGATCAGCTTCTTGCGTTCGGAAGCATCTTTGCGCAGCGTTTCATCAATATGTATAAGCGATATATCGTCTCTGCCGCTAAGTCGGTCGTATATCTGCAACCCTGTCGTGCCTTCTCTACCGTCGATAAAAATTTTCGGTTTCATATGGCTCCTCCATATATCCAATGTCAATAAAATGAGATATTTGATACATTTTCCAAGCAGTATGAATGGCAGTATATCAGAGTGTGAATTATTATGCAATACCATTTTTGAAAAATATTACACAATAATATTTGAGCAAATGTTGATATTATTCGACAATTCCGTCAATACAGCATTATATTCATCAAATATTGAGATGCGCGCACATGCATAATATTCTATATTCATGCATAATATGCAAAAGACTTGGGCGGTGCTCCACGCTCCGCCCAAGTCAGAAAACCATGCCGGAAAACTTGCGTCTACACAGCCAGTACCAAAATTTCGCTGTCTTTTGCAGTCAACCCGATCTGTTTGACGGGGTGGTCGTAATTGACGATCATCTCCGAAGCGATCTTATCTTCTATCTCCTTTTGAATGAGCCGGCGGAGATTTCGCGCGCCGTAGAGTTGCGAAAACGATTTTTCCGTCAGATAGTCGATCAAACTATCGTCCCAACGCAGCTCGATCGGCTTTTCGGACATCGACTCGCGCAGCTCGTCGAGCATCAAGGCCGCAATCGCTTTGAAATTGTCTTCGGACAGATGGTTGAAGTAAATGATTTCGTCTATGCGGTTGATGAACTCAGGACGGAGGAAGTCCTTCAGAGCCTTTTCAGCTTTATCTTTTCCCTGTTCGTCTACCGTGCGGTTGAACCCAACGGAGCCGTTTTTGATGTCGCTGCCCGCATTCGTCGTCATTATGATGATAGTGTTTTCAAAATTGATAAGACGGCCATGCGCGTCCGTGATGTGCCCATCGTCGAGGATTTGCAGCAATATGTTCATTACATCGGGATGCGCTTTTTCAATCTCGTCAAACAAAACGACGCTATAAGGCCTGCGGCGGATCTTTTCCGTGAGCTGTCCTGCCTCGTCATAGCCGACATAGCCGGGAGGGGAACCGATAATTCGAGAGACCGTGTGCTTTTCCATAAACTCGGACATATCAAGCCTGATGAGCGATTCCGGAGAATCGAACATATCAGCGGCAAGCCGCCTGACAAGCTCCGTCTTCCCAACGCCTGTCGAACCGATGAAGATAAAAGAAACCGGCTTGCGCTTTGGAGAAATGCCGACCCTGTTGCGCTTGATGGCAGCGCAAACATTATCAATCGCCTCATCCTGCCCGATGATGTGCTTTCTGAGTCTCTCGCCAAGCTCCGAAAGGCGCTTATATTCGTCCTCGCGTATGCTGGACGCCGGGATTTTCGTCCACAATTCGATGACACGCGCCAGATTATCGATCGTAAGCTCAGGGTTGCCTCGTTGCTCGAGCAAATCGAGCTCGTTCGCCAGCCGCAAATCGAGGCTGCGGATTTCAGCAAGGCGAGCATAATCGTTGGAGTTCGGGGCCGCAATGATCATCTCGCGCTCTTTTTGCAAATCCGCCCGTTCCTTGCCGATTGCATCTTTGCGGGCGATGATCTCGCTTTTCAGGTTCATATCGGAGCATGCTTCGTCGACAAGGTCAATGGCTTTATCGGGCAAAAATCTGTCGGTGATATACCTCTCAGAGAGAATCACAGCCTGTCTCGCGATCTCATCGGGGATTGAGACGCCGTGGTATTCTTCGTAATAATGCTTGATGCCGATGATGATTTCGATCGTCTCAGCAATCGACGGCTCGGCGATGACCACCGGCTGGAACCTGCGTTCGAGGGCGGCATCTTTCTCGATGTGCTTCCTGTATTCGTTGAACGTCGTCGCGCCAATGACCTGGATCTCGCCGCGCGAAAGCGCCGGCTTCAGGATGTTTGCGGCATTCATCGACCCCTCTGCATCTCCGGCGCCAACGAGGCTATGCACCTCATCAATGACCAGAATCACATTGCCATGGCTCCTGATCTCCTCAACGAGGCCTTTCATGCGGCTTTCAAACTGGCCCCTGAACTGCGTTCCCGCGACCAAAGCAGTCAGATCGAGCAAATACACTTCCTTATCTCCCAGTTTGTGCGGCACGTTTCCGTCAAAAATCCGCTGCGCCAAGCCTTCCGCGATTGCGGTTTTGCCGACGCCCGGCTCACCGATGAGACAGGGGTTGTTCTTTTGCCTTCGATTCAATATTTGGACGACGCGCTCCGTCTCAACCTCGCGGCCGACGATTCTGTCCAGCTTGCCCTCTGAGGCCTTGCGTGTGAGAGAAATGCAGTAACTCTCCAGAAATTTGCGCTTCTTGCCGCCTTGTCCGCCCTGGGCCTCGTCCCTGGAGTCTCGGCCGGGCCTGGGGAAGTCGCGCGGCGGGGAATCGTCAGGCCCACCGAACAAGCGGTTCAGGAACGGGAACGTGGCGGTCCTACCGTCTTCTGTGTTGTCCGTCTGTTCAACAAGACCGTCACCGCCGCCCATCGCATCCATCATCTCATCGGTGAGGCTGTCCAGATCCTCGTCTGATAACCCCATCTTCTTGATGATATCCTCAACAGGCTTGATATGCATTTCACGCGCGCATTTCAGACAAATACCCTCGTTTGAAGACTGCCCATTTTCAATTTTCGTGATGAAAATAACTGCAGTATTTTTTCTGCATCTTGTACAAATTGTCGCTTGCATCAATAATTACCTTCCTCTGTTTTTCATTACTGTGATATATCTGTTTAAATAGACGGCGAGCGCAACGATCGTAAGCGCAATCGCAAACGAAATCATAATGATTGCGGTGCCGGCCGGTATATCCTTAAAGAGCATAAGAGCCACGCATATGAGGAAAAAAACGACAGTGGATGTCTTGCCAAGAAGGTTTGAGGGCGGAATGTCAACATGAGCGATCTTATGCATGACCAATCCGCCGACAGCCATCAACACTTCCTTGATCCCGGCGATCAAGACAGCCCATACCGGGATGATAGCATCAATTGTGATGCATACCATGACGGTAATTGTCATCAGTTTGTCGCCCAGAGGGTCCAGTACCTTGCCGAGGTTGGACGACGCTTTAAACTTACGCGCGAGAAAACCGTCGAGAAAATCGCTGAAGGACGCAAGGGCATAGACGAGAACTGCGAGAATCTTCGCATCATGCCGGTCGAGGAAGTACGCCACAACAAAAAGCGGCACAAGGCATATACGAAAGAATGAGATAATATTGGGAATCGTTTTCAACCCGCGTCACTTCCTCCTTTATATTCCGATTCTCTCGGCAACCATATTGTTATTAACGAAATATTTCAACACCGAGGTGCTATTGATCGTATCGGGCGCGAACAACCCGGCATACCGCACGACCGCCGCTAAAACAAGAACAATAAGCAAGCCTTTGGCAAGTCCAAAAGCCACGCCCGCCGCGATATCAACAATTTTAAGACCGGGCAGCGAAAACACAAAGCCGACAAGATTGCCAATGACAGTGAAAATAATGGCCAGCAGAATGAAAGCTATGCCGAAAACCGCGACGAAAGCGAGGACCGAAGACAGCTTTGAAGCAATGCGATCTGAAAGCGTGCCGGGACGCGCGCCGGATTCATCCTCTTCCAGTACCATTTTTGAGACTCCGGCAGCGGCCGACTCCGGTAAGCCGATTTTGCGAAGAGTGGAGTATGCGGTCTTGAAGTCTTCGGATTCGTTTTCATATTTTGTTAGGTCAAATTCCGCTTCCGACTCGCGGTATTCCCCAATTGTCGAATCGATGATGCCCCCGACGAACGGATCAAGCATATCTGTGAACTCCTCGGAGTATGCATTTGCGGCAATACCGGCAATCAGCAATGAGACAATCAAAGTGACGACCCCAAACACGCCGCGGATCAGACCGTTCCTATAGCCGCGCCAGCCGCAAAACGCGATGATAGCAAGGACAGCAATATCAATAGCAAGTATTATCATATGTCATTCGTCCACTCTGTCCATGATTTAATGTGTCGATTGCCGCTCAACCGGCCTTATACACCACGGCGGCATGGTCGCCCGCAGCAAGGGCTGCTCCCCCGCTCAAAGCCAGAGCATATGTCGCCCCAACCGCCGGGGCAGAAGCTTTTTGCATAGGAAGCTCGGCGAAATTAATATCATATAGAGTCAACCGATCGTTGCGGAGGACAGCCAGACAATCATCGCGATAAGACATTGAGATGACCTCCTTGTCCGATTCCGCTTCGGCAATGATGCTCCCATCGCTTTTTACAGAAACCAAACGGCCTCGATGGCCGACGCCATAATCGAGAAGATAAAGCACGACGCAAAAGTCATCAAGAATGAACCCGCCCAGCCTTTTGCCATCAAATGAATGGAGCTGCGTACACTCGCCGTTTTTTTTGATCGTATATATTGATTGTGTGGAGACCGCATATACCTCGCCGTTTTCCATATACCGTATGGATATAAGGAGTTCATTCTCGAAATCAACAACCTTGTCAGGATCGACGCTGTTGAGGTTGTAGTATGTGACCCTGCTGCCGCTGCCCGCGATGTTGAGAATGGCGAGGCTTTTGTTGTCGGGAGAGAGTTCTGCGGACAATATATAGCCGGAAGCCATGTGCACTCTATAAACTTCTTTGCCTTTATTGTTATAAACTGTGACGACAGCGGCAGTAGCGCCACTTCCCTGAATGCTGACAGCAAACCAGCCATTGCGGTTGAGAGAAGCTGAGATAATCGAACCTTGGGTCTCAAAAGAAGAGATGATCTCAGATTTGTTGAAGACACGCACGGCTGTCGCGCCTATGTCGTATGCGATGGCAGAATCGTTTGAAGCACAAATCGAAGGGCACGCCATGCGAAATGAATCACGCAATGTCTCCCCGCCGGAGGCATCCAACACTTGGATGCCAAGCGTGCCGGCCGATGCAACAGCCCCGTCGAAATAGGCAAAAACCTTGCTGCGCCCGACATCGAAACTGTATTCATCGGAATACTCCACCGGCGCTTGGCGAGAGAATATTTTGAAGAAGCTGAACAAGCCGGTCTGCCGCCCGGAGATCAGCGCAATTGCGATGTAGGTCAGTATTGCAAGGGAGAGAACAGATCCTGCGATTCTGATCAGTTTGCGCTTTTTATCTTTTGTTTTTTTTGGATTTTCATCCATATAACTAACACCTATTATGAGTGGGTTATGCAGTTTAGACACGCCGCGCGCAGCGTGTTACGAGAATGGAAGCAAGACGATATTCACTAAAACAATTCAGTATACCACAACTACGCAAAAAAAGATATAAAAATTGCGTTAACTTTTCATTGGTCACGATTCCATCATCGCTCCGACCTCGCCATTATACCATATGCGCGTCATATAGAGCCCATCCGGCGGCGCGGTCGGACCGGTCTGCCTGCGATCCTTAAAGTCCAGCAACTGAGGTATGTCATCCGGAGCTATTTTACCTTCGGAAACGTAGAGCAATGTCCCGATAATTGCCCTGGCCATATTATATAAAAAACCGTCCGCGCAGACCTTGAACTCAATAAAAGGCTCCTTCTCCGCAATTTCCAGCCAATGCACAGTTCTAATGGTCGTTTTAGTCTCCGTGCCGACAGAGCGCACAGCGGCAAAATCATGCGTTCCGACAAAATGGGCAGCGGCGACGCGCATTGAACTGATGTCGAGCCTATGCGGGTAGAAATACGCTCTGCCGGTGTAAAACGGGTCGCGAATCCGAGAATTATATATTCTATATGTATATTCTTTCTTTAAGCACGAGAGATTCGCATCAAAGTCCTCAGGCGCGTAAATCGCTTTTTTAATGGCAATATCAGGAGGCAGCAACGAATTGGCGGCATACGGCAATCTATCGGGCGGAATGCTAGACGACGTGCGGAAGTTGAAGCAATACCTTTCCGCATGGACGCCTGCGTCCGTCCTGCCGCAACCATGAGCCGTTATAGGATGGCCACAGAGCCTGCTCAACGCTGCTTCGAGCGTTCCTTGCACGGTTGCATCAAATTGCTGGACCTGCCATCCGTGATATCGCGAACCATCGAACATGAGCCAAGCAGCAATATTCATCATATCGACCATGGATTGAACTGCCCCAGAACAACAACCGCAGCAACAACGGCGGCTCCGAAAAGCAACGCAAAATAATCTCTGGGCGCTGTCTTCAGCTTCTTCATTTTCGTCCTGCCTTCGCCGCCGTGATAGCAACGACTTTCCATAGCAAGCGCCAGCTCGTCCGCTCTTCGGAAAGCGCTGACGAACAGCGGAATTATCAACGGGAGAATGGCCTTTGCTCGCTTAATCAAACCCCCGGTGTCGAAATCTGCGCCGCGTGCTTTCTGGGCGCTGATTATCTTGTCGGTTTCTTCTATCAGCGTGGGGATAAAGCGGAGGGCTATGCTCATCATCATCGTCAACTCATGGACAGGCAGACGTATCTTTTTAAGTGGGTTCAGCATATGTTCAAGCCCGTCTGTGAGCGAAATCGGCGACGTTGTATATGTGAGCAGCAGCATGCCGACAATCAGCATAATAAGACGGGATGCGTTAAACACTGCGGCCAGTATGCCTTCCAAAGATATGACAATGCGGCGATATTCAAAAAGAATCGTTTCGCCCTTTACGAAGAAAATATTGAGTATGAGGGTGAACAGCAAGATGAAAAACAACGGACGCAAGCCGCTCAGAGCCACTTTAAGCTTGATTTGTGAAAGGATCAGGCAAGTCACGAGCACAACGAGCATCAAAAGACGAGCAATCAGCGCGCTTGCCATGAACAGAGCGGTAATATAAATTATTGTCAAAATGAATTTTGTCCGGGGGTCGAGCCTATGGACGATGGTGTTCCCCGGGAAGTATTGCCCGAACGTGACATCCTTAAGCACCCTTGCCGCCCCCTTTCAGGTCGTTAATTGCCTGCCTCAGTTGCGGAATCGTATAGATATCGCGCTTTATCGGCAAGCCCATGGCATGAAGCCGCTGCGCGACCAGCGCTGCCTTGGGCGCGGAAAGCCCCATTGCCAAAAGCCGCTCGCTATCGGAGAATATGCTCCCCGGAGCGCCCTCCATCACTATGCGCCCTTCTTCAAAAATGACGATCCTGTCTACATTGCGGGCTATTTCCTCCATGCTGTGAGTCACCATTATAATCGTCGCATCATGCGCATGCTTGTAATTCATAATATTGCCGATGATCTCAGCGCGCCCGCGCGGGTCGAGGCCAGCCGTCGGCTCGTCGAGAATTAACACTTCAGGGCGCATCGCAATGACCCCGGCAATCGCAGCCCTGCGTTTCTGCCCTCCGGAGAGTTCAAACGGAGACTTTTTCAATAATGCATCATCAAGCAGTGCAAAACCCGCAGCTTCGATGACACGCTCGCTGACTTCGCCCTCGGACAGCCCCATATTTTTCGGCCCGAACGCGATGTCGTCAAAAACGGTATTCTCAAAGAGCTGGTATTCCGGATATTGGAACACAAGACCGACTTTGAACCGTATGTTGCGTGTCTGCAATTTCGACTCATGGATATCCGCGCCATTGAAATAAACGCGCCCGGATGTTGGTTTCAACAGTCCGTTTAAATGTTGGATAAACGTCGATTTGCCGGAGCCTGTATGCCCGATGATCCCGAGATACTCTCCCTTTTCGACTTCAAAATCGACATCGCAGATCGCAATATGCTCGAAAGGCGTGTCAATGCTGTATGTATGCGTTAGTTGTTCCGTTTTCAAAAGAGGCAATAGTAGGTCGTCCTTTCCGCAAAGAAGTGTATAAAGCAGCTTATAGGTCATGCACCGCGATGGAGCCAAGCAACCGTGCGCCGCGACAGCCCCGTCAAGCAGCTTATAGGTCATGCACCGCGACAGCATCGTAAATAGCCTGCGCGCAACCTTCAACGGTCAAAGTATCGAGCTCAATGTCAAACCCATCGTCTTTCAAATCATGCAATATCATCACAGTTTCCGGGACGCTCAACCCCGCTTTACGCAAGTTAGCAATGTCTCTGAAAACATCAATGGGCGAGCCATCCATCAAAATCTCCCCATCTGACAGGACAACGATCCTGTCAGCGTCGATAGCCTCTTCCATA
Source organism: Oscillospiraceae bacterium (assembly GCA_009776905.1). Lineage (GTDB taxonomy): Bacteria > Bacillota > Clostridia > Oscillospirales > Oscillospiraceae > WRMH01. The sequence goes on from WRMX01000041.1 coordinate 11,183, forward strand.
TGATGAGTAATCAGGACGACAGTGACGGCATGGTTGTCTCGAAGATCGCGAATAACCTTGATTATGCTGTCCCTCCCGCGAGGGTCAAGCATGGCGGTCGGTTCGTCAAAAACAATGCACTTCGGGTGCATCGCAAGCACTCCCGCGATCGCGACGCGCTGCTTTTGCCCTCCGGAGAGCAAATGGGGCGCATGATCTTTGTATTCATACATACCGACGATTTTCAACGCATCGTCGACGCGCCGTCTTATTTCATCCGGAGGATAACCAAGGTTTTCGGGAGCAAAGGCAACATCCTCCTCAACAATTGTCGCAACAATCTGATTGTCCGGGTTTTGGAACACCATGCCAATTTGCCTGCGAATATCTATTGTCATGTTTGCATCTGCAGTGTCGGCGCCATTGACATATACATGCCCGCCAAGCGGCAGCAAGATTGCGTTAAAATGCTTCGCAAGCGTGGATTTGCCGGAGCCGTTATGCCCGAGGATCGCAACAAACGTACCCTTTTCAATTTCAAGATTGAGGCCGCTGAGCACGAGTGGCGAAGCCTCTCCATCGACAGATGCATATGAAAATGTGAGATCTTCAGTTTTTATTATCGAATCCATGCATGAATCACCTACGGGTTGTGGGCGGTGGAACCCCCACGTTAGTAATCATTTATATAATATATAATGAGGCTGCGTCCGCACAATCACTCACCGCGGAGACCATCTGCATGCAGCCCCGCAAGGCAGGCACATTCCGCTCGACGTCACAGGAAGCCCCAATTCATCGCTTTCAGCAGTACCTCCAAGCACAGATGTGATGATATATGACAGCGTTGAAGGAGACAGCCCGGTAGTATATGAATTGATCAACACAAAAAGAGGAGATTCTGCCAACACGCCGGAACACAACTTGACAAAATCATAAATGCTGTCTTCCAACTTCCAGACCTCGCCCGATGGCCCTCTACCATAAGACGGCGGGTCCATGATAAGAGCATCGTACATATGCCCTCGCCGTATCTCGCGCTCGACGAATTTTCCGCAATCATCAACGATCCAACGCACAGGCTTGTCGCCAAGGCCGGACGCTGCAGCATTTTCCTTGGCACGCGCCACCATGCCCCGCGCGGCATCCACATGGCAGACATTCGCGCCTGCATATGCCGCTGCCAGCGTAGCGCCGCCCGTATATGCAAATAAGTTCAAGATATTGACATTGTTGCTTGATGCGCGTATCTTCTCTATTATATAATCCCAATTCACAGCTTGTTCGGGAAATAGCCCCATATGCTTGAAATTCATGGGACTCACAAGGAACTCCAGCTCCCCATAGGCGACCGGCCATTTCCCGGGCAGGTCATTTTGGCTCCATTTGCCTCCGCCCGTATTCGACCGGATATATTGCGCGTCGGCCATTTGCCATCCCGGCGCGTCCTTCGGGGTGTGCCAAAGCACTTGCGGGTCCGGCCTTATGAGGATACGGTCGCCCCACCGCTCGAGCCTGTCTCCGCCTGAGCAATCGATGAGTTCATATTCTTTCCATTTATCTGATACCCACATTATGGAAGATTCCTGTCATGCAATATTTTATCCCAACGCCGCAGCGGTTATTATATCAATTTCATACAATCAAGTCAAATAATGTGGTTTACCGATATGTTTAACCGAAAATGCGTCTGTTCAGGAGCGGGTAGCGCTATCCGTGCCCGGTGGGCGGACACCCTGAAAATTCACGAATGAAACGGAGCTCAATGATGACAATAGAACAAAAACTCGCGGACGAATTCAAAATACAAGCATGGCAGACAGAAAACATAACAAAAATGCTCGACGAAGGAAATACCTTGCCATTCATTGCACGATACCGCAAAGAGCAGCACGGAGCGCTCGACGATCAAATCCTGCGCAAAATCACCGACAGGCTCAACTCGCTGCGGCTCTTGGAAAAACGTCGCGAAGAAATCATGGGTTTGATGAAAAACCTTGACGCGCTGACGGAGGAGCTGGAAGCAAAAATAAACGCCGCCTCGACCCAAAGCGAGCTGGAAGACATATATAGGCCATATAAACCCAAGCGCCGCACCCGCGCCACGATAGCCCGCGAAAAAGGATTGGAACCATTGGCAGAGCAGCTTCTTTCACAGGAGAAAACATCGCCGGCGCCGGAAAAACTGGCCGAGCCATTTATTGACGCATCAAAAGGCGTTGCTGACATAGAAGAAGCGCTGGCGGGCGCAAGAGACATAATCGCGGAGGATGTCAGTGATTCGGCAGAGCTGCGCCGCCGCCTGCGCGCGCACATACATAAAAGCGGACGGATTGTATCGACCGCCGCAACCGAAGAAGACACAGTATACCGGATATATTATTCATTCGACCAACTGATAAGCCGTCTCGTATCGCATCAAATACTCGCCATAAACCGCGACGAGGCTGAGAAAACCTTGAGAGTGAAACTGACATGCCCGGAAATAGACGCCCTTGCCATATGTGAACACGAATTTGTTAGAGATGAAAGCCCAACCACAGAGCAAGTACAGTCAGCGGTGCATGATGCGTATGACCGCCTGCTGTTTCCATCGCTTGAAAGAGAAATACGCAACGAACTCACNTCAAGCGCAGTAAGCGCGGCTATTGACGTTTTTGGAGACAACCTGCGCCATCTGTTGCTGCAGCAACCTTTGAAAGGCGTGACCGTTCTGGCAATTGACCCCGGCATCAGAACCGGATGCAAGGTCGCCGTCGTGAACGCAGCCTCGCAAGTGCTCGACACAGGCGTTTTGTGGCCGCTCCCGCAACACAAACGTGTGGAAGAATCAAAAAAAGCTCTGCTCGAACTGCTGGTCAGGCATGATGTGCGCGCAATCGCCATTGGAAACGGCACAGCATCAAGGGAGACAGAGCGCTTTGTCGCAGAGACGATCGCAGAAATCAAGGACAAGCCGGGCTACACCGTCGTCAACGAAGCAGGCGCATCGGTATATTCCGCTTCCGAGCTGGCGGCGCAAGAGCTGCCCGATATGGATGTGACATTGCGCGGAGCCGTTTCACTTGCGCGCAGGCTCATCGACCCGCTAGCGGAATTGGTGAAGATCGACCCGAAAGCCATTGGAGTTGGGCAATATCAGCATGATATGCCCGCTGCCGGCCTTGATGCGCGATTATCAGGCGTCGTGGAGGACTGCGTCAACGCAGTAGGCGTCGATGTAAATACCGCCAGCCCCGCGCTGCTCACATATGTCGCGGGGATCGGTTCTCAACTCGCAGGAAACATAGTAAAATACAGACAGGAAAACGGAGAATTCACAAACCGTACGCAACTGAAGAAAGTAAGCAAGCTGGGAGCGAAGGCATATGAACAATGCGCCGGGTTCATGCGAATCATCGGCGGAGAAAACCCATTTGACGCAAGCGCCGTCCACCCGGAATCATACGCCGCGGCAAAAGCCTTGTTGAAACTTCTCGGGTATCAAGAATACGCTCCGGCCGCGTTGGCTGACTTACGCGAAAAGGCTGAAAAATACCCATTTGGGAAGCTATGCGAGGACTTGCATATCGGTTCGCCAACGCTGCGCGATATTATAGCCGAGCTTTTAAAGCCCGGCCGAGACCCGCGCGAAGACCTGCCTGCGGTCACTCTGCGCACTGATGTATTGAGCATCGACGACCTCTCACCCGGCATGGAGATCATAGGAACTGTCAGAAATGTTGTGGACTTCGGCGCATTTGTCGATATCGGCGTGCATCGGGACGGCCTCGTCCACATTTCGCGAATGTCGAAGTCGCGGATAAGTCATCCCTCAAATGTCGTCAAGGTCGGCGATGTCATAACGGTATGGGTGGCATCCGTCGATAAGGAGAAAAATCAAATTTCGTTGAGCATGATCAAACTGTGATCCCCTGTAGACTCCGGCCTACGCGGCGGATTTCGACGATGGGAAGCCGAGCCTCTCGTTAAGGTGAAAGGTCTCTCGCTAGAGTGGCTTAGCGAATCGCAGAGCTGACAAACGGAGCAGAATCGCCGACGTCCATCGTCGCATAAGCGTTAAGCGACATATCGGCACGAACGCCGGCAAGAAACTCATAATAGCCTTGACAGCCGATCATGGCAGCATTGTCGCCGCAGAGCCTGAGAGGGGGTATATACAACATCCGCTCCCCGGATTGCGCCGCCGACAAAAAATCCGCGCGTATCCGCGTATTCGCGGCGACGCCACCGGCAATGGCTATTTTGCTCCGGTCACATTCAACCGCAGCAGCCATTACCCGCGGCACCAGAATCTCGCTCACAGCAGCGGCAAATGACGCAGCAAGCGATGCTTTGTCGAGATCTTCGCTTCTTTGCTCCGCGTTGTGGACAATGTTGATGATTGCAGTCTTCAACCCTGAAAACGACATGTCATAGGGACGACCTTCGATATGAGGGCGCGGAAGAGAATACCGCATCTCGTCGCCGCCGCTCTGAGCAAGCTTGTCAAGCGCGGCGCCGCCGGGATATCCCAAACCGAGAATCCGCGCAACCTTATCAAAACACTCGCCGGCAGCGTCGTCGCGAGACCTGCCGATTATTCTTATATCAGTATAATCGCGAATGTCGGCGATCACGCTGTTGCCACCGGAGACGATGCAGCATAGGAACGGCGGCTCCAACTCCGGATATGCGATGTAGTTTGCGGCAATGTGACCTCTGATATGATGCACGGGAACGAGCGGGACATCGAGCGCCAACGCCAGCCCTTTCGCAAAATTTACTCCGACCAGCAGAGCGCCGATAAGCCCGGGCGCATAAGTGACGGCGATGGCATCAATATCGTTTCGGCGGATGCCTGCATTCGTCATCGCCAGCTCGGCCAGCCGCCCTATATGCGCCGCATGGTTGCGCGATGCAAGTTCAGGAACGACACCGCCATAAAGCGCATGCAAATCTACCTGCGAAATCAACTCGTCTGCGAGAATTTCACGCCCATTGCGAGTGACAGCAACAGCTGTTTCATCACAGGAAGTCTCTATTGATAGGATAATTAAGTCTTCTTTGCGCATATATAACAACACCTCAATGCCGGCGTTATCAATCGCGTATGCTGAGCGCAAACACAATCGCATCCTCAATTGGATTAGTGTAATATTCCTTACGTATGCTTATTTGCCTAAAGCCGTATTTTTTATATAATTTGATCGCGGGGCTGTTACTTTTGCGGACCTCCAAAAAAATAGACTCGAGCGAATAATGCCTTGCCCATTTAATCGCAGTCTGCATCAATGCATCAGCAATTCCAAGCCTTCGACAATCGTGCCTAACCGCTATTTGAAACATATCGCACTCTATATCGTTGCGGCGCATGATTATAAAACCCATGATCTTCTCACCATTGACCGCTAGAGCAAAGAGAGTGTCGTCATTATATATCTCGCTCAAGATTCCGCCATGCGACCATGGCGGAATTATTGCATCGTGTTCAATTTCCAGAATTCCCGGCATGTCGTCCTCGACCGCCGCTCTTATATCATACTGCATCCCGTTTGCTCCATGTTTCACTTGCGAATAACCGAATGAGGTAGTAGCAGCATCGCGTTATTTTGCATCGAACCAACTCTTTCCGACGCGCGTATCCGCGACAAGCGGCACCGATAACGACGCCACGCTCTCCATCTCTTCGCGAAGAATCCGGCTGACAGCTTCCGCTTCGCCTTCCGGACATTCGGCGATCAGCTCGTCGTGCACCTGTAGGATCAAACGCCCTTTAAGGCCGGACGACGCTAGCTTGTCAGAAATGCTGACCATTGCGATTTTTATAACATCGGCCGCTGTTCCCTGGATAGGCATATTGAGAGCGACCCGTTCGCCAAATGAACGCATATTGAAGTTTGACGACTTCAGCTCCGGCAAATACCTCCTGCGCCCGAACAACGTAGAAACATATCCGAGCTTCTTCGCGTTTTCTATGACCCCGGTCATATATTCACGCACTCCCGCATACTTCTCGAAGTAGCTGTCAATATATGCTTTTGCTTCCTGCGGCATGACGCCAATGTCGTTCGCGAGAGAAAATGCGGAAATACCATAAACGATGCCGAAATTGACTGCCTTTGCGCGCCCGCGCTGCATCGAAGAAACCTCCTCGATCGGCACGCCGAAAACCTGCGAGGCTGTCACGGTATGGATGTCTTCGCCGCGCTCAAATGCAGCGATCATTACGGGGTCGTTCGCAATATGCGCAAGAATACGCAACTCGATCTGTGAATAATCCGCATCTACAAGCACATTGCCGGCGCCGGCGATGAACATTTTTCGCAGCTCTCCGCCAATCTCTTTTCTGATGGGAATATTTTGCAAATTCGGCTCTGTTGACGACAGACGCCCCGTTGCAGTGACCGTCATTTGAAAATGCGTATGAATGCGCCCATCGGCGCCTATGACCTTTAGCAACCCATCGACATATGTTGACTTCAACTTAGTCAGTTCACGATAATCTTTGATTTGCCCGATGATGGGATGCTTTCCCACAAGCTGGTCGAGGACCTCAATATTCGTCGAATAGCCCGTCTTTGTCTTTTTCGGCGCCGGCAGCATAAGCTTCTCGAACAAAATAGTACCGAGCTGCTTCGGCGAGTTAATGTTGAAATCCTCGCCCGCCAAACTATGAATCTGCTCTTCAACCGCCGATATTCCATGTGACAGGATTTCACCATATTTCACAAGCCCTCCCTTGTCGACGAGGAACCCGCAAAGCTCCATTTGCGCAAGGACCTCGCACAAAGGCAGCTCGATCTCATCATATAGCTTGGCGAGGTCCGCTTCTTTGAGATCAGAGCTCAGCGTGTTTTTCAACAGCCCGATCGCATAGGCATATTCAGCCAAAGGGATGGCAGCATCTTCAAGCATGGTCATCTGCCCGCCGGATTCAACCGGAGCTCCCGGCAAATAACCGAGATATTGCTCTGATATTCGAGGGAGGGAGAAGCTGCTGTCTGTTGGGGACAGTAGATACGCAGCAAGCGCAGTGTCAAACACCCACCCCCCGGTCTCGATGCCGCGTTCCAGGCAAGCACGCATTATTTCCTTGATGTCATGCCCTGCCTTTCTGATGCCACTGCCAAGCAGTTTTTTGCTTGTCTCATCAAAATCGTCTGATGAGCCGCGACGCAGCAGAAAAGACCGCGTCCCGCCGGGCAGCGCAACGGCAATGCTATCGAAGTAATCGATATCGAGCTGCACGGCGACGCAATCTGCAGTGCCCGCAGCATCGAGCAACGTAGTGGCATCCTCATGAGTGACCACCTCGACAATCTCAGGGCTGACAGCAGCCGAAGCGGCGCGCGATGAGAGCTTTGACGGCGCAAGAGCGAGCTTGTCGATCAACCGCGAGAACCCGAGCCTTTTGAGGATATCATATAATCTGTCGTTGTCCGGTTCACGGCGCAAGCTGTCCTGCAAGGTAATATCGACAGGAGCATCGGTACGTATCGTTGCCAGCATGTATGACATCTCTGCCTTTTCACGGCCCGCATCCAATTTTTTTCTGACAGCATCTTTGATGTCGAGGGTCTCCAAGCCGGCATATACTTCCTTAACGCTGCCAAATCGTTGCACGAGCTCCATTGCGGTTTTCTCACCAACTCCCGCTACTCCCGGGATGTTATCGGACGCATCGCCCATCAGCGCTTTTAAGTCGATCATCTTTATCGGCTCGAAACCATATTCTTCGAAAAACGCAGCAGGGGTGTATTCCGTGGTCTCCGTTTGCCCCATGCGCGTCTTGACGAGCTTCACATGCGTCAGGTCGGTGACAAGCTGCAGCGAATCCTTGTCGCCGGTGACGATGACGCATTCCCAACCCTCCGTCTCGCATTTCGCGGCAAAAGTGCCGAGCAAGTCGTCGGCTTCCCAACCTTTCTGCTCCACGCAAGGAATATTCAACGCGCCAAGCACTTCCTTGAGAATCGGCATTTGGACCCGCAGCTCGTCCGGCATTGGCTTTCTCTGCGCCTTGTATTCGGCATACTGCTCATGGCGAAACGTCGGATCCGGGAGGTCAAACGTGACGCACAGCGCATCCGGTAAGTCTTCGCCAATGAGTTTTAGCAATATGTTCATAAACCCATATACTGCGTTGGTCGGAGTGCCGTCGCTCGCGGAGAGAGGCTTGATGCCATAAAAAGCTCTGTTGATAAGGCTGTTGCCGTCAAGCACCATCAGTTTCATACGCACCATCCTTATATGGGTTTGTCAGATTACGCTTACATGCGAAGCGTCCAAGGAGCCTTGGGCATAAGTCTGAAAGCTTCTTGTATCAATGAGCATAATGCGTGAGCATATCGATGTCAAGTGCGCGTTGCAATTATTTTTTTAAGAATTATTGACGCAAGCGGGATTCTGTGGTATCATGCACTATATTGATAGCGGAAAACGACGCGGGGTGGAGCAGTCCGGTAGCTCGTTGGGCTCATAACCCAAAGGTCGCAGGTTCAAATCCTGCCCCCGCAACCATTTAAGGTCTTGACATCGCAATGGTTTCAAGACCTTATATATTTTATGATTTCTTGAATTAGGGACGTCAACTGATAGCATTTTACCCTCAGAACCGAGTTTTGCCTACTATTGCAGAATCCATGTACCCAAAACAGCCCACCATCCCGTTGACTTATCTTCTCGCCAATGCTATTCTTAGAACTACATACAACAGCGAGGTAACTGCCATGCACCCGATACCGCCCAAGAAAATGCTCATAATCAATATCCTCGATATCCTCAAGCGGTACAGCGACGAGGAACACAGGCTGTCGCAAAAAGACATTCTCGAAATCCTCGAAAACGAGTATTTTATGAAAGCCGACCGAAAGGCTGTCAAGCGCAACCTCATGGACCTATTGGAGTCCGGTTACGACATCGAATACAGCGAATCGACCCGCATAGATAAAAATGGCGAGGAAGAAACCATCTTCACGAACTGGTACCTTGTGCGCGATTTTTCCGACGCAGAACTGCGGCTCTTGATTGATGGTTTGTTATTCTCCAAGCATATCCCATACAACCAGTGCAAAGACTTGATAGAAAAACTGAAAAACCTTTCCAATACATATTTTAACGCAAAGGTGAAGCACATCCGAAACCTACCCGAAAACCTACCGTCGAACAAACAGCTTTTCCTGACGATTGAGGTCTTGGATGAGGCAATCAGCAACAAACGTCAAGTTTCGTTTGTCTACAATGAATACGGCACGGACAAAAAACTCCACCCTCGCCGAAACAGTGAGGGCGAGGTCAGGGAATACATAATCAACCCATATCAAATGGTCGCCACGAATGGGCGTTACTATCTTATCTGCAACAACGACAAATACGACAATGTTGCAAATTACAGGCTGGATAGGATCACCGACATACGGTTATTGGAAAGCCCCGCAAAGCGAATGAAGGATGTAACCGGGCTGGAAAAGGGCTTGAACTTGCCCACACACATGGCAGAGCATATCTATATGTTCGCTGGCGACAGTTTTGTGGTGAGGTTCCGTGCCAAGTGCTATCTCGTGGGGCAGATCATAGACTGGTTCGGGCGGGATGTGGAATTCTCCAACGATAGCGGCGATACGGTGGATGTCCGCGTAAAGGTCAACGAGCAGGCAATGATTTTCTGGGCTTTGCAATACGGTCAGCATGTAGAAGTATTGGAACCGGCAAGGCTTAGGGAGAAAGTGAAGAGCGCTGCTTTTGAGATAGCGGAGAAATATAAAGCGTGATCATTCCGGTTTCGGTGTCCCAAATACAGTACATCCAATCTGATATAATGGACCAATGATGGGATCACAAAAAGGATGATTGAAATGTCAGGTAACACGGCAAAGCATTATGAAATTGAAATTGACGGCTCAATTATTTGGTTGCAAACGGTAGTAGATTGCAAGCAGAAAATCGAGTATTTGAAAACGGTTAAACCGGATATGTTGAATGCGGATCAAAAAGGTAAACTGGATTCAGC
>WRMX01000042.1 GCA_009776905.1 Oscillospiraceae bacterium
GGGGTGGACCCCCCCACGTTAGGTCAATGCATTATCACCGTCTGATGGCGATCCGCCTCTTTGTGTTTCCGTACGTCAGCACCTCAAAGCCGCCGTGTGCCACATTGAGTCCTATCATACTGCCTCTGATAATTACGCTCAGCCGAACATCTCCATTAATCGCATCAATTACATGATTGCAAATATCATCATCGTTTGAGTAAACCTTGATTACGAGCTTGCCGCAATCTGCATCGTTTATGACTTCAGCCTCATAACCGATCAGCCCGGGCAGGCCAAATAGCACATCGTCGATCATTGGCAGGGACAGCACGCCCTGCTCTTCATCATGTCTGCGCCTTGCCTGGGATAAGCCGTCCTGCCGTTCCCCATTCCCGCGCATTGACTGGGATAAGACGCCCCGCTCTTCATCATATCTACGCATCGGATGAGACGGCGCTCCCTGCCCTTCCCCGAGCCGGATCATATCGCCATATCTCCCGCCAACGGGCTCAAACCTCCGCAGAACAGACCCGCATGGACATGGTTCCGGTATTACGCGAGAAATATCATCGGTCCGATATCGTATCAATGGCATGCCTCGGCGCGTCAAAGTCGTAAAAACCAGCTCGCCATATTCGCCGTCGGCAACTGGTTTCCCGGAAACAGGATCGACCACTTCAAACAGCAAATCCGCTTCCCTCATGTGGTATCCCGCATGTGCCGCGCATTCGACTCCTCCGCCAAGCCCGCTTTCAATCATACCATAATGGCTGTACACATCGCAACCCCAAGAATCGGCCAAGGAACGCGCCAGCGAACCCGCCGTATAATCGGAACAAAGCAGAATGCTTTTCAGGTTAATGTCGCCAAATAGCTTCGATATCGCGAATAATTGCGCCGGCAAGCCTACAGCGCAATCATATCCGCCTTCCAATATCGCGCTCCCGGCGGCAGCATAATCATCTACAGGGCCGAATATGTCGCTTTGGCATCCGAGCCGTTTCAATCCTCGAGCCAGCAAATCGCCCACTCCGCCTTCCGATGCCCCCGGCAAGAACAGTATCACCCTGTCGCCTTGTCCAACGAGCGTATTCATGCCGTGATGAAAGAAATCAATCGTCAATTCCTGGTCGTCTTTAGTAAAAAATATACGTTTAGGCGTTCCCGTCGTGCCCGACGTCGGGAGCGTGACAATCCTTTCAATATCTCCCGGCGAGACGCATAAAAAATCATTCGGCGCTTGCGATATCATCTCTCCGGTTGTGAATGGCACTGCCGATAGATCGTCAAGGCAGGTAATGTCGGCGGATTCGATGCCGGAGAGATACCGACGGTAAAACCGGCTGCGGGACTTGGCATAATCGAATGTTTCTTTTAGTTTTCCAAGTTGATACTCGCGAAGTTCAGTCAGGTTTCTTGCTCCAGTTCTTTGAAATATCCAATTCTCAATAGGACTCACACGCAACATAAACCTACCCGTCCCTTCTGCTTGTAGGGCGCGGCATCCTTGACGCGCCGNTATGTAGGGCGCGGCATCCTTGACGCGCCGTTATGTAGGGCGCGGCATCCTTGACGCGCCGTTATGTAGGGCGCGGCATCCTTGACGCGCCGTTATGNAGGGCGCGGCATCCTTGACGCGCCGTTATGTAGGGCGCGGTATCCTTGACGCGCCGTTATGCAGGGCGCGGCATCCTTGACGCGCCGTTATGTAGGGCGCGGCATCCTTGACGCGCCGTTATGTAGGGCGCGGCATCCTTGACGCGCCGTTATGCATATTACCAATCTGCGGACAATTATCGGACAATCTCGGTCGAGGCAAGCCTCGCCCCTACGTCTCTATCGCATGCGTCATATACCTTGCGCAGAACGGCACAAGGCCATCAACGCCCGATGAATCGTCGCGCCGCACAGACACATGGAGGCTGCACCTTCGCAGCCGCTCGATGTCCAGGTTGTATGCGTCCTGGAAAGCCATGGCAGTTATCGTGAATCCGTGCGACTTGAGCCTCCTGGCAAAAGCGTCAAGCTCCATGACGCCTACGCTATTGCCATCATTTGCGTCCACGCTCACGCCATCACTTGCACTCACGCTATTGCCATCACTTGCGCCCTCGCTGTTGCCGTCGCCCACATCGTCGTCGTCGATGCTGCCTTTGCCCTCGCAATCGCCTACATTGTGAGCGCCGCACACGCCGCCGCCATCGCCCACGCCACCGCCATCATCCGCAACTTCCGGCTCAGTGCGATTCCACCGCCGCGCGACGAAGTTGCGATTCTTCAAATGCTCATCTTCCCCGCAGCATGGAGCCTCGCTCCTCACAGTCAGCTTCAACAGTGCCTTTTTCGGCAAAACAACAAAATCGCCATGAAAGCCGCAATACGGATGGTCGCACCGCGAAGGCGCGAAATCGCCAAGACTCAATTTTCCGCCGGACTGCTCCTCTATCGCCAGCAAAACCTCCGGCAGAGTTATTCTTTCTTCATTCTGCGGCTCGTGTGGATATCGTCCGAAATAGCTTATAGGCTGGAAATGCACGCCCCTGACAGCAGGTGACTTCGAGATTGCAAAATCGACGATATCTCCGATATTGTGAGTATTGACCCCCGGCACCAACGTTGGCACAAGCGTCACTCCCAGAGACGCCGCCGAGCAATTGTCAATTGCGGCCATTTTCCGCGAAAGCAGCGGCCTCCCGCGCAGTTTAATGTGAATGTCGTCCTCGGTGCCGTCAAATTGCATAAAGACAAATGAGAGCCCGGCCTCGCGCAATTCCTTCGCATATCGTTTGTCTCCGCCGAGTTTAATTCCATTTGTGTTAAGCTGTATGTTCTCGCAACCGGCAGCTTTCGCAGCTTTTATAATATCAATCAAATCGTCACGTTGCGTCGGTTCTCCGCCGGAAATTTGAACGAACGTGTTCCCATTGCGGACAAGCTCGGCAAATTGTGCAGACAGCCTCTGCACAGTCGGCTCCGGCACGGACTGTCTCCGCTCTGATGGTTCAGACACAGTCGGCTCCGGTACAGTCTGCCCCTGCTCAGTCGGCTCCGGTAGCTCCTGCTCCTCCCATCCGCTTTCCGCGAAGCACACCGGGCAGCGTAAATCGCAGCGGTTGGTCACTTCCACCAATGCGCAGCATGTTTTCTGCAGATGCCCCGCGCAAAGCCCGCATCTTGTCGGGCAGTCCCATATGATCCCCTCTTCAGCGGCATCATCGATGGGGACGTAGTTTGCCCCCCATTCAACATACGAAGGATTATTCCCCCGCCATACGACAGTGGAAAAAAACCCATGTTCAGGGCATGTCTTATCGATATAATGCTCGTTCCCTCGTCTGACAACCTCCGCCGCGACGCGATTCATGCAAATAGGACACACGCTGAGCGTGTGCCTCACCTTCGCTGCCTTCACGGTCTTCATGGCGGCCTTGACTCTTACCTCTCGCATAATTTCCTTCCGATGTGTTCACAAATGCTCAACAGCACAACAATACATGCCATTCTGAGCGAAGCGAAGAATCTTTCTACTTATCTTCCAGTTGTTGCTCGACCTCTGCCATCCTGCCCTCCGCGAGATCCTTTGGAATAAAAACCTTCCCGCATTTCGGGCAACGGCTGACCTCATGCGTCACGTCGCGCCCAAGATAGCTAAAGAGTGCCTTTTTCTTTACAAGCACCATTCCACACTTGCTGCACTTCCACGTTTTGTTCAACAAACTCACAGCTATCACTCCCCGTCAGGCATAATGCGCATACGGTGATAATACGCATCGTATACCTCGAACGCGCCATTATCCGCAGCCTTATACCGGACCCAATATGTCAAAGGCGGCTTTTCCATGCTGCAAAGACAAATACCATCTTCATCGTCGATGAACTTGTCATCGTTTTTTTCCGCCAACCATATCGCCTCCTTCACTTCCGAGAGCGATATTAGCTTTTTGTCCAGGCTCGCCGCAAGCTCATCCTCGATGTTCAGCTCCAGCGACTCCCATTCGTTATCATTTTCAATAATATCCACGCCTGCAAGCTCCTTGCTCAACCGTCTCTTAACGCTCATCGCGTTTCTTCTCTTTTCATCGATCCTTGGCACCCCGGCATCACGCGGCAAATCAAATATTACATCCAGTATATGAGCGCAATCCTTGCCCCTTGATGCAAAAACCTCACGGCAGTTGACGCAATAGACAATATATGGGTGTTCGCCCATATTCACGCGGTTTGCGGTTATGGTGTCATACAGTTTCGGATTCGCCAGTCTGATGTGTCCGCCATATCCGCAGCAGCGGTTCTTTTCCGGCAGTTCATGGAGCTGTAGACCAAAGCTCCGTGCCAGCTCGCGCACGGCGGCTTCCATGCCGGGATTCTTTCGCGCATTGCAAGGGTCGAAAACGGAGAAGTCGCCGCCCACATTCGCGCTGCCAGCACTAGCATCTCCACCAGCACCAGCACCACCAGCACCACCGACACCGACACCGCCACTACCATCGACAGCGACAGCGCCACCAGCACTCGTTCCCGCTCTCACATCTCCACCATCGCCGCCCGCGCCTCCCCGCGCGAGCATTTCATACAACGAAACGCGCGGGATTTCCGCCATGAACTCCGCAAAGACGCTCTCGCACGTGGCGCACGCGAAAACAAAAGTCGGCTCTCCCGTCTCGCGCCAAACATGCCTTATATGCTCGGCGTTCACGCCCATGCGCCCATTATCGCCCGCCCAATACGCGGGGGCGCCGCAGCAATTCACAAATATCCCGGTCTTCCATTTCTTCCGCAAAGACTCAAACGACCTCAAAACATACTCCGGATTGTGAGCGCCAAGCTGGCATCCCGGGAAAAAAACATATTCGGCCCCACCGTCGGGAGCATAATGGAACGATGCTTTATGAATTGAAAAGTCCATCTCGCGCATCCAATAATCATGAAACGGCTCGGGGTACTCACCGCTCTCCAAGCGCGCAGCCCGCGAAGTCTGCAGCAAAGCGCCGATGTCGACGTCCTCCGGGCATATCGTCCTGCATCTGCCGCACATATTGCACGAGTAGGCTTGGCGGGTAATCGTATGCGTCGAATACGGCGGCAATGCTTTCGTGTCCGAATACACCTCAATTGCGATCTTTTTCGGTTTTTTCTTAAATAAGCTCAGCATCTCGCAGTCCGCCATGCACATGTCGCAATCGCACAGCATGCACCGCGCGGCTTCGGTCTTCGCCTCCTCCTCGGAATATCCGTCGGCCCCGGCCTGCAAAACACGCGGCGCAGATGCCACGCCGGAACAATCGATGCGGCAAACACTTCCTTTGGCAACATCAAAAGTGTTTTCCACGCGCCCGGTCTGGAGGAATGCTTCGGCAATTTTTGAAAACGACTTCCCCTGATTTATGGAATCGACCAAACTCGCTCCCGTTACGGCTCCTCCCATGAATACTCTCCGTATATCCGTTGAAAGAAGCTCCGAATCCCAGCCGGGAAGCAGTCCGAAATCGTTCCCCTCCGAACCCGTCGCGACATATATGACATCGTATTCCGACAATTCCTCCAGTGATTTTATTTCAGCGTTGAATCTGAACTCAACCACGACGGCGGAGTATTGCAGCCTTATATCCTCATCAAACTGTTCAAACAGCG
Organism: Oscillospiraceae bacterium; assembly: GCA_009776905.1. Taxonomy (GTDB): domain Bacteria; phylum Bacillota; class Clostridia; order Oscillospirales; family Oscillospiraceae; genus WRMH01. The sequence goes on from WRMX01000042.1 coordinate 5,614, forward strand.
GATGAGAGCGCAACTTGCCTCCCCATCCGGCGTTAATATCAAANACNGTCACGACGAACATTTTTTGCGCAAGGCAAAGCGCTGCGGAAAGACCCGCAACGCCTGCCCCGATTATTGCTATTTTCTCTGTTTTCGGCGGTATGACATACCTGTCAGGGTTCTTGTTTTTCGCAAAGCGGACGCAGGCTTCTTCTATCTGCGTGATGGCGACCGTCTCGTCTCCTGTTTGTTTGCGCAGGCACTCAGTCTCGCAAGGAGCCGGGCAGAGCTCGCATACAACAGCGGGAAATAATGCTGCGTTGCGCAACGATTTATAGGCCACGTTCCAACGCCCTTTCGCGGCCCTTTCCATCAACGAGCGAACATCGATGGAAAAAGGGCACTCGAACGAACACGGCGCCGGTTCGCCACTAAAACATTTTTCCGTATATGCAACAGCATCCCTCTGCTCCATCTGCGCCCCCTAAGAATTTTTACTAATAACGAGAGGGTCCGCCCTCCTCATGACGCACGACTTCATCGTTCCGGCAACCAATTCCACAGCCTGTATACCGTGTGGAGCTGTTGCTAATAATTTATTAACCGCAACTCAAAATATGCCTGCGGATGGTCGCATACGGGGCATAGCTCGGGAGCGTCCGCTCTGTCCTCGATGTGCCCGCAATTACGGCAAATCCAAACTGACTTTTCGGTTTTTTTAAACACTGTGTCGCTCTCAACATTGCTTAGCAGCTTGAGATACCGCTCTTCGTGCTCCTTCTCGATAGCGGCGACAGATGTGAACAGCGCTGCGATGTCGTCAAATCCCTCCGCGTGCGCTTCATCCGCCATCCGCTTGTACATTTCCGTCCACTCTTCATGTTCGCCCGCTGCGGCGGCTTTCAGGTTCTCGGCGGTCGCCGGGACCGCGCCCCCGCAAAGCAGCTTGAACCAAATCTTCGCGTGCTCCTTTTCGTTGCCTGCGGTTTCCTCAAAGATCGCCGCTATCTGCTCGTATCCGTCCTTTTTCGCCCTTGACGCGAAATAGGTATATTTGTCCCTCGCCATGCTCTCTCCGGCAAAGGCCTCCAATAGGTTCTTCTCCGTTTTTGTACCATCAAGTTTGCTCATATTGACCTCCATATTGCCTAATCAATTTCCAATGCGTGTAGTTACTAGAACGCATATATGATATAGGAATTTAAGCCTTGTGTCAAATTTTTCACAGTTTCTCCAGCCGTTTATGCCTAATGCGATGTGAAGCAGAAGCTACAATACACGCCCTTGCGTCAGGAGCCTTGGGCGTGTATTGTAACAAGCAGAAATGTCCGCTTTTTTTCGCCCAATGATCACTTTATCACGCCGAGAAACCTCATTATCACGGTGGCGACCTCGGCCCTCGTCGCCCCGCCGTGCGGATCGAGATAACCGCCCGGCTTGCCTCCGATGACTCCCGCGCCGCAGGCCCACTGGAACGCCTCATATGCGCCCTCGCTGATTATGAACGCATCTTCATAGCTCAAGATATTGGTGTCCAATCCGACGGACACATCGATACCATAAGCGACGCAATAGCGATACAAAATCGTCACCATCTGCTGCCTCGAAATGCTGTCCCCGGGGCCAAAGCGGCCGTCGCCATAGCCTCCGACGATGCCATTCTGCGATGCCCATGCCACCGCATCGGCATACCATGCGTCAGCGATGACATCACTAAACGGCAATGCTCCTGCAGCTCCCGAGCCACCAGCGCCACCGCCGCTCGCACCCGAACCACCACCAGCGCCACCAGCACTCGTGCCCGCACCGCCACCGCCGCCCGCGCCCGCGCCGCCATAGACGCGGTACAGCATCGTCACAAACTGCGCCCTCGTCAGCGAGCCGCCCGGAGCGAACTTCCTGTTCCCAACGCCATTGACGATGCCCAGCTCCAAAGCCTTGGTGATGTCCGCACGCGCCCAATGGTTGACGACATCGGTAAACACGCCCAGGTCCTTGTCAACAGCGACGCCGCCTGCAGAGCCGACATATAATGCCCCATTGCCGAAGCAGAGATAATAGACATTGTCGAGCGTCGGGTCATCCTCCCACGCGGACGTTTCGGAGCTGTATTGCACGCCCTCGTCCGCAGCATCTAGCTTATACACGACCCCGCTCGTCGTCGTGCCGAACCACACGCCCTCGATCGGGTCCGCAGCGACGGCCCTTATCTCGCCCTTGTTCTTCAACAAGCTCCCCAGCAGCTCCTCGCCGGTGTAGGACTTCTCCAAAACATACCCATCATCGGTATTCACGATATAATCTATCCTGCCGCCGACCGACGTAGGCATATTCGCATATGACCCGGAACGTACGGCCCAGATCCCGCCGTTGCTATCTATGGCAAAGCATCGCACCCAGACATCCGCGAGCAGCGACGATGACGCAATCTCGCTATATTCGCCGACATACTCCTGCGCGAAATCGATGTTCGCATCCTTGTCCATATGGACATAGCCGCCGGTGAACAGATCGTCCGGAGTGCCTTCGCCATCGGGGTAGAAGCCTATCCAAACGCCGCCCCTTCCGTCAGATTTGATAGCGCTGACGGAATTTGCCGGAAACCCGTGCTCTCGCGTCCATGTCTCCCATTTCTCTCCGTCATACCGCGTAATGCCGACGCCGGAACCAAACCAGATAGTCCCGTCGGCTTCGATTTCAATCGCCTGTATATAATCGCTCGGGAGCTCGTCGCCCTGCTCATACCACGTGAACTCCCCATCTTTCAGATAACCGACGCCCTTGTGCGCAGTCGGGTCCATATAGCTCGCGTTCTGCGTGAACCAGACCCCCCTGGATTTATCGAGGGCGACCGCCGAGACAATTCCGGTGAGGATCGCGTCCGCGGACTGCTCGTCATATACGGTCACGCCGCCGCTGTTGTTAACATATGCCAATCCGCCCCCATAAGTGCCGACCCAGAACCCGCCCGCATCGTCTGCCACAATGCCCCTTGTCCCGGCAAATGGCAGCTCCTCTCCCGCATGGTAAACAACAAAGCCCGATTGCTCGGCGGTTTCTTCAACCTCCGCGCCGACGACGATCCTGTTGATCCACTTATTGCACCATCCCGTGTTGTCGTTGACGACGAGGCGCAGCGGCCCGTAAGCGTTCCCGACGTTCGGGTCAAAGCCCGCGTCCGTGTCGTTTGGCACCAGCGGCAGCCCGTTGTCGGCCGTGGTCCCCACTGCGTATGCCACAAGCAGCGGCTTTCCATTGACGCCCTTTTCCAAATCCGTGCCCGTCAGCGACACGGCATATCCGTCCGATGCATAAACCGTGATCTCGGAAGTCGTCAAATCCCCTGCGAACCCTATCGTTTGCAGGAGCTTATATAGGTCGATCCCCTCGATGAATATGGTGCCTCCCATCTGATAGACATCATTGACCATGATGTTTTCCATCGCCTCAATATCGGCGACCGAGTAAACGGCGCGTTTTGCGAGGTTCGATCCCGATATCTCAATCTCATACCCCGCATATTGCAGGAAGTTGCCGTATGAATGCGTCCACCCGGAGGCTTCCGCAGCGACGACTTCGATTTTCGTCACGTTCGTTATGCACTCCGACGCAGAAGCGCCGTTTATCACAAGCCGCATCAATCCTCCGTTGGCGGTTGCCAGCGGCGCGCCCTTGCCTCCGACAGTCATGCCATATGCGAGTATGACGCCCTTCGCAGCGTCCTGCAAATCGTCCGCCGTCAGGACCGTCTCCTGCCCCGCTTCATTCGACACGATGACGGAAGCCATTCTGGCCGACGCGCCGATGGATGCATCATATAGCAGCCTGAACAGATCCAGCCCCCTATATTCGTCGCTCTTCCCGCCGACGATATATGTGCCCGTAACCATGTACTTCTGCTTGGTTTCGAGCGCGGAAACAGACAGCTTCAACCCATTGGGGTTCGTCACCGCGCCTGAAAACTCGACCAATTGCTTGCCGTCTTCTTCATTATGCGAATACGGATCCGCTTCAAGGTTCACGACGATTTTGTTCAGATTCAAGACTGCGGCGGCATTGTCTCCGCCCGCCGCGACGCTCCCGGATGCGACTTCGTCAACGGTCTGCGCCCTTACGAACATCAGCGGCCCCCCGCTGTTGAGGATCTGCTTGCCGGTCACTGTGTCCGTCGCGACATAACCCGGCGACGCCGCGCTTTTCACCAACGGATATCCGTTCTTCGCGAACGCGACCATCGCTCCGAGCCCCGACGTGCTTCGCAAAGTGTTGTATCCGGGTTGCCTGATGCTGTCAAGCGTAAATGTCGCTGCTGGCGTGGCCGCACCCTCGGCATATAAATTGACCGTGCCGAGATACCCTGCCATCCCGATGTCCTCCGACAGCAGGTACCACAGGTTGACGCCTTCAAAGAGGTCCTCGACGGGCTTCCCTCCTGAAACGCCGTATGGGTAATATGCCTTTTCCTGCCTGCCCTGCGTGTCCATGTCGCGTTTGGACGCGCCATATAATACGTTCTCAAGTTCGGCCAGAGTATACGTCTTTGTCGTTTTCACGCCCGAAGTGCTTATGATTTCGACCGTCAGCGCGTCCGCGGCAGCCGCCATGCTCTTATACCCCGGGTTTTGCGAGTGCGTGGAATATCTAGCCTCGTCGCCGACATAAATCTCTTGCGCCCTTTGGAGCTGCGTCGACCCGTTGTTGAAAAAGTAGGCGTAGTTTTCAAGCGCGGATGCATTGGCGCGGTTCATGCCATCCGTCTTGCCAAATATGACCTTCAGCGGCCCTCCGTCGTTTCCGAGCCCGCCGTAAAAGCCCGGCGTGTTCGAATCTCGCACGTATGGATACCCGTTGACGCCATATGCCAGCAGCACGGGGTAGCCCCGCATGACGGGATATCCGTTGGAATCCTTCGTGCGCTTCGCTGCCTCCGCCTCGGTATAAGTCGGCTGATACTCGGCAGTCGCAAGCTGCTGCTTCGTCGGGCGCGACGTGCCGATGTCCAGGGGCGACTTTTCGTAATAATAGAACAGCTCCGGATGCGCGAGCTGGTACATCGAGAATTGCGCGGTCGTCCTGTAATTGTCCCACGCGGAGAACGAAACCAACGTGTTTTTATCCTCCGAATATTTCGAAGCGCTCACCCCGAGCTTCTGCGTCAAAAGCTGCCAGAGCTGTATGCCCTCATATTGGTTCACATACCAATAGGTCGTGTTGGAAAGGCCATAAAGATCGCGCCATCCCAATCCGCCCGCTTTCGGCTTTCCGGAGGAATCATATTCCACCATCGCCTCAAGCTCCTCGACTGTATAGTTGACCTCACGCCCCAGCACGGAGCCGGTGAGCGTAATTAGATACTCCGTGTTCGCTGGATTGTCATATAGCTTGTCGCTCGCCGTCGAATGCTTGAACCCCGGCTCGCCGGCGCCCATCTGCACATATAGGTAGGCGCAGCTCAGGAATGCCCCCGTCCCCAATGGCGCTTTGGTCCCTGCGCTCGTGAAAACGGATGGGTCATACACGAGCCTGATCGGCCCGTCAGCGTTGTCAAGCGCGGAGACAAATCCCGTCGCGCCGTCGTATACGAATGGTGCAGTCGTCGACCCGTCGGAAACGCCATGCGCCAGCAAGACAGGCTTGCCCGCCGCTTCTGCTGCTTTTAAGTCCGAATATGCTATCGTCGCGATGTCCTGCCTCCAACGGTTCTTGAAGACGACGGCCACCTGCTCGTCTGCCTTAACGACGCTCGTGTTCACGACGCCGTCGATAATCGACAGCACGCTCGTGCCCTCATATGTGAACTTTTTCCCGCCGCCGTTCGCATATTCCGCATAAGCAATCACAGGCACGGCCGCCTCCAGCTCGCGTATTGCTATCGGCGTCGTGGCGGCAACGCCCGGACCCTCCACCGTCAACGTCGCACCCGTGAGCGCGTCTATGTTGTATGGCGCGGAATTCTCAATGTGCTTGAAGCTGGCGTTCTTCGATGCCGTTGTAATGGACGCGATCATCGCCGAAGGGCGCTCCCCGTCGCCATATAGCGTAAACACACCGTTTTTGGACTTGTCCGCTTCGACATCGCGATATAGGCCTTTCCATTCGCCATTGTCCAAAGTCTCATACGCCAGGATATAGTTTTTGTCGATAAGCTCCCCGACCGTCATCCCATTTTCCTGAACTGAAAAATTATCCGCTGTCGCGAATGTGACGACATTGCTCCTGTTGACGCCCTCGAGCAGCGTCTTGATCGGCACGCCGCGCGCTTCCACGGTGACGACCTCTCCCCTGCCCTGATACGTATATGACCTCTCGGAGCGCGGCATCATCAGAATCTCGGCGCGGGTATATGCTTTGCCGTTGACGGTCAACGCCGCTTCGGTAATCGCGTCGCCGCCCCGGATCGTGTTCACGTTTTTATTAAAAAGCGGATTGTTCTGGTCCTCTATGTCCAGTTGCCCCGCGACGACTGACAGCGAATCAAACTCGTCCAGCTTGTCCGGGACAGCGGCTGTGTTCCTCGCATTCGCCCACGAAAGGATCGTAGGCACGACGACCGCCCCCGCCGCGCTGTCCGTCATGACTCCCGGATAAAAGTATCTCGGCACGCCAAACCCGGTCGTGTTCACGGCGCCCCTCGCATATGCCGCTCCCGGTGCGAACGAAATCGTATACCCGTCGGACGCTATAATCGACAGCTTGTCTTTGGATGCATCGAAAGCGGTGCCTTTCAAAAGCGCGTCGATCGGGACGCCGGTCGCCTTATAGAAATTCTTTGTCGGGAACGTGTTGATCGCCGTGTAGGACAGCGTGACCGCTCCCATTGCTTTTATCTCCTCGAGCGTGTACGCCCGTTCATTGCCAACATTATCAGCAGTGTAAACTCCGTTGTTGCCAACAACGCTTTTCCCCGTCACGACAACCATTGGCGTCTCCGTGACGAGCGCGTCCGCCATCATTCCCGGCAAAAGGGACAAAGGCATCAGCATAATCAGCATGACAAACGCCATGCTCGCCGATAAAATCTTCTTTAAGTTATATGCTCTAAAAAACATCTCATTCTCCTCAATCTGTGGAGCCTCACGCCCACTGCCGCATCCCTATCCGTTCGCCGCATCCTTGATACGTTTGCCGCATCCTTGATACGTTCACCGCATCCTTGATACGTTCGCCGCATCCTTGATACGGCTGCCGCATCCCTATCCGTTCACCGCATCCTTGATACGTTCGCCGCATCCTTGATACGTTCGCCGCATCCTTGATACGTTCACCGCATCTCTATCCGTTCACCGCATCCTTGATACGTTCGCCGCATCTCTATCCGTTCACCGCCACACTCCGGCCGCCAAATCCTGAATACGTACACCGCATCCTTGTAGGGGCGATTACCAATCGCCCCCACCGGCCCCTACCGTCATTGCAAGGCCGCAGGCCGAAGCAATCCATATTCCTCCGGCCTGCAACTCTAGGCTAAAACTAATTATTTCCAAACATTGAACGTACGAATCAGGAACAAAGCCGTCTGCTGATTCTGCAACTGCCCATCAGGATTGAACAAGCCATTCCCGACGCCCAGCGCGATCTCGTTCTCCGCAGCATACCCGACATAGGCAGCCGCCCAATCCTTGACATCCGTAAACGGATTGTCGCCGGAGATCTCGACATCAAAGAACTTCTCGGCAATGCGCCCCAGCATAGTCACTGCCTCCGCGCGAGACAACGTCCTATCCGGGCGATAAGTGCCATCTCCGTAACCGTTTGCGACTTCCGCATATTTCAGGAACGTCACGGCCGCGCTATCGGTATCGTCAAATCCGCCCACAGAAAGATCCCATTCAAATTCTTCAGCAAGCTCTTCCATGGTCTTCCCGGAAGCCTTTTCAATGAGCAGCACCATCGCGTCGGCAGTCGCCAAGCGCGAAGTATCGTTCTGCCAGCCTGCCTGCGCTATAGAATCGGGAACCAGCCCTTCCATCATGGCGGCATATATCTGGTCCTGGTTATATGCGGGCGCATCCTCCGCGCCAAAGAACAATGCAACTTCGCAAGTCGCGTGCGCCCCGCTGATATCGTCGATCCACAGCCTGAAATATCCCTCGCCCTCGTCTGTCGACCTATAATACCCGGTCCAACCGTCGTCGGTCTCCACTTCATAAGCAAGCAGCGCGTTCCTCGCCACCAATTCGCCCTTTGACATCGTATAGTCGGCAATCTTGTCATAGGTATCGACAGTGTCAAAGCAAATCATGACATCATCGTTCACGTCTTTGAGCAGCTCGGCGAGAGGCACTCCGCGAACGGTAGTACCGCTCGTGTGCGTGTGTTCCGCGCGCGGCATTAGCATGACATCCGCGCGAGTGTATTCAGTCCCGAGCACCGTCAAATCCACATCCTCGATTTCATCGCCCGCCACAACTTTGACGACATTGCGGTTGTATAGGTTGCTGTTGACATCCTCGACGCTCAGCTGTCCGACGAACAAGCGCAGTGATTGCCCGTCCGCCTCTTCGGCCATCGTCTCGAACGGATCGGGGACCACGGGAGGCTCGTCCCGGTTGTCGATGTTCTTCCATGCAAGCATCGGCAAGACAATCTCCGCATCGGCATCGTCATCGTCGGCCAGCCCCGGATAGAAGCTGCGTTCGTCGTCGATGTTGCATACGGAAGCATAATCGTCGATGGCAATCGTCCTGATCCTTCCGCCATCGGTGTATCCGCTGAGCTCAAGAAGACCTTCCAGATCGATGCCCTGCGCGCGGAAGAACATCTTGACGGGCGAGCTGTTGATGGATGAATACACGCGCTCCACTGTGATGTCTTCAAGGGCGCGGAGTTCATCTAGCGTATAAGCCTTTTCATACGAAACAGCTTCCGCAGAACCTCTCGCGCCGTCTGGCAAGCCCTGCCCCGTCACGACAAGCACCGGCTGCACGGTCTGCAGCCCTTCCGGAGCCTGCGCGACCGTCGGCGCTTCTTCTCCCTCGTCCGCCAATGCCACTGTGAGCAAGGACAGGCTCATCATGAGGCACAGCAACACGCAGAGGAGCTTGCGCCCCATTTTCTTACTGAGTTTGCTCTTTCTAACCATTTTGTTTCCCCTTTGCTATCATTATTTTGGATATATAAAGCCTTTCTTCACAGCCGCGCAACAACCGCCGGCAGCAGTACATCCGCTCCCGTCGTAAATCGCACAGCATCTAAAGAAAGGCTCGTCCACCAGTCATATGATGCTTCAACGTATTCTACAGTTTTTTCCACCAATTTGTCAAGTATCACCGCAACAAAAAAAGCACACAAGCTCTTGACTTTCAACGAAACATATTGCCAAAGCGCGCGACTGCAACTATAATGCACGTATGAAACAAACAAGGTTGCATAAAGTGCTGAAACGCTTCAGCGTAAAGGACCTCGTGCTAATCGCCGCAATGGCCGCGCTCGGGCTCGCCATCAAAGCGATCATCACGCCGCTGATACAATTAGCGAGCGCGCCGCTCTTCATTCCCGGCGGCTCGCTCGCTGGCGGGCTATATATGATGTGGCTCGCGATGGCCGCAAGCCTCACGGGAAAGCGCGGCGCCGCAACGTTTGCGGCCCTTGTGCAGGCCATACTCGTCATACTCACGGGCATAGGCGGCTCTCACGGCATCCTCAGCCTCATCAGCTACACCCTGCCCGGGCTGGCCATCGACCTATGGCTGCTCATATCTCGCCACCGCGCCTGTTGTCTGCCATGCATATTCATATCATGCATATTGGCAAACCTCTGCGGCACGATGGCCGTGAACATGATTTTCTTCAGCCTCCCGCTGATACCCCTGCTGCTCACCCTTACAGCTGCAGCGTTGTCGGGCGGCGTAGGCGGCGTATTGACGTGGAATCTGTTGAAAGCGCTGCGCAAATACGGCGCGATATAAAGCGCCAAACATCGCAAACCTCAACGCCGCGTCCTGAACACCGTGAACACAGTCCCCGCAAACAGCATTAGCGCAGCCGTGCAAACCACATACAACACCCGTATCCCCAGCAGCGTCCCGCCGCTCTGCACCGCAGCCTGCGCCGAGTAGCCGAACCCATGGAGCGCCAGCGCCGCAGCTCCTCCGGCAACCGCGCTGCTGATGTTCGACCCCAGGCTCATAATCGACGCCAATATCTCGCTCATGCTGATGTTCCGCTGCGATTTGATCTCATCGGAAAAGGAAGCCATCACCGAAAAGACAAGATTCGCCACAATCGACGTAAACACGCCATATAAAACGACGCAAACAATCAATGCGGCAAAATTATCTCCCGCAACAAGCATCAGCAGGCTCGCGCAAGACGCGCCAAAGAGCCCGAAGACTATCAAGTCTTCTTTTTTTGCGCGTTTCAGCAGCCTCGGAATCACAGGCTGCATAGCCAGCGGCGACAAAAGCCCCGCCATGATGACCATCGGCAGCAACTCCGGCCGCCCCATCACATACCCGACATAATAATATGCGGTCGTGTTCTTAAACGCATCCGCGATAAAATACAAGCACAGCCCTATAATAAATATGATGAACCGCTTGCTGCGCCCGACGGCCAAAAAGACTTCCTTAAGCGGGGGCTTATTGCCGGGTTCGAAATAATGCCTCTCCTTTAAACGAAAATAGGCATTGAACACAAGCGGGACGGCGATTACAGCGATCAGCGCCAATGCGAACATAAACCCCCTGCTACTGTCGCCTCCGCCCAGAAACACAGTAAGCGGAAGCATGAAAGTCCCGACAAGGATATATGCTGCAATCGAGCTGCCGTTGGAAAAGGACATGAACTTCGTGCGGCTCATGTCATCGTTCGCCAAATACGGCAGCATGGACATGGACGCCGTTTGCATCGCGGACCAGCACAAATCGCAGATAATCAGCGTAACTGCGGCATATATAACCTTAAAAGGAGCATTGACCCCGGAAGTCATCCCAAAAGCAACGAGGCAAACGACGAATGGCAAGACGCACCATTTGAAATATGGGCGATACTTGCCGTCCTTGAATGTCCTGCGGTTGATGAACAGGCCAATGATTTGCGTATCTATCGCCGCAAACAGGCGATAGCAAAGTATAAAGACAGCCGTTGCGGCCGGTGGAATCAGCGCAACGTCTGTCAAAAACATCATCAGGTAATACGATATGAACGCCATGAAGCTGCTGAGCGCGAATTGCAGCCCGCCGAACGACAGCATCTCCGCCGCGCTCGTCTTTATGGCTTTATCATCAGAAGCCAAAAGCCATAACCCCCATTCCAAAACCAAATCCGCTCCTGCGCCGCAGGCTCCAGATGCACCGCAGCGCTCCCTCCTCCGGTGCCTAAGCCTTGCACAGCGAGAGCATCAAATCAAAAGTGGACCTCAACAGCTCCACCATACCCATACCGACGAAATCAGGCGTGCTGTCGCCAATTCCAAGCATCATCCGCGAAGCAAAAGTGTGAAAAAGGCTCGAAGTGATCTTCGACCAATAATCCGGATCAGTGTCGTCGCGGAGAACGCCAAGCTTCTTAAGCTCCAGAACAATCGTCTTCATGTTGCGCTCGGAACGCAATATGATCTGCTGCGTCATGTACCCGCGCACAATATCGTTGCGGAACTGCTCCTGGAATAAAACGCATAAAACATTGAAGTAGTATTCGGCGCGGTCGGGCGGGAACGACGTCTGCAAACAAGCCAGTATGCCATCGGTCGTTGGGTTGCCTCTCAATATCTCAGAAATGTTTTTGTCTTTGAATATGCCATTGTTGAAAGTAATATAATCTTCCAGCATCTGTTCCAGTATCTCGTTCTTCGTCAAAAAATAATGGTAGATTGACGCAGGGTTTTTAAAGCCGACCTCCTTCGCAAGCTCGCGGATAGTCGTCTCCGTATATCCTTTCTGCGCAAATAGCCTCGCCGCGCATTCGAATATTCTTTCTTTTGTAGTTCTAACCTGTGTGTCGCTCATTCAACGCTTCCTGACCCGGCAAAGCCGTATAACTAAATAATCTATAGAATATATCATTTAACCGCTCCGCATAACACACCCCAAAAGCCGCATGCAAAGCCGCCCATGCCGGGCGCACCCACATAGGGAGCTTGCAACAAAAGTCACAAGCTCCCTTGCTACAGTCCACCATGCACCACGCACGGGCTAATACTTTCCGAAGCCAACCACGGCATCGGCCGCAGCATAAACATGCCCGTCATTCTGCTCAGCTATCCTCAAAACTTTCCTGCCGGAAGACGCTCCGCCGATCCTGCCGCCGCCCTTTAGCTTAAACCTCCCTATAAGCTCCTGCAGCGACATCGCCTGCCCGCTCAGCTCCTCGGAGGTAGCCGCGCTCTCCTCGGCCGTCGCGCTGTTTTGCTGGATGACCTGCGACACCTGGTCTATCCCTATGTTGATCTGCGAAATCGCGACATTCTGGTCTTCCGCCAAGCTCGCAATGTTATGCGCAGCCTCCACACTCATTTCGATTTCATCGACGATCTCCCGCAGCGAGGCCGCCGTATCGGTAGCGATCGACAAACCGAGATTCGACTTCTCTATCGTGTTTTCAATCATGCCCGCGGTATCTTTCGCCGCTTCCGCGCTCTTCGCTGCCAGATTCCGAACCTCTTCCGCAACGACGGCGAACCCTTTGCCGTGCTGCCCGGCGCGCGCGGCTTCGACGGCCGCGTTAAGCGCAAGGATGTTCGTCTGGAACGCGATATCGTCGATCACCTTGATGATTTTGTTAATGGATTCGCCTGCTTCATGTATCTCCGTCACAGCCTCAACAAGATTGCACATATGCTCATTGCCGCGCTCCGCTTTCTCGCGGATGCTGACCGATTTGGATGCGGCATCCTCCGCCATGACCGCGCTGCTCTTTGTTCTGTCCGTAATATCGTTGACGGAGGCTGAAAGCTGATGGACCGAAGCCGCCTGCTCCGTGGAGCCCTGCGCCAGCATTTGGCTGCTGTTTGCAACCTGCGAAGCTCCGACCGTAACCTGCGACGACGCTGTGTTGATCTCCGAGAACATAGCGTTCAAGTTATTGACCATATCTTGTAGCGCATGCCCCATCATATCCGCATCTGACAGCACTTTGATTTCCACATTCAAGTCACCGTCGGCGATTTGCTTCAACGCCCCTCCAATTTCGGTGATGCGCCCGACGAACGAAGCGCATGCAGCAATCGCCACGCCAATTTCATCTTTCACTTTCGAGATTTTGCCTATGACCTCTATATCTTCATTGCTCAGCGTAATGTCGCCGGTCGATCCCGCTTTGTTCATAAATACCGACAGCGGTATCAAAGGCTTGACGATGTTTTTCGTCAACAGCACGGCAAGCAACGCGCACGCAACCACCGCTACACAGACTAAAACTAATATGACGCTGCTGATGCTTGCGCTCGTATTTTCGATTTCAACGGTTTTTTCTTCGATCATATCGATATACCGCTGTTCCATATCAGTCAAAATTGTAATAACTTCCTGTGTCTTAGGGAGGATTGCATTGACGAGGTGATCCTCTGCTGACGCATGATCGCCGATTGCGAGGTCGCTAATAATGCTTTCCGCCTCATGATGTATGAACTCATGCGGCGCCGTGACTGCTGTTAGTAGCGATAAGAGCGTTTCGTCCGTCAGATTCTTCGCTTCATCGCTCCCTCGCCATTTGCCAAGCGCGCAGGAGTTCGGGTCCAGCGACCCCGTAAATTCCGCGCCGGTCAGCACTGTTTCCGTCAAGCTCTGCCTCCACTTGAAATGCGCGTTCAATACATCGCCGACTCCAATGTATCCGACTTGCAGCTCGTTGAGATCGGCAGACATTCTCGTGAGCGACTTCATCGACACCAGCCCGACGACGCCGAGCGAAATTCCTATAACAGCCATAATAATGAATCCCAGCAAAATCTTCTTACGAATGGTCATTCTAATTCCTCCTCATATTTTACGTGAGGCTCCGCCCCACAACCCGAATGCCGTAACTATTCATCGAATAATAACAAACAGGCAGTCAGAATTATATATCCCATTCTGTAGAAATTCAAACGCAAAACACGCCTCAAATGTTAATTTTTTAACATTATCGCCCTTTTTTCAACACACCAAGCACCACATAACGCGCATCATCAAACTCATACGAACACGTGGACAAAGCCACGAGCCTGTCGCCCTCTTCAAACACGACACCGCTGACAAATGTAGAATTGGCCTCCGCGTACTCTACAAAAGCATCAATGTTCTCCGCGTACATGAACGCCCGCTCCTTCCATTGCCCCGCTCCAATCACGACTCCATACATCACATCGATCCGATAATCGCCATGCTCTGCATAGAGATACATAAATGGATGCTCATCAAAATACTCCTGCCTCTTATATTCGACCAAACTGCCGAACATGCTCCCGGACTTCATATGGTGGCCGTATACCACCGTCAAAGGGCCGCTGAAATCAGGCTCGCTGTTGTAATCGATGAACAAAGATCCGTTGGCGTTTACGGTTCCATCGGGCAGATGGTTCAAATAATAGCTATAATTGTCAGATTCGAGCACAGGATAATCTATCACAGTGCCCGGGCTGTATAGCCACGCTGCAGCGTCCTTGTTGATCTCCCTGAGCGCTGCAAAGTCGATTTCCACTCCGGGGATGTAGATATCATATACCCGCTCCGCTTCATCGCTTTCTCCATGGACGTCTACAACCCGCAGCGCCGCCGTTTGCCCTTCTCTCCATCCTGCATCCGGCAGCGCCGCCGATTGCTCTCCTCTCCATTCCGCATCCGACAGCGCCGCTCCGAATTCCGAAAACTTCCTGACGCTGTTGCCGATGCTCTCATACGACGCGTTGCCTTCCCGATAAAGCTGCTTTGTCTCAATCACTCGAAGCCCCGCAAACATCATCACGGCGAGTCCCGCCAATATGATGGGTATTGCAAAGAACACCCTCTTTCTACCTTTCATCTATCTTCATTCCCTTCTGCGCCTTGCGCCAATCAGAACGAACAGCACAGCCCCGGTGACAAGCATGCCGCCCGACGCGAACAGAATGATGTCCAGCGTCAAGTTGCTGTCGTCGCCCGTCTTCGGACCATCCGTGCCCTTCTTTGGATTCTCATCGCCGCCGGTTGAAATGCCGCTGACCAGCTTCGGATCATCCTCATCTTCATCTTCAAGCTCCAATTCTCCTTCCGGAGGCAGCTCCTCATCAATATCAACTTCATCAACATCATCCGGGTCGGTCGGCAACACCGGGTCCGTCGTCGGCGGTGGGTTTATAGTCGGGGGCGGATCTACCGTTGGCGGCGGGTCCGTCGTCGGCGGTGGGTC
>WRMX01000043.1 GCA_009776905.1 Oscillospiraceae bacterium
AAACCTTGTTTCGCGGGGACCCCGGAAGATTTCGCTCGTAAGCGAGCTGTCCCGATGGGTTGTGGGCGCAGCCCACGTTGGTACCTAAGCGCCTAAGTTGTGGGGCGCGAGCCTCACGCAAGAGAGGAGCCTCTATGAACATATGGCATAATGTCAGCCCCGAAAGGATAAAACCGGACGATTACCTTGGGGTGATAGAAATTTCTGAAGGTTCAAAAATGAAATACGAGCTGGACAAAGAAACCGGGTCCCTTATACTCGATCGCGTTCTATATACAAGCACGATCTATCCGGCGAACTATGGGTTCATCCCGCGGACATTCGCAGAAGACAGCGACCCGCTGGATATTTTGATCCTTTGCACTGAGCGCATCCTACCGATGACATTGGTACGCTGCTACCCGATCGGCGCGATAATTATGGTTGATGGGGAATCGGCGGATGAAAAGATTATATCGTTGCCCTTCAACGACCCCAGATACAACCGCTACAACGACATATCTGAGTTGCCCGAGCATATTTTCGATGAAATGAAGCACTTTTTCACAGTATATAAAAGACTGGAAAACAAGGAAACCGCGGTTTCAGAGGTCGTCGGGCGGGATGCAGCAATCAAAATCGTTGATAAGGCAATAGAGAGCTATAAAGTCCAATTCGCGAAGTACGGGTATTAACCGAATAGGATTGTCGCTCGCTGCCCACCTATTTGAGAGGACTGCTGTCAGCATGGCAATAAAAGCTAATAATCCGGGAGAGTGATGAAGTGTCTATATGAATTATCTTGGCAAGTATTGGCGAAAGCATAGAACCCTGTTCCTCATTGGAGTGTCCTGCGTCCTCATGGAGGCGACATGCGACTTGTTCCAGCCGCGCATTATGTCGCTGCTGGTGGATAACGGAGCTATGCGCGGCTCATTGTCCGATGTGCGAAAATACGGACTTATAATGCTTGGCATTGCAATGCTCGGGCTTTGCTTCGCATTAACGCGCAACTACATTGCGGCTCGCGTTTCGCAGCGGTTCGCCGCTGAGCTCAGGCTCGAGCTTTTTGAAAAGATCCACTCGCTGTCCGCTTATGGCATTGATAGTTTTGAAGGCGGTTCGTTAATCACTCGCGAGACAAACGATGTCACGCAAATGCAGAACTTCGTGAATGGGTTGATGCGAGTTGTTGTAAAATCGCCTTTTGTTTGTATTGGCGCGATAATTATGGCTGCATCTTTGAGCCTGCGGACAATGCCGATAATAATTCCGATTGTCGCGGTCGTCATCATCGTGATCAGCATTTGCATGAAGCTAGCATACCCGCGTTTCGGGAGAATGCAGGATTCGTTGGATCGCGTGAATACCGCCGTCCGCGAGTATCTGGCGGGGATTCGCCTCGTCAAGGCATTCAGGCGGTTTCGCGACGAGGAAGCGCGTTTTGACCGTTCAAACAATGAGCTGGCCGATGCTGCGGTCGATGCAAATCGTGTTTTGGTCATATTCTCGCCTTTTATGGCGTTGTTTGTGAACTTTGGCGTGGCTGCGATCCTCTGGTTTGGCTCGAGGTGGGTTGACTTTGGTGATATGCAGGTTGGGCAGATTATTGCGTTTGTGTCGTATATGGCGAATATTCTGACCAGCTTGAATATGATATCGAATACGTTGAATATGTTTGTCCGCGTGCGGGCTTCACATCGCAGGATTGCGGAGGTGTTTAGCACTGAGCCGGGCAGCGGCGCGGGAACGGGAGAGATAGCTGCGCAACCGGTTGTTGGCGCGGCTACAGCAGCGAACGTGGCAGACACAGCCGCCGGAACAACCACGGCCACCGGAGAAACCACGGCCGCCGGAGCGGGCGCGGAGACAGGAACGACGGGGGCCGCCGGAGCGGGCGCAGTTTCCCATGCGAAAGCAGCCGAGGCCGCGCAGCACATAGAATTTCGCGGCGTAGGTTTTCAATATCGCGGAAGCACGGGTCAGCCGGCATTGGACGGCATCAGCTTTTCGCTTAAAAAGGGCGAGACGCTGGGAATCATAGGCCCGACAGGCAGCGGCAAGTCCACGCTTGCCGCGCTTTTGCTGCGCTTTTATGACCCGACCGAAGGCGAAATCCTTGCGGATGACGAGCCGCTGTCCGCCATGAGCCAAGCGGAGTGGCGTTCGCGCGTCGCAATCGTTCCGCAAGCACCCGCGTTGTTTTCCGGTACAATCAAGGAGAATATCGCGTGGGGAAAACCAAGCGCGACAGAGCAGGAGGTAGAACGCGCGACGCGCGATGCGCAGGCATATGGGTTCATCACATCGATGCAAGAAGGGTTTGCACGCGAAATCGGTCAGGCCGGCACAGGGCTGTCCGGAGGCCAAAAGCAGCGCGTATCCATAGCGCGGGCTCTTGTTCGCTGCCCGGAGCTCCTGGTCCTGGATGATTGCACAAGCGCGCTCGATGTCATGACGGAAGCGGCCGTCAAGGACGCATTGGCGCAATATACCATGACGACTGTGTTTATCACGCAGCGCGTAGCCACCGCGCGGGGTTGCGATAAAATTCTTGTGTTGGAAAACGGATTGATGGCCGGGTTCGGCTCGCACGAGGATCTGATGTCATCGTGTCCGGTATATCGCGATATCTTTCGTTCGCAGATTGGAGGCGATGGCGATGGCTGAACAGCGCGAGGTGACGGTCGTCATCCCCAACATGGGCATGCGCGGGCGCGCGGGAGGCGGCGTCGGAGGGGGCGGAGCGAACCGCTTCACGCCGAAAGAGAAAGCTAAAGATGCAGGCGGCACGTTCCGCAGGCTCATGCGCTATTACCTGAAGGAAGGACGGTCTTTGTTCATTGTCGCGGCGGTGCTGACAGTGCAGACTGCGATCGGCGTGGCCGTGCCGTATCTCGTCGGCAGGGCTGTGGATGCGATGACGGATTCCGTTGACTTCAACCTTGTTCTCGTCTTCGTGCCTGTGCTCGCAGTGGCATACATCATGAACTGGTTGCTTGATCTCATTCAGGGGGTCATTATGACCATGACTTCCCAACGAATCGTGCGCGCATTACGAAAATCATTATTCGATAAGTTTCAAACTCTGCCTTTGTCATATCACGATGCGCATACGCATGGCGAGCTGATGAGCCGCCTGACGAATGACGTTGACAATATCAGCCAGACCATCGCCCAAAGCACGACGCAGCTTGTCAGCGCGGGCATCACGATATTGGGAAGCCTCATAATGATGCTGATATTGAATGCTTGGATGGCGCTGGCGGCGCTGATTACGGTTCCGCTCGTATTGCTGGCGACGAAAATGATTGCCGGCCGTTCTAGAAGGATGTTTCTGATACAACAGCAGGAACTTGGAAAACTAAACGGAATTGTCGAGGAGACCATAGCAGGGCAGCGGATAGTCAAAGCATTCAACATGGAAGGCACCGTTGTCGCCGGTTTTGCCGANGTCAATGANAAGCTGCGAGATGCCGGGACGAANGCGCTCACNTGGTCGGGAATGCTTATGCCGCTTATGAATGTGATCTCGAATATCGGCTTCCTGTCGGTGGCGGCGCTGGGCAGCCTGCTTGCGGCGGAGGGGTTGATCACCGTTGGCGTGATCGCTTCGTTCGTTACTTATTCAAAGCAGTTCGCGCAGCCACTAAACAATCTGGCAGGGATGTTCAACAACCTTCAGTCCGCTCTTGCAGGAGCGGAGCGGGTGTTCGAGGTTCTTGATGAAGACGAAGAAACCGAGGATGTGGCAGATGCGGTTGACATGACAGAGCCAAAAGGCGACGTTCGCTTTGATGATGTGTCGTTCGCCTATTCCCCTGATGCTTATGTATTGCATAATGTGAGCTTCACGGCGGAGGCCGGCAAGAAAATCGCGCTCGTTGGAGAGACCGGCGCGGGCAAGACCACCGTTGTAAACCTGCTCTCGAGGTTTTATGATGTGACCGAGGGCGCGGTATTTATTGATGGCATTGATATACGTGATTATAAACGCGACAGTTTGAGGCGGGCGTTTTCCGTGGTGTTGCAAGATACATGCTTGTTTACGGGGACAATTACCGATAATATTCGGTATGGACGTCCGGATGCAACAAAAGAGGAGATCATCGAAGCGGCGAAAGTCGGCGGCGCGCATGAGTTCATCATGCGGTTGCGCGATGGTTATGACACCGTTGTGTCCGGAGGGTCGGAAACGCTGAGCCAGGGGCAAAGGCAGCTGTTGGCGATTTCGCGGGCTGTTCTTTGCCATGCGCCAATCCTCATCCTCGACGAGGCGACATCCAGCGTCGATACGCGCACAGAGCTGCGCATACAGGCTGCGATGCTCAGGCTTGCCAAGGGCAGCACAAGCTTCATCATCGCGCATCGTTTGTCGACGATCAGGGATGCCGACATGATATTGGTCATGCACGACGGGCAAATTGTTGAAAGAGGGACGCATGATGAGCTTGTTGCGCTCGGCGGCGAATATGCGATGATGTATGCCCGCTCCTAGGCGCCTACTTTTTGGGGTGTGTTTTGCGCGTTTATTTACTGCTATTGGGGTATTCGGATATCTGTTGAAATAATATATAGTGGGTCATAATCGCGAAATGCTCGGACGAGGAGAAATAGCGGTGAGCGATCCGGTATATACAATGAGCGGGCCAAAGGCCATGGGCAGCAAGCTTGGCAATGGGAGCATTGTTGCGGAACCAGCCAATGTGACATTTCAAGACGCGAACGGCATGAGAATCTTATGCGATCCCATGCCTCATCCCAATACGCAAAGCGATGACGCGGCCTCGCCTGCGGAACACTCAAAAGAATTCCATGAATACAGCCATATGATGCAGATAATCGGCGAACGCGATCGTCTGCTCCATATGGCCAATCGCGTTGCAGCGATATTATTGATGGCTGACGCCGAGGCGGCGTTTGAAGAGTCATTGGCCGAATGCTTTGAGCTGCTGGGCCACAGCATGGATGCGGACCGTATTCATATTTGGCGTAATGAGGAAAGCGATAATATCACTCTCTTTGTCCATACATTCAGTTGGCTCAGCGACATCGGCAAGAAGATGCCGGCTATCCCCATGAGCCTCACTTTTGCGAATGGCAACAGGCCCAAGTGGGTAGAAACTGTAATGAACAATGGGTATATAAACGGGCCGCTGACATCGATGAACCGCAACAATCAGGATTATCTTGGAGAATTCGACATAAAATCCATCGTCATAATACCGCTGTTTTTGCGCAACGTGTTCTGGGGCCTTTTCAGCATTGATGATTGCAGGAGAGAGCGCGTGTTGTCGGATGAGGAAATCCATGTGTTGCGTTCTATTGGCCTGCTGATATCCAATGCAATTCTGAAAAACGAAATGACGCAAAAGCTGGCGGTCGCGTTGGATGACGCGGAAAAGGCCAGCCGCGCCAAAAGCGACTTTCTTGCAAATATGAGCCATGAGATACGCACGCCGATGAATGCAATCATCGGCATGGTGACTATTGGCAAATCCACGGTAGATATCGAAAAAAAGGATTACAGCTTCGGAAAAATTGACGATGCTGCAAAGCATCTGCTGGGCATAATAAACGATATCCTCGATATGTCGAAAATTGAAGCCGGCATGCTTGAGCTTTCCCTATCGGAGTTTAGTTTTGAAAAAATGCTGCAACGCGTCGTGAACGTCGTAAACTACAAAGCGGAAGAAAAGCAACTCAAATTGGCAGTCAGCATAGACGATGATATTCCGGACGACTTATACGGCGATGATCAGCATCTTGCGCAGGTTGTTATAAACCTTATGAGCAACGCGATAAAGTTCACGCCGAATGGCGGCGAGATTCGCATAAATGCCTGCCTCNTGCATGAAGAAGCCGAAAACTGCGCAGTCAGGATATCTGTNTCAGACACGGGCATCGGCATCAGTTGCGAGGAGCAACAGCGGCTGTTCCAGCCGTTTCAGCAAGCAAAGAGCGACACTACGCGCAAATATGGCGGGACCGGCCTGGGGCTTTCTATTTCAAAGAGCATCGTTGAAATGATGGGCGGTAGAATCTGGGTCGAATCCGAATTGGGAAAGGGCTCGACGTTCTTTGTAATTTTCAACGTGAAATGCAGAGGAAAGCGCGGAGGGACGAAGAACACCGGTGCGATTGCTGAATGCCCGGGGCCTTCAAACGGGCCCAATGAAGTTGCATATGATGTCGCCGGGTTATTTAAAGGATGCAGGGTTCTGTTGGCGGAGGATGTCGAGATAAACCGGGAAATAGTTATATCGCTTCTGGAGCCAACGCTTGTGGATGTCGATTGTGCGTTCAACGGCAATGAGGCCGTCCGAATGTTCAGCGAGGCGCCAAAGGAATACGACTTGATTTTTATGGATGTGCAGATGCCGGAGATGGATGGTTATGAAGCGACGCAACGCATTCGCTCTCTTGATGCTGTGAACGCGAAGACAATTCCCATAATTGCGATGACCGCGAATGTGTTCAGGGAAGATGTGGAAAAGTGCTTGCGCGCAGGCATGAGCGGCCACATCGGGAAGCCTTTGTCGCTGGATGAAGTGATAGGCTGCATGAGGAAGCATATAGCGCATTAGGGAGCGAAGCCCCTAACGTTTATGCCTTGGGGACGGATCCCCACGTTAGTGCCTTGGGGACGGATCCCCACGTTAGTGCCTTGGGGACGGATCCCCACGTTAGCACCTTGGGGACGGAGCCCCACGTTAGCGCCTTGGGGACGGAGCCCCACGTTAGCGCCTTGGGGACGGATCCCCCTCATAATAAGAAAGGGCAGTGTGACTCGCACACCGCCCTTTTGATATATAAGAATGCGTTTTCTATGCGTTGCCGTTTTCCTTGTCGTAAAACTCGCGGCTGTAAGCATAAAACTCATCGGTCGCTATCCAAGTGAGCTCGGGATTGCCAAAGCCAACGAATGAATAGAAGCCGCCTGTCGAAGCGAACAAGTCAACAGTATCTCTGACCTTTTGCACCAAATCCTCTTTCGCAGGTTCCGGGTCGCCGAAAGAATGGCCTTCGATGCCAGAGCCGAAGCCGAGCTTCGTGCCGTAATCCTGCTTCAACTTAATGAAATCAACGGCGCGGCGCTGAATCTGCAACAACTCAACGCCAAGATCGACGAAGTAAGGGGCAAAACGCGTCATGTTGCCGCATATATGGAACTGGAAGACGACGCCCTTGGACTTGACATGGTCGACAAAACGCTTCGTTGCGCCAAACAGCATGTATTCAAGCATCGCGGGCGAGAAGAACGTGTCTTTCTCATTGCTCCAGTCGTCATGGTATGTCAGAAGATCGATGGGGTAATACGACATCATCCTGTCAAATTGCTCTATCTCGTGGTCTATAAACGCTTCAAAGAAATCTTTGCACGCATCGGGCTCCGTGGCAAACGCAAGCATGGTTTCCGTGTAACCGCCAAGTATCGAGACCAGCCGCTCGGAGCAGCCGAGACCGATGTCGATGGACAGGACTTTTTCCGGGTCGTATTTGTTTTTCATGTAGTCCTCGTGGAACGAATCCCATTCCCAGTCGTCGAAGTTCGGGAACTTGACGCACTTGCGCCATTCGGTGATGTCGTCGCACAGGACGAACCCGGGCGTGAGCATCGGCCCGCCCGCGGAGTGGACATATGTCCAGTCGGTCAGGAACCAGTCGGTGAACGTATAGTCGGCTGTATGCGGGTGCGAGAAGTCCATGCAGACGCATTGGCCTTCAGTTGCTTTTGTCGGCAGGATCATGTCATTGGGGTTGATGGATTGCATGTCCAAAAATGAGTTTGGCACCCAGAGNGGATTTTGGTGCTGCGCCGACCGTCTGAAGTTTTCTTTTTGCGAGATGGGGTAGTCNAATTTTGGCAACACCAGCTCTCCGCCGCCGAAGAAGGAACGCGATTTGATGGTTGGTACATTTGGGTCTCCATATTGCAGCCGTGGGTACTTCATATGTGGTTGTCCTCCTTAATTTGTTTCTTTAATTTATTTATGCGTATTCTATATTGGGGGAAGTAGAAAGTCAACCATAAATACCATTCATGGCTCCTGTTCACGCCCTTACGCTCGGCAGACGTTTTTTTGCTTCCTCATCGCTCAGATGCGCATCCATGCGCATCTTCGCGCCGCTCCGCGCTACGCGGTCGGAAGCAAAACAAACGTCTACCTCACCGGGCGTGAAATTGCAACCATTCATGCGAAGTCCGTGGCGGGAGTGTTTTTTCGCCAGGCAGGCTCTTTTATGGCCTTTCGCTTCGGCCTTGCCACAGCGACGCAAACCTGGACGAGAAACCTATCGGGATCGCCGGTGCAGATTTCATCGAACATATACATAGCAAGCACGGGGCCTGTCAAAGTCAGAGACTTTTCTTTTGTAAACGCAGCCATCCTCTCCGGCAAGTCGGCCATCTCGCTGTAGTACCCACGATTGAAACCAATCAGATAAAAGCCCTCCTTCCTGACGCTGTTGCCCATGGGGTCTATCGTGAAGAAATGGTCAGGCAAGGAAGGGTGCGCCATGAACGAATCCATATCGTCCCAATACCCGCCGACAGGAAACGCGAGGTTGATATTTCTGCTGCTTGCTTGGTTGATGAAGGCCAATAAAGGATCGATAAATGTGTCGCCTTCTTCGTATTCATTGCGCGGCCAAAGGATATACTCCTTATTATCTCTGTGCAGCACGGCAACGGCGTTCACATCCACATCGACCTCATCGACGCCTTCAATGGTGTCGCCTTCGCCCATCCGCTTGCCCTTAACCGCCTTATACCCATTTGTGACGACCATGCCATAATTTATCAGTTCACGCCGTGTGTGTATGATTGCATATTTCTGCCGCAAGATGCGCATTTCCATGTTCATTTGCTTTTCCTGCCTGTCCAGCAACTGTAGAATTCTGACGGGGCTGCGCTCTTTACGCAGCTCTGCTATCGTCCTGAGCGGCAAATTCAGATCCCCTAGCACGGTTATGAAGTTGAGCGACATCACTTGAGCAGGGGAATAATATCGGTAATTATTGTCCGGATTACGGATAGCCGGCGAAAAAAGACCGATTTTGTCATAGTACCGCAGCGTCGAAGTCTCTATGCCGGTGATTTTTGCAAATTCTTGAATGCTGTAAAACCCTTTCATTACGATACCTCCATAAACAATATTATCGCATTATTGCTATGTAATTTGATGAATAAATGATGAAGATTTCAACGTTTCAATAATTTTAATGCAGAGATTTCAACGTTTTGATAGTCTTGTTGTTGTTTCAACGTTTCAATAATTTTGTTGTTGACAAGGCAGCGAGACTTGTGTTATCTTATGGAGTATGAATATAGGGGATAGGGGTATGGGCTATATACTGCGGCGTATTCCATATGGAAATGTGTTTTAGGAGGTGGATATGATGAAACAGTGGATGGATTCAGATGCCGTCGTTAACCGGCTTAAACGGATCGAGGGGCAAGTGCGCGGCATCATCAAGATGATCGAAGAGGATAAGAGCTGCGAAGAAATATTGATACAGATCAGCTCAGTGAAATCCGCGCTGCATAAATCGGGGCAAGTCATTCTGGAGGGGCATTTGCAGCATTGCGTGCTGGATGGGATACGCGAGGGCAAGGAAGAAGAGACGATAAAAAAATTGACTTCCGCAATTGAGCAATTTTCGCGGATAGTCTAAGTGGAGCGCGCGCTCTCATTTTGTCCATTGGGGATTATTGACGACATCGGCAGAGTTGTGCGGCGTCCCGGTTGTGGGCGTGGAACTCCCACGTGAGAGGTATTAGGTGTGATACAAAAAGTCAATGACTTTCTATCCGGTTTAATAATAACCGTTGTCGGCGGTGCGCTTCTTGTTGCAAGTTTGATACTTACATTGACAGCGACGAGAATTCCTGTCGATCCGGCTTGGGCTGCCGTAATTATATCAGGGTTGCCGATCGTGTATGCCGCGATCGAGGAATTGTTTGCGGATAAGGCGGTGTCTTCCGAACTGCTGATCACCATTGCAATGATTGCGTCCATCGCCATCGGGGAGCTATTTGCCGCCGGCGAAATCGCGTTTATAATGGCTATCGGGGCAATCCTGGAGGACAAGACCATATCACGCGCGAAAAAAGGCTTGAAGAACCTTATAAGCCTGGCTCCGGCCGAGGGCAGAAAAATCGACGGAGGCAATGTGGAGTTCATTCCGATCGAACGCATCGTATGCGGAGATATCTTGCGAATACTTCCGGGCGAGGCGATTCCTGCCGATGGAGAGATAATCGCCGGCGACACATCGGTCGATCAATCGATAATGACAGGGGAGTCCCTGCCGATAGACAAGACCGTCGGGGACGAGGTCTATTGCGGGACAATCAACCGCTTTGGATCTATAGATATCAGATCTACTGCGGTGGGCGAGGATTCTTCGCTGCAAAAGCTGATCAAGCTCGTTTCGGATGCCGAGCACAACAAGGCGCCGATGCAGAGGGCCGTAGACAGATGGGCGTCATGGCTCGTCCCGGCGGCGCTCGTAATTGCAGCAGTCACATTGCTTGCGACGCGCGATATTGTGCGCGCGGTTACCGTGCTTGTCGTGTTTTGCCCATGCGCGCTGGTCCTTGCCACGCCGACATCGATCATGGCGGCAATAGGGCAGGCCACGAAGCACGGAGTTATAATAAAGTCCGGTGATGCATTGGAGAGGATGGGGAAGATAGACACGGTGGCGTTTGACAAAACCGGGACATTAACGCATGGAAACCTCGTCATCAGCGACATAGTAGTGCCTGATGGATCAATCTCCGAAGATGAGCTGCTGTCCATCGCAGTATCGGTGGAATCGCGCTCCGAACATCCGCTTGGCAAAGCAATAGTGGAATTTGCGAACGAGCGGGGGACAACATGGCAGCCCGCTCATGACTTTGAGATGGTGCCGGGCAGAGGAGTCTGTGCGATTGTAAGAGGGGAGAAGGTATGTTGCGGCAGCGCGTCGTGGCTGCGAGCTCTTGGCGCTGCTTTTGGGGAAAAAGCCGATGCGGAGTTGGATAAGCTTCTGCAACAGGGGAAAGCAACGATTGTGGTTTCTATTAAGAATCGGGTAACGGGCATTATAGCTCTTTCGGACACGCTGCGCCCATCGGTCAAAGATATGATAGGCGAGCTCGCTGATGTCAGAACAAAGACGACTCTCCTAACGGGAGATCATATGCAGACTGCGCGACATTTCGCGGAAATGGCCGGCATTTCGGACGTGCATGCCGAATTGCTCCCGGCGTTGAAAGTCGATAAAATAAAGGAGCTCCAGCAACAGGGGCAGAATATTTGCATGATAGGGGATGGCGTCAATGATGCGCCAGCTCTGAAGACGGCGAATGTTGGCGTGGCGATGGGAGGCATGGGAAGCGATATTGCGGTGGATGCCGCCGATATTGCGTTGATGGGGGACGATATATCAAAAATCCCATATCTCAAGCGCCTGTCAAACGCAACCGTCAGGCTGATAAAAATCAATATCTCCCTTTCCATGTTTATAAATTTCGCGGCAATAATTCTTTCGATACTTGCGCTTTTGAATCCCGTCACGGGCGCGCTCGTCCATAATGCGGGTGCCGTGCTAGTCATCTTGAACGCCGCCTTGTTATATGATCGAAAATTTGTCTAATCGGTCGCAAACACGGAGGCTATCATAAGGCTTTCATTCAATGTCAACCGGTTAACACAACGTGCAAGTAGGGGCTGGGCTTGCCCATCCCGTAACTCACCTGAAAACGGTCGAGGCAAGCCTCGCCCCTACATGCCAATCAGGAATGGTTTTCTTGGCCTGTTGACATTGGTCATCCATTCTGAGGAAGCCTGTGCCCGAAGAATCTCGGCACGCTTTTATGTAACCGCTGGTATTAGTTCCAACTCCGGGCCTGAGCGGTGCAAGGCGAAATCGAGAAAATTCGCATCGTTGATCCACGAATCCAACTCATCAGGCATGACGATTACAGGCATGCGGTCGTGTATGCCGGCAACAGTGTCGGATGCCGCGGTGGTGAGGATGACGAACGCGCTATAGGCGCTGCCGTCCGCGTCCTTGAAAATGTTGATCATTGCGGCCATGAACAAAACGTCGGTTTCCGGCATTCGCAGGAGGTACTTGTCTTTCTTTTTCTTCGAGCCTGTGCGGTCCCATTCATAAAATCCGTTGGAAGGGACGATGCATCTGCGTTCCAACAACGGTTTACGGAACATTGTCTTTTCGAGCGCGGATTCTGCGCGGGCGTTGATTATTACGCTCGCGTTTTTCCAATGGGGAAAGCCCCATTTCGCTGCGGCGATGCCGTCGCGCGTTATCAATGGGGCTGTGTTTGTCGGGAAGATCTCCCCTCGGGCGATGTTCAGCAGAGCCCCGGGGGCGTTGAGCTTCACAAGGTCTTCCTCATAGGTATCGTCTTCAAGCAAGTATCGTCCGCACATACAATCGTGGCCCCCTCTCGAATGGCGTACTGGATTATTATACGGAAATTTTCAACGATATTTTTCCGTATGGATTTTTTATACAGAAAAATCGCCTAAATTTTGTGTATAGGTTTCTGTTGCAAGTTTGTCTTGCGTGATTCTTGGATTCGAGAGTATTGCGTTCAGGATGATCGCACGTTTATTATCTATGCCATTATCTATGCCACTATCTATGCCATTTGGCGTAGATGGCAACCGATTGGAGATCGTTTGTTTCTATCGCCTGCATCCGTCGATTGGACTGAGTTTCGTTTAAACGTACTATGTTGAAACAGGCATTAGGCTATTTATACATGATACACATCATCATTCCACAGCTCTGGGTTTTTGTCAATATATGCCCAAATGAGTTGATATTCTGCCTCGTTTCTGATGATATGGTCATGGAAGGATTTTTGCCATATTGAAAGGCCTATTTGCTTTGATATATTTCTTTTTAATTGCTGAATGATAAATGATACGTTCGTAGGGGCGATTACTAATCGCCCATTGCAGAGCGTTATTATCAAATGGATATGATTAGGCATAATCACATATTTGTCAATTGACACATTTTCATAATGAGCAGGGATTTCATTGATAGCGTTGTCTGTAATTTTACCATATTCACTTAATTCGACCGAGGCATCCGGGCGATTGGTAATCGCCCCTACGACCGATCCTAGCAATTCTTTCCTTTCTTTGACGCATAGGGTAATGAAGTATGATCCATCTGTACTGTAATTGTATCCTTCTAATCGATTTCTCTTTCTACTTTGCATACCTGTTGGGCGATTGGTAATCGCCCCTACAATCTCCTTACGTTGGGCGATTATTAATCGCCCGTTGTTATGTTTTGCATACCTGTTGGGCGATTGGTAATCGCCCCTACTCCATCGCCGTGACTTTTTCTTCGATGAAGGCGATTTCATTTTCGTCTAGGTTGTATTTTGCATAGAGCTGTTTGTCAATTTCGGGTATGGGTTTTGTCCAGTCTATGTCGCTTTGCGGCGTGAAGTCTTGTAGGGGGACTTTCGCCCATGTGGAACGCGAATTATGTTGAGTTACTTTTAGAACACCCAACAACACGCGCGCAAACTTTGTCTTTAAATATTTAAAAACAGCATTTGCTTCTTCTTCTTTATCAAATGCGCCGACTGTCAGGAAAGTATCGGTGTGAGCAACGAAGGGGAGACCAATTAGTGGAGTACTTATTATCCTTGCCGCATTGTCCCCTAGAGTTCCAGATGCACCATTTGACTCAGATACAAAGACTTTATACTTGGTCAAGCTGACCTGTTCCTGAAGATAGTCTCGTTTGATCCATTTGTATTCGCGCTTTGCATCGACAAGTCCTAACATACGCACGTTATCTGAACTAGATTTCTCAGAGTGGAACGCAAAGTCCATCTGAGAAAATGCCTTTGAAACAATCTTGTCCCTTGTCCCTCTACCCTGCATTGCTTCGGCTTGTGGAAAATCGACGAAAAACTGTTCAGAAAAGCGATATATACCCTGCGGTTGTACAAGGGAAGCAATACTCTCATCGGTTATTTGGGTAGCTTTACTAACGATAGAATTCAGATCATCGTAATGTGTGAAAATACCTATACTACCATAAACTTGATCCTTATCTCGATGAACAATGGCTACCCCACCAATTATATTGGTATTCGGAAACACATTTGCGCTGTTTTGCTCGTAATGCTCAACTCTCAAATGCTCGTCACCCAGCATTTTTGTATTCCATGATTTAGGTGTTTGTCCTGCGTTGAATAAGAATCTGGCAGGCGAGATTAAGCAGTATCTCTGCGAAACCGTTTCTGCAAGGTCATAGAAATGGTGATAAATAGGCTCGTCTCTCGCCTCGCCACTCTCCTGATAAGGCGGGTTACCCACCACGACGTCAAATTTCATTTTTAAATCACCTCTGTTCTTTGCAAGCTCGGTCAGGTCCCGGCACACAAGATTTGCGCTATCAATTTCGGGATGTCCGCCGAAGACATAGTTCCTTGCGATGCTGTAGATTATCTCGCTCGGCGCAAAGCCATAAATCTGGTTTTCGAGGATGTGCCGGAGCCGCTCGTTTCCATCTGGGATTTTACCAACAAGCCCCGCATACAAGCGTTTTACGATTTCGGTCAGGTACAGGCCTGACTTCACGTATAAATCCGCAAAAGTCTTATGCTTATCTGTGAATATATCAGGGTTGTTTTCTTCCAGTTTATCGATCATCATTTTCACGACCTTTTTCGGCGTGAAAATCTGATTGGTTCTCTGGGGCGGGATATAGTCGAAAATATCCTCGGTCTGGCTGTCGTTGAAGTAATCGGCAAGCTGCGCTTTTTTGTTCAAAAACTCCTGTACGGATTCGTCGAATACTACACTGTCAAAGAAGTTATATGTATCTCGCAAAGTGCGGAATTGGTCTAGCGTAATCCCGGTAACATCGACAAATACGTCGTCTGTAATGTTTATATCAAAATTCGCTAGAGTTGTATCGGACGTGCCATATGCCATTAGGAACGACGGAATAGTGCGGGCAAACCCGCGCAAGCGGGCGCGGACGTCGTCTTCAACCGATGCCTTTTTCTTATCCTCAGCGGTTGAAAGAATAGTTTGCGTTGATTCTTGAGTTAGCTCTTTTGCCTTTTCCTCGACTGTCGAAACAAGCTCATTTTTGAAATCAATCTGTATTTGCTGTTTTATCTCTTCGTATTTTGCGGTAGCTTCGGCGACCGCATCCGTGTCGTTTTGGCTTTCGGCTACCCGGCGTTCAAACTCTACCTTTGCTTCGGCTTGTCTGATTTCTGCTTGCTTCTGTACCTTTTCCACCTCGCGGGCGATGATATTCGCGTTATGCTTCACAACCTGCTCCGCCTGCGCCATCGTGACGCTATTGTCTTTGGCAAGCTCTTTTACCGCATCCAATACATTGTTCGTAAAGGCAGAGGCAACGGTATTTGTCAAGTTCGGAACGGACTGTTCAGTCGCTTGCCTGGCAGCGCCGACAATATCAGCATAAACTTTCTCACCGAACCGTGCTTCTGTTTCCGCAACGACAATAGAGAAATTGACCGCCACGCTTCCATTAGCATCTACCTGAACCCCTTGTGTATCGATAGAATCGTTCGTTTGGCGCGGAGTGACCTTGCCCACATCAACAGGGTTTAGTTGTTCCAGAATTTCCCTTACCTCTTGTGATGCAAAAATACCGGAAATGTTCTGGAATAGCAGATTTGACATGAAGCCGCGCTTAACGACTTCCCGCGCCTTTATCGATTTCGGAATGGTCAGGACTTGCCTCACATCAAGCTCCACCATCTTGCCGTCACTGTCCTCGGCTATTACAGGGAAAAAGTTGAGCAGCTTCTTAATATTAGCCTCTCTGGTCTCAGTCGTGCCTCCCCCGTCGGCGGTTTTGCTGTCTAGATTATTGGCAAATTCGTCATAGATAATCAAGGTGCGTTCCGGGGCGAAGTCAAAAACATAGGCGTTCTGCTTTTGCTGCTTTTCGCCGTTTTCCTCATAATCCCATGGATTTTGCGCTCTAAATGCTGCTTGCATGTATAGACTCGGTGATTTGATGTTGGACAGCATTAAGACGGCGGTCCACTCGGGAATAGTGACGCCTGTTGTTAGTTGACCTACTGAGAGGGTAATCGTTCTCTCGTGTGTTTTAATTGCTGCACGAACCCGATCGAGCGAGTTTTCATTAACGGAAGGATCGTCTTCCGTTCTGCCGTCACCTGCCGCTAAGACGATTTCATAATTCTCAAATACCGGATGCTCCGCGAGTAGCTTTGCGAGAGCCTTTGCGCTTGCTACACGATTTAACAACCAAAACGTGTGTTTCAGTTCAGCTCGTAATTCTTTTGTAGAAAACGGGTATTTTTCGTTTTTGGAAAGCGTGTCGAGCCATTTACGCACCTCTTCATCGTGAATGAACTTGCCGCTGTCGTTTGTTTCAAAGAATTCATTCAGATCAAAGGCAAAGTCAATGTCCTTGCCGTCTATTTCGGCGCCTTTGTTTACCTCGTCCGTGATCATCTGGCTCATCTGATAAGAGAACATATTAAGACGAGGCAATTGCTCGTAAGGGTTGTTTTCCTCTATATTTGACCAGTTAGCCTTTGCTTCCTGCTCATCTGCATACGTCCAGTTAAATATCTGCTCCTGCGAGAACTTCCCGGAAGCTATAGCCCTGAACGGGGTGCCGGATAAATGCAACGTGAAACTGCGGTTTATGTTGTTAAACGCTATGTCGGTTTTGAATGTGTCGACACCTTCATGGGCTTCGTCGATGACGAGCAAGTCCCATTCCAGGCTTTTGACCCATGCAAGCTTGTCAAAAGTACCCCCAAATGAAATCGCTCCTTTTAAGTCCTGTAAAGAGATAAAAGTGATATGGCTATCACGGCGATCGCCTTCGGGTGCGTCTATCAATTGCCGATTGAATTCATCACGAGTGAAAACAGGTCTGTCTTTCAAGGAGTCCGTCGTGGAGATAAACAAATACTCTGTTTGCCAAGCGATGAACGTTTCAAAATCGTCAAACCAAGAATTGGCAATGGCAGGGCGGTTTGTGACAATAAGAACCTTTTTTGCGCCCATCCTGCGAACCAAATCATATGTGGTCAAGGTCTTTCCAAAACGGGGTTTAGCGTTCCACAAGAACTCACCGTTTGGGTTAGCCTCTGCATATTCGAGCGTCATTTCTACCGCCTGCTGCTGCTCGTCTCGAAGCCTATACTCAAGTTTGCTGCTAGCCCTAACATTTGCTTCTAAGCGATTGTTTCTGAAATCATCAAAATCGCTATGCGCTTGCTCGAGTGTCCCATCGTAATAAAACCATTCGGTATTTGGCTCCTGCGCTATGTTCTTGAATTTCCGCAAGTAGTTGTGCAATTGCTTGTCGATAAACCATTCGTCGGAATTGGCGAATTTCGCAGGCTCCGACCATAACTTAGCATATTTCAAATTGACCGCTGCCGTATGTGTCTGCTCCCTTATGCGACTGTTAACATCTTGCCGCTCGGTGTAGCCGATTTTTACCCAGCCTTCCTTTGGTTCATATTCCGGCAGGATGTATGCATATATTTGCGGATAGATTGTCTTTGTGGTTCGTATCATAGTGTTATCGTTCATATCTGTTAATCCGCCTTCCGTGTGAATAACAATACGTTCCGGGCGATTGGTAATCGCCCCTACAATCTCCTTGCGTTGGGCGATTGGTAATCGCCCGTTGTCATGTTTTGCGTCCTTTTTGGGCGATTGGTAATCGCCCCTACATTTTGTCGAAATACTCCATTCTGTTCGTATCCCAGTTCATGACTCTCGCTCGCTTGCCGGGAGTGATTTTCCATTCATCTTTGGGTTCGCCTACATCAAATAATGACAGTTGCATCTCCACGATTTTTTCTCTTTTTTCAGTCAGTGGGATAATGTATTTTATCCCATCCATTTGAAAAACATTATAGCTGATTATTTTTGCGATTTCCTCGATCAGCCCGATAAGCGGGTCGTCCCCCCATTTGGCAAAATAGTAGTCACGATACGTGTAAAGCAGGTTTTCGCGGGCGATGAGCAGAGAATCGCCGTTCCATTCAAAACCATAGCTTGATTTATAAGCGAGTTCAACCAAGCGTTGCCACTCTGCTTTATCAGCGATCTCGTTATTAATTCGAGCGAGTTTTCTGTCAATGAAGCCAACGCGATCGGGAAGTGGTACTATCTCGCCTGATTCCATGTCGTAGCGCGTGGCCATGTATGGGGCTTCCCCACAGGTAATTTCAAGCCATTTGCGGCGAGTATATGTTTCCAAATCATCGTCTAAATAGTTTTCGTCAACTGCATCGTTTTGCGTTTTCACTATCCATGTGGGTGTAAAAACCTCAGCTTTTGTTCTTGTCCTCTCTTTTTTCATAGACGCTGTTTTCAAAGCTCTCGGCATTATCAGAGTGCTATGCGCACCGGTGATAAATTTGGGTTTTATCTGTGCAGTTGCGGCGTAAGCAGAAGCGCCGAATTCAATATAATTGTCGTTCGCCCATATGATGTTCCTGGGGGTATTCGGTGTCGATGTTGTTCTATCCAGCAGTAGAATATCAAGTATGCGCGGCATGCTTATCAATATATCAATGGGCGCTTCAGGTATAAGCGCCATTGTATTTTCATATACATTCTGCACGCATATACGCTCCCTTCGATGATGTCAGCCCATACTATATTCGTGTGCTTGCGTTAATGCAAGCAAGACACTTTATAGCAATGGTACGTGTGTTCATGCTTATGTTTGAGATGTTGCCGGTGGGCTTGTGTTCCGCTCGATTATTTGGTAATATCGGAAGCATGACGTAGGCATAGATATGCGTTAAGGAGGCGGCATGCAGATGGAAGTCAGTGAGGCTTTACCGGAATACGAGCGGTACACATATGCGGACTATTGCGGCTGGGGTGATGAAAAGCGGTGGGAATTGCTGGATGGCGTGCCATACGCCTTGTCGGCGCCATCGCAGGCTCATCAAGAGATAAGCGGCAGTCTGCACAACCAAATATATAGCTATTTAAAAGGCAAATCGTGTAAAGTGTTTGCCGCGCCGTTTGACGTCAGGCTCAACGCCGATGCAGGAGATGATACTGTCGTGCAGCCTGATTTGTTGGTGGTCTGCGACCAAGCCAAGCTCGACGGCAAGTGCTGCGTCGGTGCTCCGGATATGGTGATTGAGATTCTCTCCCCCTCTACAGTGCTGCGAGACAGAGTGCTCAAGAACAGGCAGTATTTGCGGGCGGGCGTCCGTGAATACTGGATCGTCGATCCGGATGTCAAGATGGTCACGGCTCATGTTTTACAAAATGGAGAATACGTTGCTCACCCATATGGCAGCGCCGAAGCAATTTCCGTTAGTGTTCTTGAAGGGTGCGTGATCGATTTGATTGAAGTATTTGGAGGATATGGAGAATTATCTTGAATGATCGGTACTGTTGCTGTGGGACAGCATTTGTGTCATTCTGAGGGAGCTTGCGCCATTATATGCCCTTCCGGGTATCTGCTTACAGTTAGTGAAATCAATTTCACCCGTCATGTCCGCGCTCCTCCCCATAGAAATTTTTGCCTGAGGTAATCAGCGTGTTCGGCAGTTATTGTCCCGTCGTTTATTTCAGCAATATTAATGCTGCCGTATAACTCTCCCCAAAGACAGTCCAGCAGACTCGAGCTGTTTTCTATCCCGGCCTTGTATTCGTCCAAGTCGTGCTGAAGGTACGCCGGCAGATTGTGTTCGTATGATTTTTCGAGCTCCGTGCGGCGAATACCGGCTTCGGTCAATGTTTCCATCGAAATACCAAGTGTTTTTGCCAGTTTGTAAATCGTCTCGGCGGAGCATTTTTCGAGTTTGGTTTTATCGCTGCATATTTCGCTAAGCGTTGAATGCGGTATGTTCGCTTCAAGGGCGAGTCGGTATTTTGTCATTTTTCGCTGCTTCAGTAAGTCTTCAACTATCATAGTCCTCACCCTCTTTGCGTTCATTATATCGGTATGCCGCAATAATGTCAAGCAAGGCAACAGAGTCGTGTGGAACAGTACACCCCAAAACTTTACGTTTCAGGGCTTGATTATTCAGAAACGCATTGCTCCCATCACAAAACCAAAAAACATATCTGTCCTCAAATTCCTTGATGTCTAATGTATAGTCGCATTTCCGACATACCCATTTAGAAGTTTTTCTGTTCTCTCGCATGACTATACTTAATTCACTCTTTATAAGGTAGTAACTCACAATCCCGAATCGTAACACGATATGAGCCAAATTCTAAATCATCTATATCTTTATCCCACCCATCAGCTTCCGTTACATCAAATGATTTTTCGTAAACGTGAGTCGGTACAGGCTTTTGTCCGTTATGGATACTCAGACGTGTGCGAAGCTCGATTTTATAATAATCCGCTTTAATTTCATCAACTGTTCCGATTAGCGTATACATGTCGCGCGGATGTTTCATTCCGTGGGCTTCATAAATATAATCTACCCCATCTAACGCGCTATCAGTATCAATGTTATCTTCATCAACCCGCTTATAGACAGGCCACTTGATTCTATCTCCAATTTTGAATGGGTCGCCGCAACACTGCATTTCCCAATCGTCATAGGAAACCACACATTTTTCTATCCGCATATTAGACCACCTAATTGAGCGTTCTTTTTTGCTTACATTGGGTCAAGTTGGTCCGAAGTCACACCAAGCCTAAATACTTCTCAAAGAACACTAACGTGGGCTGCGCCCACAACCCATCGGGACAGCTCGCTTACGAGCGAAATGAATTCGCTCTACTCGCTTGTCCCTCACGCAGCTACGCTGCGCACC
>WRMX01000044.1 GCA_009776905.1 Oscillospiraceae bacterium
AATTAGGAAAAACCTTTCCTATTTATGGGTTACCCTTATGCTAGGCAGAACAGCAGGCCAAATGAAAATCGGAAGACCATAAACCAAAACAGAAAGGAAGAAAGAAAATGACAGGATCACAGTACGGAAGCGTGGTACTATAATTCCTTATTGTCGTCGAGATACTTATGGGGCTGCTCCTTATAATCTGCCACATAGTATCCTTCAATATGGGTATAGTTCTTTGGGATGTCCATATTTAGATTTTCTTCTTCAACATCCACACCGGCGGCATCTAAGAAGATCCGCTCTAAATACTCAGGTTTTGAATACATCCCTTGTGACGCCCAAACAAGCGCATTTCGGACATATGCAGCATGCTTCTCAAACAGGGAGTAGTCAATATTTATCTGCAGATGTGCCGCCAACAGTACAGTAAATGAAATGACCGTTCTGGTGTTTCCCTCCCGGAAAGGGTGCGTCTGCCAAATTTTAGCAGCAATTCGGACGAGTTTGAACATCAAATCTTTCTTAGGCTCATTTTTCTTTAGCTTGGATATTTCTTTCGATGCCTCGTCCAATTCCTTCTTAATTTGATTCGGATGTGCATACCGCACCGTATCGCCGCCAAGTACATCCTCATGCTTGATTAAGAAGATTGTCCGGAACTCGCCGGCCCATTCAAACAGATTATCAAAAATAATTCTGTGGATTTCACGGAGAGTTTCCGTATTGAACTTAGCGAAATGATGGGCGTAGACCATGGACATAGTATGGCGGGTGACATCTCCTTCAGCTCGCCTCAGTTCCTCCGCGTCGCGGATATTGCCCAAATTGCGAAGTACGTCAACGTCATCATACAAATAAGGATCTCGCAATTCATTACACCTCCACTAAATGATAAGTCCATAAGGTATTTAGAAAACTCTCCTGAAAGCTGAGGTCGCCGATGGCCCAGCGTGACAGGTTTTTTTCGGTTTCCTCGCTGGTGGGAATACCCTCAAGTGCAGTCATGGCGCTTCCGAATGCAAGCGATTTTCCTCTTTCCTCAAACGACATTGTTTCCATAGCGGCACATCGACGGAGGATGATCAGCTTGCGAAGCAGGTTTTTGTCAAGGATACCGACAGCGGACTCTACCTTCTCAAGTCGGTCGTCTATTTCATTAATCCGGTTGAGTAATATCGTACGCTTATCTAATTCAGCACGAACTTCGGGCAAATGATCGTCTTTGACGTATTCGCTTATCAGCTTTCCATTCACCCTGTGTTGCAGGTATGTGTATTTTTTTCCAGAAATCGTTTTGGTGGATATGTAACCGTCCTTCAAAACGGCAAGATTATTATGGCACTCTGTTTTATCTCGAAGCAAAGAAGCGTATTCGTCATATAATTCTTGATACTCCATTTTCAATCACCCCCTTCTGAAATACAGTATACCATATTTAACCTCAAATGACAATATGCAATTCAGCACAAGAGGTTAATATTGTATGCAAAATTTGTTTGTAGGGGAGATTTTATCTACCGGCCTTGCGGGAGCAGGGCCTTTTTTTGTTGGCACGAAAAATCTACACAGGAGGTAAAACAGAATGGCAGAACCAGCAACAACGGCAACGGCGGAAGCTATGGACAATATCAAAGAGCCGATACCGATTGCCGCAAACCCGACCGCCCCTGACGCGCCGACGCTCGGCAGCCACGCGCCTGAAATCGCAGGCGCCCCCGGTGAAGCGGTAGCCCCCGAAGAAGAAAAGGTTGTCCGCATAGCTTCCTGTATCTATCGCTACTGATGTTCTGATCAATATAGTCCTCCGGATTTACAATGTGCTTGAGTGTTGCTTCGGTCGTAAGGCAAGCTGCAAAATACAAAACCTTGCAGGCCCTGATGAGACACGATTTCTCCACTATACTTCATTGTCAGGATATGGTTGCTTATGGCTTTTATGAGCGGTGAATAGATGCATAAAGACAGGTGGGGCTGTCGCACCATCCTTTGGTATGCGACAGTCTCTTTTCCTTATCGTCTGATATAGCCTCTTGTTTATACAATCGGACTCGTGTATAATATGAAAAAACAGGTGGTAATCGTATGCAAAACATACCCGAAGTCAAGCTCGGAATAATAGCGGTATCATGGGATTGCTTTCCGAAAGTGCTGGCCGAGTCCCGTCGGACGAGGGTGGCTGAAACGTTTGGATCCGGTCTCATTGAGTGCTGGATAACGGTTGAAAACGAAACGGACGCCGTTCGCGCTGTTGAAGAAGTCAAAACATTGGGGGTAAGCGCGCTGGTTGTCTACCTTGGTAATTTCGGCCCGGAAACACCCGAAACTATGATCGCGGAACTATTTGCCGGCCCCGTAATGTATTGCGCCGCCGCCGAGGGCGATGGCGATCTATATAACGGGCGCGGAGACACTTATTGCGGTATGCTCAACTGCTCATATAACCTCAATCTGCGCTGCGCTCAGAATGACTGGTATTGCAGGGCTTTTGAGTTTTCGAGGACACAAAGTGGTATTAGGGAGTACTAATCAATGGGTAAAAACGCTAAAATGATTATCAGCCGCGAGTTAAGACTCGCGGAAATCGACCCATACCTTTACGGCTCTTTCATAGAGCATCTGGGCCGGGCGGTTTATGGCGGGATATATGAGCCGGGGCATCCGGAGGCGGATTCAAACGGATTCAGGTTGGATGTCATTAAACTTATACGAGAGCTTGGAGTTCCTATAACCCGATATCCCGGCGGGAACTTTGTGTCGAATTATCACTGGGAGGATGGCGTCGGAAAGGATCGGACAGCACGGCTCGATCTTGCGTGGCGCAGTACCGAGCCAAACACATTTGGTATCAATGAGTTCACGGAATGGTGCAAGGTCGCAGGTACCGATGCCCTTATGACTGTCAATCTGGGAACGCGGGGCGTCACTGACGTGTGCAATCTGTTGGAATACTGCAATCACCCAGGAGGTTCGAAATACTCCGATTTGAGAATATCCCATGGCTTCAAGAAGCCGCACGATATCAAGGCGTGGTGTCTTGGAAACGAGATGGACGGCCCATGGCAGATCGGGCACAAAACCGCCGGGGAGTATGGTCGGTTGGCGGCGGAGACCGCTAAGGCGATGCGTCTTATAGATCCGGAAATAAAGCTTGTCGCCTGCGGTAGCTCGAATGCCGGTATGCCAACATTCCCCCAATGGGAAGCGGATGTACTCGAGCACACATACGAGTATGTCGACTACATATCCCTGCACCAATATATCAAGAAACAAGACGGTGACACGACGGATTTTCTCGCTCAGACCGACAGCATGGACAGCTTTATCCATACGGTCGCAGCTGTTTGCGATTACACAAAAGCGAAGCAACGCGGGAAGAAGGATATAAAGCTCAGTTTCGATGAATGGAACGTCTGGTACCATTCAAACAGCGCAGATGATGAAACAATGAAGCTCCATCCCTGGGGCGTAGCACCCCGTTTGCTCGAGGATAACTACACTTTCGAGGACGCACTCGTAGCGGGGCTTATTCTGATCACTCTGCTAAAAAATAGCGATAGGGTGAAAATCGCCTGCCTTGCCCAGCTTGTAAACGTAATCGCCCCCATCATGACCGAACCGGGCGGCGCAGCGTTGCGCCAAACGATATTCTATCCGTTTTCACACGCGTCGAGATTCGGGCGCGGCACGGCTTTGGCTCCGATTTTGACCTCTACAAAGCACGATACGAAATCATTCGAGGGAGTCAACGACATTGAAGCGATCGCGACATACGACGCAGACGCAGACACGATCACCATTTTCGCGGTCAACCGCGATCTGAATGATTCGATCCCGCTCGAGTGCGATGTCCGCGATTTTGGCGATTGCCGAATTATCGAACATATAACGCTTGAAAGCGATGACTTACAGGCCGTAAATGGTTTTCCACACGGGGAGACTGTTAGACCATCCAGTTCGGGAGAATCCTCTATCGATAACGGACGTTTGAACGCGGTTTTGAAAAAAGCAAGTTGGAATGTTATAAGGCTGGGCGCGAAATGATACCTGAAAAAACATATCTGGGTATTGAACTCGGGTCAACACGAATTAAAGCCGTACTTATCGGCGAAGATTTTAGTGTAATCGCAAGTGGAAACCATGACTGGGAAAGCCGACTTGAGAATGGGTTGTGGACATATTCGCTTGAGGGTGTATGGGATGGCATTCGCAGCGCTTATGAACATCTCGCCGCGCAAACAAAAGAACGGTATGGAATATCGCTTTGTACAGTCGACAGGATTTGTATTTCCGCAATGATGCATGGCTATCTCGCGTTTGATAAGGATGATAAGCTTCTTGTACCATTTCGGACATGGAGAAATACGAACACGGGCGAAGCGGCATCAAAACTATCTTCGGCGCTTAATTTCAATATACCGCACAGATGGAGCGCGGCCCACTTTTATCAAGCCATGATAAACGGCGAAGAACATGTTGCACATACGACATATATCACGACGCTCGCCGGGTATGTCCACTGGAAACTGACAGGCGAGAAAATTTTAGGAGTCGGAGACGCGTCAGGTATGTTCCCGGTGGACGGTTCATGCTATGACCCTGAAATGTTGAGGATATTCAACGAACTGTGCACCACTGCAGGGATGGACGCAGGGGCGATATTTCCGAAGATACTGCTTGCCGGAGATGATGCGGGGTATCTTACGCAAGAAGGCGCGTATTTGCTCGACCCTAGCGGTACGCTTCAGTCAAGTATACCGTTTTGCCCTCCAGAGGGCGACGCCGGTACGGGAATGGTCGCGACAAACAGTACAGCGCCCCGGACAGGCAACGTATCGGCCGGTACTTCGATTTTCGCCATGGCGGTGCTAACAAAACCGCTCAAGGGGGCATATCCGGAAATCGACGTTGTGGCGACACCCGACGGGAAACCTGTCGCTATGGTGCATTGTAATAACTGTACGTCTGATTTGGACGCTTGGGTAAAGGTTTTTGGCGAGTTTGCAGGCGTTTCGGAGCCGCATGGTGATAAAACCGAACTATATGGGCGGTTATACAACGCGGCGCTTCAAGGAGACCCGGATTGTGGCGGGCTTTTGTCCTATAATTATATATCAGGTGAGCCGATAACAGGATTTGACGAGGGCCGGCCATTGTTCACGCGGTTGCCGGACGCTGAATTTACATTCAACAATTTCGCAAGATCCCTTGTTAACTCGGCACTTGCAACGCTTAGAATCGGCATGGACATCCTCACGTTGAAAGAAGCTGTTATGATTGACGTCTTGCGTGGACATGGCGGCCTATTCAAGATACCTGAGGGTAGCCGGCGGCTTATGGCCGCAGCGCTGAACATGCCTGTTTCGGTGCATCTTTCAGCCGGAGAGGGCGGGGCGTGGGGGGCGGCATTGCTCGCCGCGTACGCTTCGATGAAACGCGCGGGTGAGGCTCTTGACGCATTTTTAGGTGATCGCGTTTTCGCAAATCTAAGCGGCGTCGCGGTCGAGCCTGACCCGAAAGACGCCGCCGGATTCAACGAATATCTGAAACGCTATATAGCGGGGCTAGAAATAGAACGTGCAGCTATAAGCGCGCTGAACTAGTCCTAAGGAGGAAACATGCTGGATAAATTAAGGGAAGAGGTTTTTGAGGCAAATCTCCTCTTGCCCAAAAACGGCTTGGTGACGCTGACATGGGGCAATGTCAGCGGTGTGGATCGCGAAGCAGGTTATATGGTGATAAAGCCGTCCGGCGTCGAATATGAAAAGCTTGGACCTGATGAAATGGTGGTTGTGGAGCTGCTCACGGGGAGTGTCGCGGAAGGTTCGCTGAACCCCAGTTCCGACACCCCTACCCATCTTGAGTTATACAAGTCGTTTGGCGGAATCGGCGGAATAGTACACACCCACAGCCGCTGGGCGACTTCGTTCGCACAAGCCCTCCATCCAATACCGCCGCTCGGAACGACCCATGCGGACTATTTCTTTGGTGAAATCCCCTGCACACGAGACTTGGATATCGGAGAAATCACGGGCGATTACGAGTTGGAGACCGGACGTGTGATAGCCGAGCGTTTTGCAGAATTAGGCGTCGATCCGTTGGAAATCCCGGCGGTTTTGGTCGCCCGCCACGGTCCGTTTACGTGGGGGGAAAGCGCCCTTTCCGCTGTCCACAACTCAATTATATTGGAAATCGTCGCAGAGATGGCTTGGCGTACAATAGCGCTATCCGGCGCCTCCCAAACAAACCTTCCGCATGAGCTGCTGTTGAAGCATTACAACCGCAAACATGGCGCTGGCGCATATTACGGTCAGTGAATAGTGTTTCACTTTAGCCACTCCAAAACAAAAGCGAAACGGGCGGATAACTGCCCGCTAGCCCGGTCAAAGCATCATACTTTAAGCGGTTGGTGGAGAATACCGGGATCGAACCGGTGACCTCTTGAATGCCATTCAAGCGCTCTCCCATGCTGGTCAAAAACGCTCCACGAGAAAAAGCTCAAACCCCTTATAGTTCAAAGGATTTGAGCTTTCCTGTTCTTCTTATTCTGAATGGTATGCACTCAAATGGTTATTCAGGCGAGCACCAAATTGAGAACCAGTATAATGGCATTCTACCTATCGGCTAAATAGAAGCACTGCCACTTTGTCACTAGCTTTGTCACTAGCTTGATCAGTAGCTTGATCAGTAGCTTGATCAGTAG
The DNA here is from genome assembly GCA_009776905.1 of Oscillospiraceae bacterium. Lineage (GTDB taxonomy): Bacteria > Bacillota > Clostridia > Oscillospirales > Oscillospiraceae > WRMH01. The sequence continues at coordinate 6,689 of WRMX01000044.1, forward strand.
CTTTGTCACTGGTTCGTACTGTCAAGGAAAGATTCAGCTTGAACACAAACGCTTTCATAAACATCGTTTGTGAGCTTGCTTTCGCATTTCTTGAACTCAATATCAATACCCTCGCCTTTTGCAAGCAGCTTGCCTATATCAACGCTCATAACGGCACCTCCACCGTACAAAGACCAATATCAAAAGTTTAGTTCCACTAATTTGGGTTTTCATTGAATCTATAATATCATCTCCCATGCTAATATGAATAGCATGGGAGATGGAGATACAATGGAAAAGGGCTTACGTTACAGGCGTAAGCCCTTTCATCTGGTGGAGATAAGCGGGATCGAACCGCTGACCTCTTGAATGCCATTCAAGCGCTCTCCCAGCTGAGCTATACCCCCATGCTACATATAAATATTCATTTTTTTAACTGCCATTCATCCAAGCGATAATTTGGTGGGTGTTTTCCGACCAGTCTAAGCCCCCAACTGAGCTATACCCCCGAATTTTTGTTTTATACGTGATTGGTGTTGTTGGCAGGTCGATATTATCACGGTTATGTGAGATTTGCAAGCGTTTTTTTGGAAATATTGATTAGCGAAAGCGATATAAACCCCCTGGCTTTAGCCATGGGGAGTGTCAATGATGATTTGTTGCGGAGCGTGAGGGTAGCCGCGGTTCTTGGACGCGGCGGGCTGATGTGGATATCAGCCCCGCTCTTTTTGCGTTATAAGATTCTTCGGTCGCAGGCTCCCTCAGAATGACACGGACAAAGATTCTTCGGTCGCAGGCTTTCCTAGGATGGCAAAGCGCGCGACTGCGGTTGTCAGTCGCTGTTTGTCCATTCGATCGACTCGGCCTTTTCTTCGCTTTCGGCGAGAGCCTCGTCCATCAATTTCAACATTTCCAGCACGCTGCGGAAGTTTTGTTTAAGGTTCTTCTCCGCCCAGAGAATCTGTCCTTGCCAAGTCGCGTTTTGGCGGAATTTGACGGTGATTTCAAATGTGCATTTAGAATGGCCGGGCTCCAGCTGCACCGATGCGTTGTTTGAGTCTTTCATTTTATCTTCTTTAATCTCCCCATGTTTTTTTATGCTGTGTCTTGATGTGCCGAAGGTTCTTGGCGTCATGAACGCTTCCGGGAAGCCTTTGACGTCATAGACTTCCTCCATTTTATCAATCATCTGCAACAAGCTAGTGAATGTGAAAGGGGCGTTCAGGTATTGGCTATAGAGAAGCCCCCGCAAGCGATTGTTGTCATATAGGACAATTTCGGCGCGCATCTGTATCGATGCTGCTGTCACAATGGCGTCATTTTCGGGATCCAATTCTTCGATTCCCCTTTCTTTATATGATATGAGTATCATCATAGCCCGTAATTGTCACAGTTATGTTACATTTAGGGCGTTTGGAGTGTTTTTGCGAGCGCCGGAAACGCCTCCGTCATACCAATGGTGTGATAGGCTTGACCGATGTCGAGACGATTTTGGGCAGATATTTAGAATCAATCACGCGCAAAATCCTGTTGATCAGCATTTTGCAGTTTTCATACGTGAGCTTATGCAGCATGAGCATGTATTGGTTGTGGCCGGAGCGCGTGAACAGGTCGCCTTTCCTCAGGGTGTCCGCGATGGCAAGGCCGAGCTGCTTCATGACGCCGCCGTCCTTGGCTTTCGGCTCATGCTTTGTGTCGAATCTGACGATGAATGTCGTTCGCCCGGAACGTGACGTTGAGCGGGCCTCGAGCTGGTATACGATTTTGAAAACGCTGAGATCGCAATAGAACGCTCCCGGGAAATCAGCTTCGTCCAGCCAATCTTTCAGCGTCAATTCCAGAGACAGGCCTTCTTTGATGTCGGGCTGCTGGATTCTGCTGTATAGCGAGCGGAGGTTTTCGGAAAAATCGACGCCGAGCTCGTCATAGAACATGGCTTCCATCCGTTTGTACTCATCGAGCGCTTCAGCGTTTTTGCCTTGCGCCAGAAGGGCGCGCAGGTGGTGTTCCAGAATTGTCTCATCGAAGGGGTCCATGCGCAGGGCTTTGACGCAGAGCTCTTCGGCCTCATCGTTGCGCCCGTCTTCGAGCAGCATCGTCAGCGCTTCGTGGACGCAGTTTATGAACAACGAGCGGTACCAGCGCGCGAGTGGCATGACCCACATCTCGCCGGATGAGCCGGGCAGGAAATCGCCTCTGTATAGTTCGGCCGCGTCCATGAGCAGGTCCAGGCGCTCGTCGCGGTCCGTGACTGTGGAGGCTTTTTTGCATAAGGATTCAAACTCTTCCACATCGACCGAGCAGCGGACTGTGTTGTTCCACATATAGCCGCCGCTTCCGGAGAGGATGATGTCGTCCGCATTCGGCAGGCCGCCGCCTGCAAGCGCGGAACGGGCGCGGTACACCATCGTGCGAACGGAGCTGCCCGGGTTGCCCACGAAGTCGTTGTCGAAGAATATGTCCATGAGTTCTTCCTGGGTGACTGTTTTGTGCCTGTTTACAATGAGGTACTGGAGCAGTTTCCATACTTTCGAGGCTCGTTTTTCTTGTTCCGTGATGCGGTTCTCGTCTGAGATTATGACGAAGCCTCCCAGCATTTCTACTCGGATTTCTTCTTGTACTGCGCTCATGCTACTCACCCCATTCGTTTTGTGGTATGCGGTCGCTGCATATTATCTATTTTACCAAAATACTCGAATATTGCAATACTTAAAGTGAGGCTTGGTTAGGCTCCTGTTCACGCCCTTGCGCTGGGGAGGCTGTGCTGCGGAGGTCCGCTCCCAGCGTTTTCGTCAAACGCTTGACGATCGCGTTCGCGCAGCCTTCGATTTCGTCGGATGTCAAGGTTTTTTTGAGCGAGCCTATGACGAGCCTGATCGTGATGGATTTTTTGCCTGCGGGGACTTGGCGGCCACGGTATTCATCGACGAATGAGACATGCCGCAGCAGGTCGTCGGGGCTTTTTTTCCCGATGATGCTGTTATATATTTCTTCCCATCGGACATTGAGGTCGAACAGCATCGAGATGTCATAATCTGTATGCGGGTATTCGGCGAGCCGCTCGAATTTGTTGGTCCTGGAGGGGTATGGCGTAAGGGCGTCAATATCCAGCTCGAAGAGCATGACCGCGCTGTTTTTGATGCCGCAGTCGAGCGATGCTTTCTTCGACAGAAGTCCGAGGCTGCCGATCACGGTGCCGTCCAGAACGATGTTCTGCCAGATTACGCTGTCGGCCCATGCCGGTTTGATTATGCGGTCGAAGGAATATGGCTCAATGTGAGTGAAACGGGGGAGTGTCTCGAGGATTCCTTTTGCTTCCCTATATAGCACGCCGTAGCTTTCGGCGCCGCCGACGCAGGCTCCGGCGACGTTCCTGCGTTGGAGGGGGAGGGATTCGCGCTTGTCATATTCCGCGCTGAAGCTCCGTGACGAGAATACTTGGGCGGATTCAAAGATTTTGAATTCGTCATAATAGCGGAGATTGTCCGAGACCGCCTTGCAAAGGTTGGGAATGAGCGAAGGGCGCAGATATCGCTCGTCCGGGGAGGGCGGCGTGGATATGGACAGAACGCTATCGGCATCGGGGAGCACGGCGTTCATATAAGCATCCAAGACCCATGGGTATGTGTAGATTTCGTTCATGCCGCATCTGGTTGCGAGGTATTCCCGCAGCTTTCTGTCGATATCGATTTTTGGCTGGTTGATGGAGCCTTCGAATGTCGCCGTTATGGAGGTCGCGTCGAAACGGTCAAATCCATGCATTCTGGCGACTTCTTCGATTATATCGTTCGGAATGGAAACGTCGCCTGTGGATCGCCATGTCGGCACGACGACGCGCATGGCATCGCCGTCGATGCTGACATCGAAGCCGAGCCTTGCGAGCATGCGCGATATTTCATCGTCAGGAATGCGTTTGCCGAGGTTTTTTTCGAGCCAATCGAGCGAGACGTCGATTTTTTTTCTTTCGAGGGGCACGGGATAATTGTCGCTATAGCCCGTGACGGCCATTTTATCGAACATTTCGGCGAACATGCTCATGGCGAGCGATAGGGCAATGTCGCACCGTTGCGGGTCGATGCCTTTTTCGTTTCTGGAGGCGGCCTCGGTGCGCGTCTCATACCTTGCCGATGTGCGTCTGATGCCGATCGCTTCAAAGTTTGCGATTTCGAGAATTACCTTTTGCGTGTCGGGCAGCACGGAATCCTTTTCCCCGCCTTTGACGCCCGCAAGGCCGATAGGCTCTATATCGTCCGCTATCACAAGGTCTTCATTGCAAAGCGATAGCTCGATCCCGTTGAGCATCAGAAAATTTTCGGATTCTTGGGCGCGCCGGACGGTTATGTGGCCGTTGACGCGGTCGGAATCGAACGCATGGAGCGGCTGCCCGGTCGCGAGCATGACATAGTTCGTTATGTCGACTATTGCATTGATCGGGCGCATGCCAACCCGCCATATGCGGCTTTGGACTTCAAACGGGGATGGTTTTATGGACAGGCCTTCTATTTTGACGCCGATGTACCTGAAGCAGCGGGTCGTGTCGGCCAGCTCGACTCCCAACGATGGCACGCCGGGGGGTGGATATGGCTTGAATTCGGAGAGCGGGAGGTCGAATAGCGCGGATATTTCGCGGGCTATGCCGTAATGCCCCCACAAGTCGGGGCGGTTTGTGAGCGATTTGTTGTCGATTTCCAGGATTATGTCGTCAAGGCCGAGCGCTTGCGCCAGGCTTGTGCCGGCTTGCGCATCGAAGGCCGAGAGGTCGAGGATCGTGGCTTCATCGGTATATGGGAACAGGTCGAACAGACCGATTTCGGAGGATGCGCAGATCATCCCGTAGCTTTCTTCGCCGCGCACTTTTGCGTTTCCGATTGCGACAAGGTCACCTTCGCCGTGCCAGCGGACCATTGCGCCCGGGCGCGCGACGGCGACTTTCATGCCGGTTGCCATGTTAATGCCGCCGCAGACGATTTTGCGGATGTCGCCACCGCCGATGTCGGTCATGCATATTTTGAGTTTGTCGGCGTTGGGGTGGGGGAGTATTTCAACGATGGTTCCTACCACCATGTTTTCATATTTGCTCGCGAGCTCGGTTGCGTCCTCGACTTCGACGGTGGCCATCGTGAGGTCTGTGACTAGGCGGGACAGTTCGAGCTCCGGGGGGATTGTCACGTAGTCTTTGATCCAGTTGAGGGATACTTTCATTTGTGGTGGTTCTCCTTAGTTGTTTGGTGGGGGGGCGCGGGGGCGCGGGGGGAATGGCGGGGGAAAGATTCATCGCTGCGCTCTGAATGACAGGGACGGGGGTTATTTGAATTGGGATAGGAATCTGAGGTCGGCGCTGCGGAACAGCCTGACATCAGAAACTTCGTATCTCATCATGACAAGCCGGTCCAAGCCGATATTCACATAGAAGCCCGTATATTCATTCGGGTCGAGGCCTGCCGCGCGCAAAACGTTCGGGTGCGGAGTGCCTCCCGGCATGAGTTCTATCCAACCGACGTGCTTGCAAACGCTGCATCCCGCGCCTCCGCATACGAGGCAACCCATGTCGATTTCAAAGCCGGGTTCTACGAACGGGAAGAATCCGACTCGCATTCTGACAGGCACGTCGCGGCCGAAAATCTTTGACAAAATGCTCTTTATCATGACTTTGCCTGCTGAAAATGTGAATTCGCGGTCGATTATGAGGGCCTCATATTGGTAGAACGCCCGTTCATGCCGCGCGTCCGTGGATTCGTTGCGGTATGCGCGTCCGGGATATACGAAGCGGCATGGGGGATTATGCGTTTGGAGGTAGCGAACGCTGGCGCCCGTGAGGTGCGGTCGAAGGCAGAGCCTCTCGCCGCCTCGTTTGTCTTCGTAGCCCGCCAGCCAATATGTGTCCATGCTTTCGCGGGCGGGGTGGTCTGCAGGGAAGTTCAGATTGTCGAAGGCGTATAATTCGCTCGAGATGTCGGATTCTTCAAATATTTCAAACCCCATCGAGCGGAATGTGTCGTTGAGGTCATAGCACATCTGGGTAATGGGGTGCAACGCGCCGCCGTGGGGTTGGAGGCCGGGCACCGTGAGGTCGAAGTCCGTTGGTATTTCAGATGCTTTTAGGCTGAGTTCTTCTCTACGCGCGTCGATCATTTCGGTGAAGTGGTCTTTGAGCTTGTTGGCTGCTTTGCCTATTTCTGCGCGCATTGATGCGTCAAGGCGCGGTATTTCTTTGAGGATTTCTGTGACCGATCCCATTTTTCCGAGTAGGGATGCTTTTACGTCCTGGAGCTCGATTGTGTTGATTGCTTGCGTGATTTTTTCCTCGCCGCTGCGGAGGATTTCTTCCAGTTTTTCTTTCATTATGTTGTCTCCTTGTTCGTTGTTGACAGGGGGGGCGGGGGCGCGGGGGAAAGATTCTTCGCTGCGCTCAGATGACAGGGGGGCGCTCAGATGACAGGGGGCGCTTAGATTGACAGGGGGGACAGGACGCGGCAATGACTTGGGTGTGGCCGGTAACAGGATTTTAGCACAGTTTCTTGTTGGCGGCAATAATAATTTGACTAAATGCCATTATGACTATATAATCATTCGCAGGAGTGATTATTTGTGAAACTTGGGTACTCTGCGCAGATGCGTGAAATGGACAGACAGGTGATCGAAGACCGTGGGGTTTCCGGTGTTGCTTTAATGGCGTCTGCGGCCGAGCACATTGCCGAAGCTGTTCTCCAAAAGATTCCGCCGGGCGGGCATGCTGCGGCGGTCTGCGGAGCCGGCAATAATGGCGGCGACGGCATTGGCGCGGCTGCGTTTTTGATGGACAAGGGCGTGCCGATTCGCGTGTTCCTTATCGGCGATGCGGAAAGGATTTCTCCCGATTCGTCGGAGATGGCACGTCTGCTCGAAGAGAGGGGCGGGAAGCTCGAGCGGTTCGGCCGGGGCGGCGATGATCTCGATGAAATAGAATATTATCTTCGTGGATGCGACGTTATTATAGATGCCATGTTCGGCATCGGGCTTAATCATGAGTTATCCGGAGATGCGCTTTTAGCCGCTGAGATCATCAATGATTCGAGGGCGTTTGTCGTGGCTGCGGATATTCCGAGCGGAATACGTGCAGACACAGGGACCATGCAGGGGACTGCCGTGATGGCTGATATGACCGTCACATTTTCGCTTGCGAAGCCCGGGCATTTCGTCGAGCCCGGGTGCGTGCACTGCGGCGAGCTTCGCGTTTGCGATATCGGAATTCCGCTTGATGTCATCAACGGCGCCATGTCTGATACTTTCGCCGTGATGCAGGAAGATATTTATCTGCCCAGACGCCGCCCCGATTCACACAAGGGCAATTATGGCCGCTGCTTGGTCGTTTCGGGAAGCGTTGGATATACCGGGGCTCCTGCATTGGCCGCGCGCGCTGCGTCGCGAATGGGCGCGGGTCTTGTTTTTGTGGGCGTGCCCGATTCTGTATATGATATCATGGCGACGAAGCTGGACGAGGAGATGCCTTTTCCGCTGCCGAGCGATGGGAGCGGGAAGATTGCGGCGAATGCCGGCGGGGAGCTTTTGCGACGAGCGGAGGAATGCGACGTGTGCTTGATCGGCCCCGGCCTCGGACGTTCGCCGGACATTTCAGAGCTTGTGACTTCCATGCTGCGCATTGTGCAAAAGCCGATTGTTCTTGATGCGGACGGCATCAATGCGATCGCGGACAATATTGATGTTTTGGGTGCCGCGTGCGGGCCGTTGGTGCTGACGCCGCATCCCGGCGAATTTGCCCGATTGGGCGGGGACTTGTCGTCGGGCGACAGGCTCGGAGTTGCGCGGGATTTTGCGCGGTCGCGCGGGTGCATCCTTGTTTTGAAGGGGCACAACACGATTACCGCCTTCCCCGATGGTATGGCGTTTATCAACACGACCGGGGGACCTGCCATGGCGAAAGGCGGCTCCGGCGATGTTTTGGCGGGGATGATCGCTGCGCTCATCGGGCAGGGCGTGCCTGCGAGGGATGCTGTGGTTGCAGCTGTTTATATCCATGGGTTTGCCGGGGATTTGTGCGCTGCGGAGTTGGGGGAGTATTCCGTCGCTGCGGGTGACATCGTTGCGATGCTGCCGCGGGCGACGAAGCTCATCATGAACGGAATATCGTGATGCGTGTCATTCTGCGGGAGCTTGCGGCGGTGAGAGAAGGGCGCGACTGCTAGTGTAAGGCGCGGCAGCAAGAGAAGGATACGACGGCAAATGGGTATTGCAAAGGTTAAAACTCTGATTATTGCATTGCTTGTTTTGGTCAATGCGTTCTTTTTGACGGTCATCCTCGTCGACGATTTTGCTGCTGCGCGGACCGAACGCCAAGCCATCGACAACGTTTGCACGATATTGCGCAGCAACGGGATCATGATCGAGCCGGATAGCATTAAGAAAAGCAGCGATATCAGAGCGATGCGGGCTTCCCGCGATACCGAGCAGGAAGCCGCTGCGGCCAATGCATTGATCGGCCCTGTGGAGATGACGGATCAGGGCGTCATATATCTGTATAATAATCCCGAACGGGGCAGCGCGAAATTTTCCATTGCCGGCGATTTCGAGTTTATATTGAACGAAGGGTGCATCCCGAGCGGGGAGAGCATATTGCGGACGGTCAACGGATTGCTGCGCGACATGAAGTTCGAAGCGGCGTCTTTGGATGTTAGGCGAGAGAGTTCCGCCGAGATCGTGACGGTCGTCGGCGCATATAAGGGCGCCAGCATTTTTAATCTCACAATGGATTTCATGTTTTCTGAAAGTTGCTTGCGCGAGGTCAGAGGAAGGTATCTGACCGGCATCGAGCCGGTCGAGTCGGGGTCAGGGATTTCAAATGTCAGCACGGCGCTGTTAGGTTTTCTTGCTGCTGTGAAGAGGGGCGACGTGGCATGTTCGGCTGTCTACAGCGTGGAGGCCGGGTATCAATACAGCGTCGTCGGGTCTTTCGGGGACAGGGTCATTATGCCTTCGTGGCTGGTCGTGACTGATATGGGGCGGTATATTATTGATTGCGAATCGGGCGACATTCGCATGATTTAATATGTATTTAGGAGCTTTTGATGGATACTAATTACTCGATTTCGCGTAGAATATGGCGAATAATATACCCGGTTCTGATATTCATTGGAGTACAGTTCGCGGTGATGATCGTTGTCGGCATATTCGTCAGCGTTTTTATCAGCATGGATGCGATAAAATCGGCGGGCGGCTTCGACATGGAGGCGATCCTCGACGATTCGATGCGCTTTTTGACGGAACGGACAGTTCTCATTCTGCTTATATCGAATGTTGCGAGCTTGGGCGCGTTTGTTCCGATATGGCTGAAAACGCGGACATACTGCCCCCAATACATTAACTCGAGGCCGGGGAAGGTGTGCTTGCTGGTGGTGGGGCTGCTGGCCGCGATGAACATTGTCCAGATGATCATTTTCTCGCTGGTCGACGTGACAAAGTATTTTCCTTCGTATAACGAAGTCGCCGAGATGCTGACTACCGATTCATTCGCGCTGCAGTTCCTTACTGTGGGCATAGCGGCGCCAATCACGGAGGAGCTGGTTTTTCGTGGGATTCTCATCAGCAGAATGCGGTGGATGCCGGCTTGGGCGGCCGTGCTTGTGCAGGGCCTCCTCTTTGGCCTTGTGCACATGAACCTGTTCCAAGGGCTATACGCTTTTGTCGCTGGCGTCGTCCTGGGGATCATATTTGTCAGATATCGCTCGATTTTGATTACTATTGCCGGGCATGTGGCGTTTAATATTTCGAGCCTGCTATTATCCGAATTCGCCGGTGAAGAGGCTATCGCCATTATTCTTTGCGCCGCCGTCGCCCTGCTGCCCATTTGCATTGTTTTCATTGCCAAGAGTAAAAAGGCTGAAGTATGGCAGCCACAAAATATTGATAATTGGAGGCAAGTATGAAAAATGAATTTTTGATCCGGATGGAGGAGCCGGAGGATTGCTTGATCGTCACCGACAGGGATGGGATTTATTACAGGATGTTCCATAAGCCCGTCACCGCGCGGTTGAAGGACGAGCTGGACTGCATGCAGTTCCATGAGCCTTCGCTGAGGATGATCGATTACCACGAGCATTATAGGGGGACGGAGACGTTTTTTATCAGCCAGGGCAAGTTTCTGTGTAATTGCATGGGGCGCGGGTTTACGATGGGCGCGGGCGATATTCTCCACATTCAGCCTTGGATGGGGCACAGCTTCACGCCGATCGAGCCTGAGAGCCGGTTGAACATTATGTTCATGGATATCGACATGCGTTATGGGCAGACGGATCCGAGGCTGCGGATTGCCGAAAAGTTCCCGGGCGTCATGGAGGATCCCGAGTTTCAGAGCCTGTTCCGCAAGGCGAACGGCAGCCTTGGCCGCCGCACGTTGCCCGTGCAGGACGATTTTCCAAAAGAGCAGGTCCAGCAGCTGAGGCCTTCGGGGTTTGGCATTCGCGTGCATGAATATGACGGCATAACGCTGCATCTGAAGGTCGCAAAGTATGAGACCGAGGGCGTCAAGGAGATTTGGGAGCTGCTCATGAAGCCGGGGTTCTATTGCAGCTGGGATAATTTTAAGCCGGAGTACCGCGTGTTTTATGTGACGGAGGGCAAGCTGCGCTGCTGGGTCAGGACTTCTGCCACCGAGACGCTCACGTTCGATGCGGGGAAGGATTGCATCGTGTTCATCCCGCCGTATAATCCTTTTGGGTTTGAGGTCGTGGAGGAGTCGAGGGTGTATGATATGGATTGCGGCGCGAGGCTGCAGGATTTATGCGAGGAGGTCGATGTTTTTCGCGCGACGAATGGCAAGGTTCCCGATATGGAGGGCTTGCTCGCTCTTTGCAAGGCTTATGATTGCACCATAACTGACGTGGGGAACAAGTGAGTTTTGCGCGCTATAGGTGCGTTTGTTTTGGCATGGCATGTGCGATATCTGTTAATGGATGATGATAAAACACCGAAGCCGGGTTCGTGCCCTGCCTCGGTGTTTTGCTGCTACGGTGTTTTGCTGCTTCGGCGTTTTGTTATTGTGCTGTTTTGCTGCCTTGGTGTTTTGCTGCCGGATGCGTTGTCGGCGGATGCGCTGATGGTTGGAAGCGGAGTAGATCAATAGAAGAAGCCAACGCCGTCGTCCATGTACATTTTTGCGGGAATCGGGAACGGCGGATCCACCGCCGCGAGCTCTCCGGCGACCAGCTTTTCGGCAGCGGCAAGCGCTTTGTCGATCTGCCCGCCTTGGAGCGGCGAGGGGCCGTGCGCGGGATAGATTGAATCGAACAGGGCTTTCATGCCGATCAGCTTGTGCATGCTCGCCATATACGCAAGAATGCTGCGGCCTTCGCCGAACATGAATACCGGGCCTGCAGAGATGGTGTCGCCCGTGGCGATCACGCGGTTCGCTTTGTCGAGCAGCGCGATGCTCCCGTTTGTGTGGCCGGGGATGTGGACAACGTCGAACACGCGGCCGCCGATATCAATAGTGTCGCCTTCCCACAATGGGCGGACTTCGAGGCCTTCAACGGCGTTTTGCGCGTAATATGACATCTCGGATGGGTGCATATAGACCGCGTCGAATTCCTGAATATTTCCGATGTGGTCCGGGTCTGCATGGGTGATGACAAGCATGACTGGTTTGCTCGTAAGCGGCGCGATTGCTGCTTTGAGGCTGCCTGCTTGTCCGAATCCCGTGTCGACCAGCAGCGCGCGCTCATTGCCTATGAAGAACATGCAGCGGACGCCGTTGTCTTCGATGCTATATGTTGTTTCGTCGATTTTCCTGACTTCTAATGGCTGCGGGGTTCCCATATCGGGCATATCGATACCTCCTTTTATTTTCGAACGAAGCGAGTGTCGCGTCGCGCTGGCGCGACATGTCCTTTTACTTGTTTACCATGCTTGCGACTTCCGCTGCGAAGTCGTCTTGCTTTTTCTCGATGCCCTCGCCTTTTTCGAAGCGGGTAAACGCTTTGATGGAAATTTTGCCGCCCAGATCCTTGGCGACCTGCTGCACGTGCTTTTCAACGGTTATCTTGTCGCCTTTGACATATGGCTGATTCAGCAAGCACACATCCTCGTAAAACTTGTTGATACGGCCTTTGACCATGTTTTCGGCGATTTGGCGGGCTTTGTCTTCGGGAAGCTTTTTCTCTTTGCTATCTTCAAGGGCCTTGTTGAACTGGATCTCCCGCTCTTTTTCCAGCTCGACAGGATCGACGGATGAAATGTCCAGATAGAGCGGGCGCATGGCCGCGATTTGCATGGCAATGTCCTTGCCGAGCTCGACGACCGTGTCCATGTCTGAAATGTCGGACACGTCGAGGTTAACGATAACGCCGATTTTGCCGCCTGCGTGGACATATGGGACGCTCAGCCCGTCGGTATATAATTTAAACCTGCGTACGGAGATGTTTTCGCCAATGACGAGTATCATCTCCTGCTGCTGCTCGGAAACCGTCTTTTCGCTGCCGGGGAATTTGCACGACATCAATGCATCGACATCGGCGGGAGCGTATGTCGCAACGGCTTCTGCGACGCCTTTGACGAAATCCGTGAACATATTGTTTTTCGCGACGAAATCGGTCTCGGAGTTGACCTCGACGACGACCCCCGTGCTGCCGAACACTGCTGCATATGCAATGCCCTCCGTCGTGATTCTGCCTGCTTTTTTCTGCGCGGAGGCGAGGCCTTGCTCGCGGAGGTATGCGATGGCTTTTTCGATGTCGCCGTCGGACTCTGTGAGGGCCCTTTTGCAGTCCATCATCCCAACTCCGGTCATTTCGCGGAGCTCTTTTACATCTTGCGCTGTGAATGCCATATTATTTAACCTATCCTTTCGTAATTTTGCTTGTAGAAGCTACAATTCACGCCCGATGGGGCAAGCGCGTGAAACGGTAGCTGATAGCATGCTCGAGGCCGAAATAGTTGGCAGTGCCTTGCGTGTCAATTCACCGCACTGCTTTGTCGTAGACTTTAAATACGCCCGTCATTCGGCATCGGCGGAGTCTGTGGGTTCCTCATCTTGCTCAGAATCGGATGCTACGGCGTTTTCTGCCGAAGCGCTCCGCTCACCGGACGGCTCGTCGCCGCTGTCGTCGCTATCCAATATGTCGACGCCCTGACGGCCTTCGACGACGGCGTTCGCCATCGCCTGCGAGATGAGGCGGATCGCGCGGATCGCATCATCGTTTCCTGGGATGATATAGTCGATCTCGTCGGGATCGCAGTTTGTATCGACAATGGCGACGATCGGGATGCCGAGCTTGCGCGCTTCGGCAATCGCGTTGCGTTCTTTGCGCGGGTCGATGATGAACAGCGCTGCGGGCAGCTTTTTCATGTCCTTGACGCCGCCAAGGTATTTTTCAAGCTTGTTGATCTCGTTGGTTAGCTTGATGACTTCTTTTTTCGGCAGGATGTCGAAGGTGCCATCTTCCTGCATTTTGCGGAGCTGTGCGAGGCGGTCGATGCGCATGCGCATTGTTTTGAAGTTTGTGAGCATTCCGCCAAGCCAGCGTGCGTTGACGAAATACATGCCGACGCGTTCGGCTTCTTCTTTGATGGCGTCCTGAGCTTGTTTTTTCGTCCCAACAAAGAGAACCGTGCCGCCATTTTCGCTGACCTCGCGGATGAAGCTATATGCTTCTTCGAGCTTTCTGACCGTCTTTTGCAGGTCAATGATGTATATGCCGTTGCGTTCCATGTAGATGTATGGGGACATTTTTGGGTTCCATCGCCTGGTTTGGTGGCCGAAGTGGACCCCGGCCTCGAGAAGCTGTTTCATTGATACTACTGACATTAATTTTCCTCCATTTTTTGTTTTTGGGGACTCAATGGCGCTGCCGCGCGTTTGCCGTGCGTTTGCCGTGCGTGGGGCCGCTGCCATGCGTGGGGCCGCTGTCGTGCGTGGGGCCGCTGCCGTGCGTGGGG
>WRMX01000045.1 GCA_009776905.1 Oscillospiraceae bacterium
AGAATGCCGCCGCTACGAGAAACGTACAGGTGCTTAACGAAGATGTGGCGGCAGAATGCCGCCGCTACGAGAAACGTACAGGTGCTTCGCGTCGGCCTTCCAAGGAGGAAACCTCGCGACAAGTGTTGATTATTGGAGTTGATGTATTTTGGTGCTGGTTTTCGGCGGGGCGTATCAGGGTATGCTGGAATATGCGCTGGAGAGGTTCGGGTTTGACGAGAGCGATGTTTATGATATAGGCCAGACACGAAAAACCGGAGTGAACGACACTTTTCAGGGAGTGAACGACACATCAATTGGAGTGAACGACAGTTTTCAGGGAGTGAACGACACAACCGGAGTGAACGACACTTTTCAGGGAGTGAACGACATAACCGGAGTGAACGACACTTTTCAGGGAGTGAACGACATAACCGGAGTGAACGACACTTTTCAGGGAGTGAACGACATAACCGGAGTGAACGACAGTTTTCAAGGAGTGAACGACACAACCGGAGTGAACGACACTTTTCAGGGAGTGAACGACATTTCCACGGCGAAAGTCATTTGCGGTGTGGAACGGTGGCTGCTGGACATGGTGCGAGATGATATCGACACAGAAGAAGCAATCCACAGATTTGCATCCGACAACGCCAACTCAGTCGTGATCTGCGAAGACATCACATGCGGAGTCGTCCCAATCGACCCGGTGATGAGGAAATGGCGGGAAGCGGTCGGCAGGGCGCTTGCGGTATTGGCGCGAGCATCGGACGAGGTGGTGCGCGTTTTTTGCGGACTGCCTATGAGGGTGAAATGATGATTTTGCACATTTTGAGGCATGGCAAGACCATCGCAAACGAAAAAAGGCTGTATTGCGGAAGCACCGATCTGCCACTCTCCGACGGCGGCAGGGAGGCAATCACGCAGTTGGCGGAGCAGGGCATATACCCTGCGGCTCCCGCTGTTCTATATACCAGCGGGCTTAAGAGGGCGCAGCAGACGGCGGAACTCATATATGGCGGCATGGATTTTAAGCCGATTCCGGATCTCAATGAATATGATTTCGGCGATTTCGAAATGATCAGCTATGACGACTTAAAGGAGCGCGAGAATTTTGTTGCATGGCTGAACGATGAAACTGGCGATCTCCCGTGCCCGGACGGGGAGTGCATGAAGGAGTTCAAGGAACGGGTGGCACGGGGATTCGATATGTTGCTGGGGGAGATGAGAGCCAATGGGGAGCTGCCGGCGCTCCTTGTGACCCATGGAGGAGCAATCGTCAGCATTATGGACAGGCTCTTTCCGGACACATATGGGTATTATGAGTGGCAACCTGAGACGGGACGCGGATATACGCTTACATTCGATTCTGATGGCTGCACCGGTTATACGAAGATATGATGTGGTGTTGTGCGTCAGTCAGGCACTATGCTCGCAAGCTCCATCAGAACGACATTTATTAAAGAACCCATGATATTGTAATTATAATAAACAAAAAAACGAACAGGATGAAAAGGAGAAGAAAATGAAAATTTGGAAAAGACTCGTAATTGTACTTATGGTAGCGGCATTGCTGGCCGTCGTCGCATCGTGTGGCGGGGACAAGAAGGAGGATTCATCAGCGGAGAATTCCAACGCTACGGAGCAGGGCACGACCTCCGGGCAGAACGCGCAGACAGAGCAGCAGAATCAGGACGAGCAGCAGAACACCGTCGACCTTCCGCCGCCGCCCGACTCTGGGGAGCAGTCGGCTTCCGCCGACAACCAAGCAAGCGCGGATGATGGTTCGGCATCGAATGGGGCTGAAGCAGCCAACCAGCCGCCGGCCGCGGCCATCAATGTGGACAGGGGCGGCAACCCGATATCGCTGCCCGCCAATATTGACA
The DNA here is from genome assembly GCA_009776905.1 of Oscillospiraceae bacterium. Classification (GTDB taxonomy): domain Bacteria; phylum Bacillota; class Clostridia; order Oscillospirales; family Oscillospiraceae; genus WRMH01. The sequence continues at coordinate 1,866 of WRMX01000045.1, forward strand.
GGATCATTTCGATGGGGCCGTCGAACACCGAGGTTATCGTCGCGCTGGGGTTTGCGGACAAAATCATCGCGACGGATACGTATTCCGAAAACGTCCCGGGCATCAAGGAAGGCATTTCGATGTTTTCGATGATGGCGCCCGATGCGGAGCAGATCATCAGCATGGCTCCGGATGTCATCTTTGTCACGGGGATGAGCCTGTCAGGCGGCGACGACCCGTTCCAGATCATCGCCGATACGGGCATCTGCATAGTATACATACCGTCCAGCACGAGCATTGAGGCTATCAAAGACGATATCCGGTTTTTCGCATCTGTTCTGGGCGCTGTTGAGAGCGGCGAGAAAATCATTGGCGACATGCAGAAAGAGATCGACGAAATCGTCACTGCGACGAAGGCGGTCGGTGTCTCGAAGAAGGTGTATTTCGAGATAAGCGCCGCGCCGTACATGTATAGTTTCGGCCACAGCACGTTCCTGAACGAAATGATAGAGCTGCTCGGAGCGGAGAATATATTTGCTTCGCAGGAGAGCTGGATATCGGTCGCGGACGAGGCGATCCTGGCGGCGGACCCCGATGTCATCCTCACTAGCGTCAACTATATCGACGACCCGATCGGAGAGATTTTGTCGCGCGATGGCTGGAGCAGCATTACTGCAATCAAAGACAATGCTGTCTACTATATCAGCACCGATGCAAGCAATCGCCCAAGCCAAAACATCGTGATTGCGCTGCGGCAGATGGCCGAGGCCATCTATCCGGGAATCTTTTGATTGACGAATTAACGTGGGCTCCGCTTACAGCTTAACGTGGGCTCCGCTTACAGCTTAACGTGGGCTCCGCCTACAGCCCGAACGCCTCGCATACGCGTTGCGATAGTGCCTTATCGACTTACAATGTCGCGCGGCGTCCGGGGGCGGAAGCCCCACGTTAGAATGAATGTGGGTTACCCACATGGACGAGACAATATGAAAACAAAAACGATCGTTACAATTTGCGTTGCGCTAGTGGTTTTGGTATTGGGCGTCGCCTTCGGAAGCGTCTGGGTGCCACCGGGCGAGATCATCAACGTAGTGCGCAATAAGATATTTGGATACGACATTGCCGGGATCGTAGACAGCTCATCCGTCGCTATCGTATGGACGCTGCGGCTGCCGCGCGCTTTGCTGGCGTTCCTCGTTGGCGCTGCGCTGTCCTGCAGCGGAGCCGTCATGCAGTCGATCCTGCGCAACCCGCTCGCGTCCTCATATACGTTGGGGGTTTCTTCGGGAGCCTCGCTCGGCGCGTGCATCGTCATACTATATAACATCACCATACCATTCCTCTCCGTAATGACTCTGCCCATTGTCGGCTTTGTATTCGGATTTGGGACAATCCTGCTCTCCATCGCCTTCGCGTCGCGCATTGACGGGCAGATGCAGAACAATACCATTATCCTGACAGGCATGGTGTTCTCTCTTTTCGTAAATGCCATCACCACGCTTTTGTCGGCAATGTCGAGGGAGCATCTCCAGCGGCTGCTGTTCTGGCAGATGGGCAGCTTTTCCGCAAGGGGATGGGCGCCCGTATACATACTCGCGCCAATCGTGGTCATAGGCACATTTCTGGTTTTACACTACAACAGGGAGCTGGATATGATGACTTTTGGCGAGGATCAGGCGAAGACGATGGGGGTCGACATCAAAAGGGTGAAGTGGATACTATTGATTGTCGGCGCCGCGCTCACGGGATGCGCCATTGCGTTCGTCGGCGTCATCGGTTTTGTGGATCTGGTCGCGCCGCACGTTGTGCGAAGGCTGTTCGGATCGTCGCACAAGCGGGTGATTCCCATGTCCATGCTGTTCGGAGGCGCGTTCATGGTGATTTGCGACCTCGCGGCGAGGACCGTCGTCTCGCCGAGCGAGCTTCCGGTTGGCGCGGTGACCGCCATTATCGGCGCGCCGTTTTTCGCCTATATATATTTTCGCAAGAAGGAGGTTGTATAATGCTGACGCTTTATGATGTTTCTGCAGGGTATAACGGAGTGGATGTCGTCAGGCATATTTCGCTATGCGTGCGAAACAACGAGAATCTTTCAATTATCGGGCCGAACGGCTGCGGCAAGACGACGCTGTTGAAGGCTGTCGCGAGTTTGTTGCCTTTCTCGGGCGATATCGAAATCGACGGCAGGCCCGTCGTCAAAATGAAGCATAAGGAAGTGTCGCGCAGGATCGCCATGCTGTGCCAGATGTCCGGGGTCTACTTCTCATATTCTGTCTTCGACACTGTGATGATGGGGCGATACTTGCATATCAAGGACAAGCTGCTGGGGCTGCCGTCGGAAAGGGACAAGGCGCTCGTGATGGAGTGCCTCGAAGCTGTTGACCTTGTTGCCGAGGCGGACAGGCCGATTACGACGCTGTCCGGAGGGCAGATGCAGCGCGTGTTTTTGGCGAGGACATTGGCGCAGGAGCCGGAGATCATCCTGCTCGACGAGCCTACGAACCATCTCGACCTCAAGTATCAGATCGAGCTGATTGAATATTTGAAGGCGTGGGCCGTGCATGGCGAGCGCGCGGTCATCGGGGTATTGCACGATATAAATCTGGCGATGAAGCTCAGCGACAATATTATGGTGATGAAAGATGGCGAGATTTGCGTCCAGGGGAAGGTGAGCGATGTCATCACCGGCTCTTTGTTAGAAAACGTTTATGATATCGATGTGGCGCAGTATATGCGCGAGTCTTTGCACAAATGGGATTGTTTGAAGCAATGATTTTGCCGATTGCGGCCGTCGCGGGGTTTGTCGCGGATTTCGTTTTTGGGGATCCGGTTTACTGGTTCCATCCCGTGAGGCTGATGGGGCGGGTCATTGCCGCCGGTGAAAGGCTTTTTCTCGGGGCGCCGGTTGCCGAAGGCGATGCTGCGGAGGCCGGGGCTCCGGTGGACTCAAGCGCTGCTGCGGAGGGCGTGGCGAATAAGACTGCAGACGATGCTGCGGAGGCCGGGGCGGCCAGGGGCGCAGTCGATGGCGATGCGTCCGCGAAATCGAGCGGCACCGCTTTGCAATTCTTGTCGGGCATGGCAACTACAGTGCTTCTGGTATCTGCGAGCTTCGCTATACCTTATGTGCTGCTCTTTTTTATTTACAAAGCAAGCATCGTCGCAGGATTGGCGGTAGAGGCGGCGTTTATCTATCAAATCATGGCGACGAAAGCGCTTAAAAACGAAAGCATGCTCGTGTACAAAAGCCTCGACGAAAACGATATAGAAAAAGCGAGATATTACGTTTCTCGCATTGTCGGGCGCGACACGCAGGAGCTAAATGAAGAGGAAATTGCCAAGGCGGCCGTTGAGTCCATCGCGGAGAGTCTTTCCGATGGGGTCATTGCGCCGCTTTTGTTTATATTTATCGGGGGCGCTCCGCTGGGGTTCGCTTTCAAGGCGGTCAGCACCCTAGATTCGATGGTTGGTTATAGGAACGAGAGATACGAGCATTTCGGGAAGCTCGCCGCGCGGCTCGATGATGCCGCAAACTTTGTGCCGGCGAGGCTTTCGGCATTGCTGATGATTTTCGGCGCGATGATATGCGGGTACGATTACAGGGGGGCGTGGCGGGTCTATATTCGGGACAGGTACAAGCACAAGAGCCCAAATTCCGCGCATACGGAGTCGGCGTGCGCGGGCGCGCTGGGTATTGCTCTTTCGGGCGACAATTATTATGGAGGGCAGCTCGTTTCCAAGCCTGTGATCGGCGACAAGTTGCGTAGCGTGGAAAAAGGTGATATTATTGCCGCGAACAGATTGATGTATGCAACTGCTTGGCTTTGCGTGGCGCTGGGCGTCGCGGCGCGGGTATTGCTCGCGGTGTTGGTGTAATGCAATAGATATTGGTATAACGCAACAGGTGTTGGTGTAACGCAACAGGTGTTGGTGAAACGCAGCGGGTATTGCTCGCGGTGTTGGTGTAATGCAATACAAGGGCGGCGTTTACCGCCACCCTTGCATATTTATTTCGAGCGAGTGATGAAAATTATTCTTCGAACAGTTTCGCTGCCTCTTTGTGGGCCTCGATGATCTTGATATTCTGCGGGCAATGCTTTTCACATTCGCCGCATTCGATGCAGTCGCTCGCCTTGGCGGGAGTCCCGCCCATCATGCCGCCGGTCACCATGCCGTAAAAACGTTTCGACCCCGGCAGATTCTGGTACTTCGTGTATTCGTTAAGCGTGTTGAGAATGCCGGGTGTGTTGATCTTCTTCGGGCAGTCGTTGACGCAATAGCGGCATTGCGTGCATGGGAGCGTGGGGATTTTACTGACCTCGTCGAGAGCGTGGGCGATGACCCTCATCTCGTCTTCCGACAACGGCCCCATAGTGTCTGCGATCGTCGTGTTGTCTTCGACCTGTTCAACGGCCGACATGCCCGACAGCACGGTAAGAATGCCGTCAAGATGCATCGGGAAACGCAGCGCCCACGACGCCACGCTCACGTTCGAGTTCGCTTTTTTGAAGATGCCGGCAACCTCAGGCGTGAAGTTCGCGAGCGAACCGCCCTTGACCGGGCTCATGACGACGATGCCCTGCCCGTGGCTGTGCACCGCTTCGTAACAGCCCTTCGCCTGCGCCTCCCAGTCGAGGTAGTTGATCTGCAGCTGGACGATGTCGATATAATCGCCATGCTCGTCGAGGATGCGGTTGAGCGAATCGCCGTCGCCGTGGTAGCTGAAACCGATGTTTTTTGATTTTCCGGTGTCTTTCACGCTGCGCAGATAGTCCCAAGCTTTCATCTTGTCGATCATTTCGAGGCGGTCGGGGCCGATGCCATGCAGGAAGTATGTGTTGAAAAAGTCGAGCCCCGCGCGTTCCAATGATTTTTGCGTCATGCCCTTCATTTCGTCTTGCGTCAAAGGACCCCAAAGGGGTATTTTTGTCGTAACCTGGAACTTGTCGCGCGGATAACGCTCAGAGACGGCCTTGCGTATGGCGACTTCGGAGTTGCCCCCGTGATATCCGAATGCGGTGTCGAAGTATGTGAAGCCGCGCTCGAGGTATATGTCGACCATCTTTTTGACTGTTTCGTAGTCGATTTCTTCTTCCGGTTTCCCGGGGAAGCCGGGAAGCCTCATGAATCCGAAGCCGAGTTTTTTGATTGGCGCGCCGAAGAAGTCTTTCATTCGATTTTGTCCTCCTGTATTTTTGATTTGGGTCATTGTATCATAAATTGATTATGTATTTCAATATAAAACAACGTGTGAAAACTCAAAAAGGAGAAAATTCCTGTGAAAACCGTACATGGTGGCAATATTTTTGATGAATACGGCGTAGCGGACGATGAATTGATTGACTTCTCCACGAACATAAACCCTCTGGGCATGAGAGATGAGGCAAGGGACGCAATGCGCGACGCGATCGAGCGGACGGGGATATATCCCGACTCGCGCAGCCTGGAGCTGTCTGCCAAGATAGCAGAGCATGAGGGCGTCGAACGAGAGCAGGTCTTATGCGGCGGGGGAGCATCCGACATCATTTTTCGGTTCGCATATGCAGTAATGGGGCTTGCGAAAGGCTCTGGCGACGACGTTGAAATTCAAAAACATACGGCGGCGCACAGACCCGCGACAGTCCTCCTCACCGCGCCGTCGTTTTCCGATTATGAGCGGGCCGCGAGGGCAGCGGGCGCCGATATAGAATACCATTATCTCGAAAAGGAAAAAGGCTTTGCTATCGACGGGAGCATTATTGGGGCGATACGGACGGCTGCCCCGGATGCCGTGTTCGTATGCAATCCGAACAATCCTGTCGGAAGCCTGATGGATGCGAGCCTTGTCAAGAATATAGCGGAGGAGTGCAGGTCCGCCGGCGCGATGCTCTTGGTTGACGAATGCTTTTTGGATTTCGTGGATGGCCATGCAAGATTCTCGGCAATTCCGCTTGTCGACGGCTATCGTAACATTGTGGTATTGAAAGCGTTCACAAAGACATTTTCGATGCCGGGCGCGCGCCTCGGGTATGCTGTTTGCGGCGATATCGGTTTCGTCGAAAAAATGCGCTCTTGCGGCCCCGATTGGCCCGTGTCGAACATCGCCCAGGCAGGAGGCATCGCATCGCTACGCGACGCTTCGGATTATCTCAATGAATCACGCAATTTTATTGTCGAGCAGCGGGAGTTCTTGGTGCGCGAGCTGATGTGCCTTGGGATGGTCGTATACCCTCCGTCCGCGAACTTCATATTTTTCTATTGCCCCTCCGGGAGCGGCCTTGCGGGCGCTTTGCTGGAGAGGGGAATACTGATTAGAGATTGCTCGAATTATGTGGGTCTCGGAGCCGGTTATTATAGGGTCGCGGTGTTGGATGAGGAGAAAAACAAGCGGCTCATCGAAGCTTTGCGGTCAGCGTTGATATAGGAGAAAACCAAGCGGCTCGTCGAGGCTTTGCGGTCGGCGTTGATGTAGGAGAAAAACAAGCGGCTCGTCGAAGCTTTGCGGTCTGCGTTGATGTAGAAGAAAACAAGCAGCTCATCGAGGCTTTGCGGTCTGCGTTGATATAGGAGGCGATTATGGCAAAACCGATTATGATCCAGGGGACCTCGTCCGGAGCGGGAAAGACGACAATTGCGCTCGCCCTGTGCAGAATATTCAAGCAAGACGGATATTGCGTCGCGCCCTTCAAGTCACAGAACATGACGTCGAACACCGTTGTTCTGGACGGCGGTGAAGAAATCGCAATATCACAGGTATTGCAGGCGCGCGCAGCAGGCATACCTCCCGACGCGCGTATGAATCCTGTTGTCATAAAGCCCTTGTCCGGTGGACACGGAACACAGATCGTGCTGAACGGGAAGCCATATGATGTCGTGAGCTCCCGAGGCGTTGCTGCGGTCAAGGAGACATTGATGCAGGAGATTCTGAAAGCATATGAATCCCTTGCGGCGCAATATGAGATCATAGTCATAGAAGGCGCGGGCAGCCCTGTCGAACTGAATTTGAACAAAAACGACATCGTGAACATGGGCGTAGCGCTTAGCATCGGGGCGCCGGTGCTGCTTGTGTCCGACATTGACAGAGGCGGCGTGTTCGCTTCTTTATTTGGGACTATGGCGCTTTTCAACGAGCAGGAGCGATCTTGCGTCAAGGCGACGATCGTGAATCGTTTCAAGGGCGACCTTGAATATTTTGCCGATGGCGTTGGTATCATAGAGTCAATAACGGGGGTGCCGGTCGCGGGGGTCGTGCCATATTTTCGCGTCGATCTGCCGGAAGAGGATGGGTTGCTCGACGGGGATGGCACTGCGGCAGACGTACGTGGCACTGGTGGCACAGGTACGGACGGCGCCGATACAGGAGAATTTTCCTCAAGCAGCAATAGCGCCGAATATGAGGAACAGTTCAATCTCATCGCACACACTGTCCGCGCATCGTTGAACATGGATTTGATATACAGTTTGATAAAGTAAGGGCTTCGCGCGCACAACTTTGTGACTGATAGTATCTTAATTATTGTTTGTGCTGAGAGTCGCTAAGCGACCAACATGAAGATGCCGGATTTTGTAGGTGGAACCTCCATGTGAATGAGGCGAGGTTCACTTCATGTATTCCAAACGATTAACAGCGTGGAGGTTAGCGGAATGATTGATTTATCGGGAAAGAAATTCGTCGCGTCATACAGTGGGGGAAAGGACAGCATCCTTGCGGTCCACCGGGCTATCAAGGCGGGCCTCGTGCCAATTGGCCTTATAACGACATATAATTCGGACGCGGACCGGTCGTGGTTCCACGGAATGTCGGAGGAACTGCTTCAGAGCGTCTCGGACTCTTTGCGAATACCGTTGAAGTTGATTCAGACGACCGGCGACAGCTATGCGGAAAATTTTGAAGCGGCGCTCATGGAAGCAAAGGCTGCGGGAGCGGAAGTATGCATATTCGGCGACATAGATATCGAGGGGCATTTCGATTGGTGCCTCAAACGCTGCGAGAACACGGGACTGGAGGCTTGGTTTCCATTGCGCGACGAACCAAGGAAAGCCGTAGTTTATGAGTTTCTGGATGCCGGGTTTTCGGCTGTCATAAAAATCGTCGATACAGCAAGAGTTTCCGACAGCTTTCTCGGAAAAACGTTGACGAAAGATGTTGTCGATGAGATCGAGCGGGGAGGCGCTGACATATGCGGCGAAAACGGTGAATACCACACGTTTGTATACGACGGCCCGTTGTTTTCGTCGAGCGTCAAGTTCATAGCGAGCCCGCCAATCCAGAGAGACTCGTACCTGATGATTGATCTCGCGCTGGAATGAAGCTATTTGAGTTAACATAATGCAGTAAAACAAGATTCTTCGGTCGCTAGTTCCCTCAGAATGACGCGCTTGCCGGCATTCCGTGGGCTTCAATATTTTTTTTGCACTTTTAATGTTGATGTTTTTGAGATAACCGATAAGTCTTAATCGTTTTGGTTCGGCATATTCCACGTTAGTTGTAGATTATACAAAATCATCGTATGAAAGTGCGCCTATTGCGAAAAATTGTTGTTGATTTTTTCCTCTCGTTACTATATTATTACGTTATTATTGCGGCGNTGCCGCAACGGCACAATGATATGGCGATTTGGGGGAAGGTCAGATGGGCGACGAGTTTGGAAACGACTTTGTCACTATTATGGATGACGACGGCAACGAATTTGAATTAGAGCATCTTGACACCGCTGAAATTGGCGGTGAGATATATATGGCGTTCGTCCCCGCGGACATGGATGAGGATGATGAGGATTTCGGCTTGGTCATTTTGAAGGTCGTGGCGCAGGACGGCGAGGATGTTTTTGCGACCGTCGATGACGAGGTCGAGCTGCAAGCTGCGTACGATTTGTTTACGCAGCGTCTTTCTGATGATGACGATTTCGACGACGAAGATGTAGATGAAGACGACGACGAATAATAATAATAATAATAATAATAATAATAATAATAATAATAATAGTAATAATATTCCGGCGTTGGCGCGCCTAATATAGTCCCTGCCTTGCTCGTGATAGGCCTTTTTAAACCCACATTTATAATATGGGACGCCTATCTCTTCCTGTGAATTGCAGGCCTCCCGGGCCGCGCCGGTCGCGGTTTGGATGTTGGAAGCAGCGAAGCATGAAGGAAGCGNCCCACCTGCCAATATGTGCAGGTTATAAATGGGTCTACACGGCACGGCGGGGCTACTTTGCGGAAATTCACACGGCACGGCGGGGCTATTTTACGGAAATTCACACGGCACGGCGGGGCTGTTTTGCTGAAATTCACACGGCACGGCGGGGCTATTTTACGGAATTTCACATGAGGCGGGTGCTTCATGTTGAGAATGTCAAATATAATTATGCTGCGGCCATGCAGCGGAACGGAGGATTATCACCGGCATATGAGCAGATTTGAAATCATGACTGAGAGCAACGCGTACATCGTGATGGACGGGCTGTACCGGGACATGGAGCGTAGGATGGCGGCAAGCCCGCCCGGCCAATGCCCCGTGGACCTGGTGCTCAGCTTCACGACGCTTTGCCTCGCCCAATCATGCGGGAAGTGCGTACCCTGCCGCGTCGGGCTCGGCACGCTATCCGGCATCCTGGAGGACATCCTCGATGGGAACGCTGACGACGAGACACTGAAGCTTTTGGAAAGCACTGCGTCGGGGATTGCCGACAGCGCCGACTGCGCTATCGGTTATGAATCGGCGCGCATGGTTCTTGACATGATCAAGAATTTCAACGACGACTTTGTAGAGCATGTCGGAAAGCGCCGCTGCCTTGGCGGGCACGACGTGCCCGTGCCATGCGTTTGCGTCTGCCCCGCCAATGTCGATATTCCGGGGTATATCGCGCTCGTCCACCAAGACCGATGCGACGACGCGATCCGTTTGATCAGAAAAGACAACCCATTCCCCGTTGCATGCGGTTATGTCTGCGAGCATCCTTGCGAGAGGCGGTGCCGCCGCAACATGATCGACGACGCTGTCAACATCCGCGCCTTGAAGCGCTACGCCGTCGACAACGCGAACGTTGTCGATCCGCCTGAGTGTTCCGAGCCGACAGGCAAGAGGATTGCTATTATTGGCGGAGGCCCCGGCGGGCTTTCGGCTGCATATTATCTTAAGCTCATGGGGCATGACGTCACAGTGTTCGAGCGCCGCAAGCAGCTCGGTGGGATGCTGCGCTACGGCATTCCGGCTTACCGTTTCCCGAGGGAGATGCTGGAGCGCGACATCGAAGCGATTTTGAAGACCAGCATCGACGTCAAGCTCGGCGTAGACGTTGGCGCGGACGCCGCCTTGGAAGAAATTCTTGAAACTTATGACAGCATTTTCATTGCTATCGGCGCGCAGAACGACAGCAGGCCCCGCCTCGAAGGCGAGGACTTGAAAGGCGTCATCGCCGCGGTCGAGCTGCTGCGTGGCATCGGAGACGGAGATCTGCCCGATCTTTCCGGCAAGACCGTCGCGGTCATCGGCGGCGGGAACGTCGCGATGGATGCGGCGCGCACTTCTCAGCGCTTGGGCGCAAAAAAGGTATATTGCGTTTACAGGCGCCGCCAGGAGGACATGACCGCGCTTCCTGCGGAGGTCGAGGGCGCCATCGCCGAGGGAGTCGAGCTCATCACTCTCAAGCTGCCGTCCAGCATCGAGCGCGACGCAGACGGCAACGCCATCGCGCTGCGGGTCAAGCCGCAGTTGCCCGGCATGATCGGTCCGGACAGGCGTCCGAGGCCTGTCGATGCGGACCTCCCGGAGGAGAGGATCGAAGCTGACATCATCGTCCTGGCAATGGGGCAGAAGGTAGAGACCGATATCTATGCAAGGGCGGGCATACCCATAGATAGCGGTACCATCGAAGCTATGTCGAACGGCCAGATCGTTTCCAACAGCAAGGTCTTTGCGGGGGGCGACTGCGCGACGGGACCTGCGACCGCGATCCGCGCGATTGCTGCGGGGAAGGTCGCTGCGGCGAACATCGACGAGTTCCTTGGTTTTAACCACACGATAAGCGTCGATGTAGACATCCCGCCCGTAATAATGGCCAGCAAGCCGGCACGCGGGCGCGTCAACACCACGGAGCGCGAAGCCGGCGACAGGAAAGACGATTTCGTGGGCATCGAATGCGGCATGACAAGGGAAGGCGCGGAGATCGAATCGGCCCGCTGCCTGCGCTGTGACCATTTCGGTTACGGAGTTTTCAGAGGCGGGAGGAACAACAAATGGTAAAACTGACTATTAACGACAAGATTATCGAGGCTGCCGATGGCGCGACCATTCTCGAGGCTGCATATGCCGCAGGCATAGCCATTCCGCATTTGTGCTATCTCAAAGATATCAACCAGATTGGCGCTTGCCGCGTTTGCGTCGTGGAGGTCGAGGGCGTCGACCGATTGGCCGCCGCGTGCAACACCCCCGTCGAGGAGGGCATGGTGATCTTCACGAACAGCTCACGCGCACGCAAGGCGAGACGCACGAACGTGCAGCTCCTCTTGTCCCAGCACGACAGCCGCTGCCCTACTTGCACGCGAAACGGCAACTGCGGCCTGCAGTCGCTGGCCGCGAACCTCAACGTGCTCTATGCGCCATATGTCCCGAGGCTCCCTGAGGATCGTTGGGATAAGAACTCTCCGCTTATTCGCGCGGAGAGCAAGTGCATCAAGTGCATGCGGTGCGTCCAGGTCTGCGACAAGATCCAGGCCGTGCATGTTTGGGACGTTTCCGGTACGGGGAGCCGCACAGCCGTCAATGTTTCCAAGAACAGGACTCTTGACGAGGCGGACTGCACGTATTGCGGGCAGTGCATAACCCATTGCCCCGTTGGCGCTTTGTTCGCCAGGGACGACACGGAGCGCGTGTTTGCGGCCATCGACGATCCCGACATCGTGACCGTCGTGCAGGTGGCGCCAGCCGTCCGCACTGCATGGGCCGAGTCATTCGGCGTCAATCGCGAGACCGCGACGCCAAAGCGCATGGCTGCTGCGTTGCGCCGGCTTGGGTTTAATTATGTTTTCGACACGAGCTTCGCGGCCGACTTGACAGTCATAGAGGAGGGTACCGAATTCATCAAGCGGCTTACCAATGCCGACAACCATCGGTGGCCGATGTTCACATCCTGCTGCCCCGGCTGGGTGCGCTTCCTTAAAGCCCACTACCCTGACATGACTGCCAACCTTTCGACCGCCAAGAGCCCTCAGCAGATGTTCGGGGCCGTGACGAAGAGCTTTTTTGCCAAGAAGATCGGAGTCGATCCTCACAAAATATTCTGCGTTTCCGTCATGCCGTGCTCGTCGAAAAAGAGCGAGTGCGACCTGCCCACGATGAACGACGCTTGCGGGGACCCGGACGTCGACGTCGTAATCACGACGCGCGAGTTTTCAAAGATGCTGCACACACAGGGGATGATTCCGGAGCTTTTGCCGGAAGAAGAGTTTGATTCACCTTTAGGGAGCAGCACCGGCGCTGCCGTGATCTTCGGAGCCAGCGGCGGCGTAATGGTGGCCGCGTTGCGCAGCGCCTATTTCCTGCTGACCGGCAACAACATCGACCCCGATGCTTTTTCCCTTGTGACGGTCATGGACGGCTGGAGGGAAGCGATGATCAGCATTCCGGGCACGGGCGATGTCCGCATTGCGATAATTTCCGGCCTTGCAAACGCGCAGCGGCTCATCGAAATGGTGCGCAAGGGCGAGGCTTCATATGATTTCGTTGAGATTATGGCGTGCCCCGGCGGCTGCTCCGGCGGCGGAGGGCAGCCGATAGACATGGGGGCCGAGCTTGCGGCGGAGCGCGGGGACGTGCTCTGGCGCCTCGACCGCGAGAGCGAGATCAGGTATTCGCACGACAACATGGATGTCAAGGCTCTTTATGACGATTTCTTGAAGGAGCCGCTCGGCGAGCTGTCGCACCATTTGTTACACACGGATCACAATGCATGGGAGATGCCTTGCAGCGACGAATAGTACCTGACGGATGCACAAGAGCGATACAAGGAAAACAGGCGCAATGCGCCTGTTTTCCTTGTATTGCTATGCAATTATTGGATCACGACATGATTTTTCTCACAAGCCAGAGTATGGGGCTGAACCACCAAGGCTCCATCTTGCGCTTTACGGCGGCCAGCGAATCGATTATTTTGATATGCTGCGGGCATAGCTTTTCGCACGCGCCGCATTTGACGCATTTGCTAGCGATGGACTTTTTGTCCTTGTCGTTAACATTGGCGCTGGTGACATATTGGGTGAAACCGGCCACGAAGCCCAGCGCGTATCTCGCGTTATATGAAGAAAAGCAGCCCGGAATGTTGACGCCGTGCGGGCAGGGCATGCAATAGTTGCAGCCTGTGCAGGGGACCTTATATGATTCGCGGAGCGTCTCGACGACAGGCGCGAAAACGGCAGATTCCTCCGGCGCGAGCATGCCTGGACGCGCTTCGCTTGCCGTGATCAGATTGTCTGAGAGCTGCTCCAAGCTGTTCATACCGGACAGGACGACGGAGACCTCGGGCTGGTCCCAGAGCCAGCGGAGCGCCCATGAGGCAGGGGAGCGGTTTGCATCGGCATCTCTGAGTATTTTCAGCGCCTTAGCGGGCAGTCCCGTGGCCAGCTTGCCGCCGAGCAGCGGCTCCATGATTATCACGGGCAGGCCTTTTTCATGCGCCCTTTTAAGCCCCGCGCGGCCGGCCTGATAGTTCTCGTCCATGTAGTTGTATTGAATCTGGCAAAAGTCCCAGTCATATATATCAAGCAATTCCATGAAAGAGCTTTGGGAGCCGTGGAATGAAAAGCCGATTTGCCGCACTTGCCCGCTGCTTTTTTTCTCGCCGATCCAGCTCTCGATCCCAATCTCGCGGAGCCTGTTCCAAGAGGCGACATCCGTGAGGTTATGGATGAGGTAGTAATCTATGTAGTCGGTCTCGAGCCTTTGCAGCTGTTCGTTGAAGATGCGCTCAAAGTCTTCCTTTGTTTTGCATTTTTGGTGCGGCAGCTTCGTCGCGAGATATATTGCGGAGCGCAAGTTGTGCTTCTTCAGGGCGGCGCCGAGTTTGACTTCGCTGTTGCCGTATATGTACGCAGTGTCGAAATAGTTGATGCCTCCGGCCACGGCTTCGACGACCAGCTTTTCGGTTTGTTCGCGGTCGCGGGGGAAGCGCATGCAGCCGAGGCCGAGGACGGAGAGTTCGTTGCCGGATTTTGGGTCTGTTATGTGTTGCATGTGGATACCTCAATATTATGAAACTATGTATTTTAGCCTGTTGTCTTTTGCGTATTGCTCCGCGTAGGAACCCTCGGAGCATTCGAGCGTGATTCCCCTGCGGGAATAAAACGCCGTGTCGCCGATTTGTTCGACGGAATCCGGAACATCGACGGACTTCAGACAGATGCAGTCATAAAAGACGCTGTCGCCGATGTTGACGACATTGCTGCCTATCGTGACTGACTCCAGATTGTCGCACAGACGGAACGCCCAGCCTTCAATGTCAATGACGCTGTTGCTGATCTCGACCGTCCTCAGCTCCTTGCAACGATAGAAGCAGTCGCTGCCGATCTTGATGGTGCTGTCGGGGATCGTGACGGAAAATAAGTTCGTGCAGTTGCGGAACGCGCCATACCCGAGGGCGACTACGTTTTCCGGGATATGCAGGGCCTCGAGGCTCGTCAGGAATCCGAAGGCGTAGTTGCCGATGTATTTGAGCGAGGAGGGGAGGTCTAGCGTTTTAATGACCCTGCAGCCCCTGAACGCGCAGTGGTAAATTGTAGTCACGGTTTCCGGAATTTTCACGTCTGAAATGCGGATGTCCCATGCCAGCGCGAAGCAATTCATACCGATGTGCGTGACCGGCAGCCCGTCGAGCTCCGCAGGTATATCGACTTCCTTCTTGTATCCGATGTATTTCACAAGCTCCACGTGGTCTGAGTATATGTTGTATAAATATTCAGAACTTTTTCTGGATTCGAGGACTTCCGTCGAGACGCCTTCCTGCGTCATGAGGTAGTATTGGTCGGGAGCTTTCATGCGGATTCTGGAATGTTTTAGATATGGAATGTCCGACAGAGTTATCGTGATGGGACCGAAATCATCGGTAGCGAATATCGAGGCTTTGTCTTTTTCGACAGTTTTGCCAGAGAGTTCCTGCGCGGCCGCTTCCAGCAAGGATGCGAAGTCGTCGACGACGTTCGTAAACTCTTCCATCGCGGTTTTTGTTTCTTCATAGCTTTCTATCAACGATGTTTGAATGTCATTTTCCCACATTTCCTGCAGGTCGAGAATTAAGTATCCGACGCGTTGCGCATAGAAACTGCTTTGCTGTTTGGCCGCTCGCATTGCGAGGGCCTTTTGCCTGAGGTTCCATGGCGTCAACTGTTTGTCGTCCGGCGGGGGCTTGCTGAGATGAAGCTTAATGAGCAGTTTTTTGGCCGCGCTGATTTCTTGGGCGCTGTTATTGGTGATCATGCCGACTTCTCTGGCCATTGCGATCTCTCCTTTTGTTGGGGTTGATTTGAGCGCGGGCGGGGAAAAGATTCTTCGCTAACAGTTTGACAGTGCCGCGATGACATCATAGCGAGGGAGCGCGTTGCCCGAAAGCCCGGAAGAAGCTCCAAAGCGCTCGATGCAGCAACGGTCCAGCTCTGCGGCCGTGAGAGGCGAATCAAGCTGCGCGTTCGAGGGATCATTAACCCCGCAAAGCGCGGCAGCCGCTGCGTATGGGTGTTCATGCCGCGCAATGGGCTTTTTCCCTTTGACGCGGCTAAGGACCGCTTCTTTTCCGGAAAGCATCATATATAATTCACCGCCGGTGCATATGCTCTGCGGATGGAGCGAATTATCTCGATAAGCGGGGCTGATGTCGCTGCCGAGGAGCGCCCGCGCAGAAATGCCGCAGGGATCGTCCTCGCCGACATCGGAAAACGGAGACATTTCGAGCAAATCCGGTACAGTGACGACCTTGTACCCATATTTCGCAAGCAATTCGAGCTGCTGCGGCAATCCATCGGCAACGGGCGTCCTTCGCGCCATGTTGAACCCGTCTTTTTGAAATATGAGCTGCCCGCAGAGGGAATCGGGGTTCGCTTCCAGCGCGTGCTTGATCGGCAGCACCATCGCATCGACTTCATCTTTATATGTGGAAAGCGGCAGCCATCCGGCGCCGTCAAAATCCGCGGCCATATACGTGTAGCCCATTGCGGCATAGGCATCATAGCTGTTGAAGCCATCGGGAATGGAGTCGACATAATGCGCGGGGCGGGCGAATTTCATTTCATATCCATGCTGTTCGAGGATGAGCTCATGGAGGCGCCGCAGGTCGTTAATGACCTCGTCGATGTTTTGAGAATAAGCCCTGCCTTCATACACGAGATTTTTTCGCCCAAAGAGGATATGCGCGAAGCCGTGGTTCGTGATGGCATGTCCGCCATTTATTATTCTGCGTACGATGTCTTGCGTATGAGCCGCGCCGCCGAGCGAATCCTGCCCGATGTCGGGGTAATGGTCGTATTTGATGCCGCCCCAGGCAGCCGTCCCACTGCGGCCGGCTTTGTCGGGATAATTGCACGACGTGTCTCCGACGACGTCGAATGTGCCAAATGCGTTGTATTCTTCCAATGTGCGTAGAAGCTCGAGCGTCAGAGCATCGCCGCCGGGCTTCTCTGATGGCGGCATCAGGCAGGGGCCGTCGTCGAACGTCATGGCGCACACCCGCTGCTTCGTCGCTACATGGCCAATGCGTCTGACGGGGGAGATATATACAGGTTTTGCATTGATTGCCGTTAGCTTATGTTTCGCAGCGCGCGCTGTCTTCATCAATTTGCCGTATATGCTCATTTTGCAAGTTGCTCCTTGTAAGGTTTTCGTTTTGATTATGCTTTCGAGGACACGTTCGGGCGGGGCGGCCTACGTATTATATCGAGGACTATACAATACCCGATATATGCCATACCTTTGAGAATCCGCAATGGGTTGCGGCTGAGGCAGGATTGGCGGAACTGGGAAAAGCCCTTTAGGCGGCGGGGGGTGTTCCGCTCGATGACCGGAACGCAGCTACCGTTGAGAATCGCCTCGCGCAGGGCATTCATAGAGGCATCGGACGCGTCGATGAGAGCATAAGCGTTGCCGACTTCTTTTGCGCAATGCGCATCGCTGCCGCCCGTTTGCGGACGTGCGAGGGAAAAGGCTAGCGCGCCGGCTTGTGCATTGGCATCCGTATTTTTGAAGTATGCCCTGGCGTTTGCGGACTCAATGCACTCGGCCGGCGTGGCCGTATTAGCGCTCTTGACTGAATCGGCCGACGTGGTCGTATTAGCTCTCTTGACTGAATCGGCCGTCGTGGTCGTCTTGACGCTCTCAACGCAATCGACCGGCGTGTCTGTTTTTGCGGACTCGACAGAATCGGCCGACGCGTTGAGCAGGGCGCTCTTATTCGCGAACGGATGCGCCAACACCGTGACGGCTCCGCAGTCTTTCAGCATTGCGACTGCGTCGGCGGCCTTTGGCAGCCCGTTTGAGCGCAGTGCGGCTATGTCGGGCATTTTATCGAGGAACAGCCCGAGTATATGCCCCGCATCGGTAGATATTTCGCAGCCTGGGAACAGCCACACATCGCCGATGCGAACGGGCGCATCGAGCGCGCAAGCGTTGTGGTCAGTGATGACGAGCGCATCAAGCGCCTTTGCCGAGGCAGCGGCCGCAAGCTCCTCCATAGTGGAGCGCCCGTCGTTGGAGAGGCGCGTATGGGTGTGGAGGTCGATGCGCATTCGGATTGTTTCGTCTGTTTGCATGGTATATTTCCTATTTCACCTGAAATCGGTCGAGGCAAGCCTCACCCCTACATGCCAATTTGCGGACGATTATCGAACAATCTTTGGCGATTGATAATCGCCCCTACATGCCAATTTGCGGACGATTATCGAACAGTCTTTGGCGATTGATAATCGCCCCTACATGCCAATTTGCGGACGATTATCGAACAATCTTAGGCGATTGATAATCGCCCCTACATATAAATAAGGAATGGTTTCCGTGACCTGTTGTGGCATTCAGCGTTTTGTCAGGGAGCGCCAATAGCTGAAAGCCGGGCGCATGTCGCGCCATTCAAAGAGGCCGTCCTTGACGCTCGGATTCAAAAAATCCGCGACCGCTCCGAGCGCGAGCTTCTTATTGCCGCTGCGGAGATAACCTTTTGCAGCCGCGAAATCGGAAGGGAAAAAAACCATTCTGCGCTTCATTATCTCAGGCCGTTGCGGGAGCGGGAGGAGCGCATCAGGATTGGCAGCGTTGTATGACAAAACGAACCATGCATAGGAAAAGCCGCTTTTGGAAACGCGGGTGAGGGGGTAGCTGCCCCAAACGCGCGGGTTGCATTCAAGCAAGCGCGGATGGCCGTCGGCATCGTCCTTAAACTCGAACATAGCCGGCCCGTTCAGGCCGATGGCGCGCGCAATCTGCTCAGCCATCGCTTCCAGATGCGGCGCCGATATTACGTCGCAGCATGTCGAAGGGCCGCCCGACACGGGGTATTCGCGTATACGACGATGGCAGATGCTCCTGATGATTTCGCCTCTTTTTGCCAGGACCGAACAGCCATAACCGGAGCCCGGTAGATATTCTTGGACTATTGGAGGCTCGTGGGCAAGTTCTGAGAAATACATAAAGGCGTGAATGAGCTCATCTTTTGTCCGAGCTATGACATAGCGTTTT
>WRMX01000046.1 GCA_009776905.1 Oscillospiraceae bacterium
TATTTCTCTGGAATCAAAACGAAGTACAATATGACCAAACCATCAGACATGAAAGCATATGCAAGAGATATGTTTGATATTGTGACTGCATGAAAAATTAGAGAAATCTTGTTGCCAAAAAGCATCAACAACGGCGTCAACAACGGCGAAGATCAGCGCATCCATTAATTATCATTCCAACAAAAACAAAAACCCGACACTCTCACCGATGATTTCCAGATCGGTTCGAGAGTTCGGATTTTTTTAAGGTTTGGCAGCGGGAGAAGGATTCGAACCCTCACAAACAGAGTCAGAGTCTGTCGTGCTACCATTACACAATCCCGCTACATGCAACTATCGCGTAAAGGGATTATAGCCCCCAACCCCGCCCCTTGTCAACAACATTTTTATCTTTTACCTTTCAAGAACTGTTTACAGTCAGTCGCATTTGAGATATAATGTTTTGTCGGCGATTAACAACGCATATGAAAGCGAATTACCATTATCGCCAAGGCATCATCATGGGCTGCGCTCATGACGAAAAAAATCATATTGGGAACAACCGGAGGTAAAAATGAAAAAGTCAATAGCAATTCTGTTAGCGCTTCTCCTCGCAGCCACGCTCTTCGCATGCTCAAAAGAATCCGAAAACACAAACACAAACACAAACACGAACACAAACACAAACACAGCATCGGATAAGCCAACTGATTCAAACGGCTCATCGGAAGGCGCTTCCAACGATTCAGCGGTCAGCACTCCCCCAGGCGAGCCCGCCGGCACAGGTCCGTCCGTCAATGAGCCAAATGTCAGCGCAGCCCCATCCCGTGAGAACCTCGGCTGGTATACGGACGATGTTGACTGGTTTGCCCGCGACCCATATAAAATAGCGTTCCTATACGACAGAGCCTCCGCGACGGCCGACCTTCTGGACGGCGCATTGCAGAAATGGAGCGCACGCGTCAACTTTACATACACCTCATATGACGCGGACAGCAACGCCGATGCGTTCATCAACACGATGGGCGTGCTCTCCCAACAAGGGTATACAGGCATGGTCCTGAACCCTGACGCGTCGTACGCTGACCGGGTTAAGCAAGCCGCGCAAGAGTACGGCATTACATGGCTGCCCGGATTCGTTCCTCTCCTTGACATGAACGGCGATCCGATATGGCCGCAGAATTCACTCGGCATCAAGTATCAAGCAGATCTCATGACAAATTGGCTCAGGGAAAACTATAAAAGCTACCTTGGGGACATCGACACATCGAAACTCGGCCTGATCAGCACCTCGCAATATGTCGTGCCGGTCTTAAAACTGGCCAGCGACTTCTGCATCAGCAACTTCCAGGAAGATTATCCGGAAGCAGCGGCCAACGCCTTCGAGGTTGACACGGTCAACTTTGGATTTGACGCAAACGCCGGCTATGATTCAGTCGCCCCGTTCCTCGCCGCCCATCCCGAGATTGAGTACTGGTTTGTCGTTGGGTCGATAGAAGACGTAGTGCAAGGCGCTTCACGTGCAATAGACGCTGCCGGTTTGACCGCCAACACGCTCGCCATATCGAGCGGCGCCAATCTCCTCATGGACAGCTGGCTAAGCAATACCGAAACCGGATGCTATAAAGCCGGCATATACTATTCAATGGAAATATACGCCGAGCCGTTGGTTTGCGGGATCATTGCCATGCTTGACGGCCGTGCCACACCGGAGACATTATGGCCGGAGTGGAAAGATCCGAATCAGGAGTATCCTGTCGTGGTAGTCCAGTCCACAATCCTTACGGTGAACAATTACTTCACATATGACGACTACGTACAAGCATATCTATCGGCTATTGAGAACGGAACGGAACTGCCAAAAGCGCCTTAAGAAAAGCGACGTAAATCCCCTGGCTTTAGCCATGGGGAGTGTCAGGTGCAACAGATATCGGCAATCCGGCTCGCCTTGCTCGAGTAATCATCGGAGGCGTGCTCGAGCAATCATCGGAGGCTTGCTCCGAAAACAGGATAATTTCGCCCATGCCGGGCGCACCTAAAGCGGCGCCGCAGCCAGTTTGGCTGCGGCGCTGTCCTATAATGTGAGGATGTCCTATAATGTGAGGCTCCGCTCCATAACACGGACGCCGAGTGTTCCGGTTGACACTCCCCATGGCGAAAGCCAAGGGGTTTACGTCGCTTTTGCCAATTCGCTTTACGGCGGAACCGGCAAATTCGGACAATCAGGCAGCGGGCGCCCTTGTCCTCCGCCCGGTGCTTCGGAAATGGTCTATGGCCATGGCCGCGATCAAAAGAATACCCGTCGCGATAGTCTGGTAAAACGTGCCCAGCCCGATCAAGACAAGCCCGTTCTTAAAGCATGTCAGAAGCATGACGCCGACAAAAGCGCCGAACATCCCGCCCGCGCCTCCCAAAAAGGAGACCCCGCCAAGCACCGACGCAGTAATTGCATCGAGATCCGAACCTATGTTTGATGACGGTGAACCCATATGCATGCGTGCCGACACCAATGCGCCGACGAGGCACGCAATGCAGCTATTGTTGATGAACAAAACGGTCGTAATCTTCTTTGGATTGATTCCGGCTAACCGCGCCGCTTGATGGTTTCCCCCAACGATGTATACCCTCCTGCCGATCCGCGTTTTTTGCAGAATCAAACTATAAATGACCATAAGGATGACGGTAAAAAGAAATGGCAGAGGTATAACGTCAAAAATGCTATATGACCCCAGCTCCCAGAAGCTCGCATTGTTGATAGGCAGTATTTGCGACTTTGTGATCAATAGCCCCACCCCGTTTATAGCCGTGCCTACCGCGAGCGTCGATATGAAAGGAGGGAAATTTAGGCAATTCACAAAAAACGAGTTTACAAGGCCAACAACCGAACCCAAAACCACTGCAATAATGAGCGCCGGAAGCCAGGGCATGTTAGCCTGCAGAAAGATCGCCACGACAATTCCTCCAACCATGGCGGTATACCCGGTGGATAGATCAATCACCCCGCTTATCAGAAGGCATGAAATGCCGATTGAAAGCATCCCTACATTGAACGCCGTGTTGAACATATTCTTGATGTTCCTCGGCGAAATATAGTTTTTATTGATAATCGTGAACACAACCAGCACGGCAATCCAGACGGCGACAAGCGTAAATGACTTATTGCCGGTAATCCTTTTAAGGAGGCTATTTTTTTGCATACTCATGACCATTCCTCTCTTGCGAAAGCTCAACCAAAATGAACAGCGCAGCGCACGTCCCCTGTTATCCAGTTCTGCAGACCAGTCTCCCCTATGCCGATTTAGTCTTCATCTTGTTTTTGATGGAGAAGTAATCGATCGTCAAGGCAAGCAACAGCAAAACGCCGGAGAATACCGATTGCCAGTATGGCGTCACGCCAATAATCAGCAATCCGTTGTTAAAGCTGTTTATGATGAGCAGACCAAGGAAGCATCCGAGCATATTGCCTGCGCCCCCCCCAAACGAGATTCCGCCAAGAATCGCCGCTGTAATAGCAGGGAATGCATATCCGGAAGTGCTTGTGAAGTTCGCGATAAGCATCCTACCGGAATAGATGATCCCCGCCAGCGCGCCGAATGCGCCGCTTAGCGCAAAAAGGACATATGCCAATCTGCCGGGATTCAACCCCGCAAAAAGCGCAGCGGTCTTGTTGCCGCCGCACATATATATGCCCCTGCCAAACTTTGTCTTAGACAAAACAACGCCAAAGACGATCATCAGAACAAGAGATATGATTATCGCTATCGGGATCTCTCCGAATATCCTGCCTGTGCCAATCCAAATGATGGCAGGGTCCGAGATTACCACGATCCGCCCGCCCGAAACGACCTCCGCAAGCCCCTGCGCGATAAATGACCCGGTCGCAAGCGTGGCGATAAATCCCTGAAGCCCGAGCTTATATATCAAAAAAGCATTGAACAGGCCGAACGCCGCTCCGGCGACAATGCAGATTGGAATCGCGATAAACCACGGCACGCCGCCCACCAGCATTGTCCCCAGCAAGATGCCTGAGAACACGCCGATAAAACCAGGCGACAGATCGATATGGCCCGAAATCAGCAGCAGGCATGCGCCTACGGAGAACAAAATGTACAGCACCATTGAATCAAGAATGCTTCTGATATTCACCGCGCTCAGAAAAGAATGCCCTTGTGACGCGAATTGGAAAAATACCACGACCAATGCAAGGAGCAACACCAAAGAAAAAGCTTTCGATTTAATAAATCTGCTAATACCGTTCTGCATCATACCCTCCCGCTAGGCCATCGCCAATGCCAGGACGCGCTCCTCGGTGGCCTCTTCCCTTGTCAAGCGGCCGGTTATGCGTCCGTTGTGCATTACAATTATGTTATCGCTCACGTTGAGCACTTCGGTCAACTCCGACGATATGAATATAACGCCGATGCCCTGCTTGGCAAAATCGCAAACCATCTGGTACACCTCTGACTTCGTGCCTACATCAATGCCCTTGGTAGGCTCGTCGAGAATAAGAATCTCTGTCGCAATTTTTTCGGAGGTCCACCTGCCAAGTATAGTCTTTTGCTGGTTTCCCCCTGAAAGCTCCAGCAGCAATTTCTCCACCGTTGGCGTCTTTATTGAGTATTTTCTGACCGCTTCTTTTGCGAGCGCGACCTCCGATTTGTTGTCGAGGAACAAACCTTTTTTCAATTTGGACAGCACCGGAATAGATATATTTTCGCGTACCGAACGCTGGACAACAAGCCCCTGTTCTTTCCGGTCTTCAGGACAGAGCATGATGCCCCTATCAATCGCGTCTCTAGGCGATTTGAACCGTACCGCTTGTCCATTAAGCCTGATCTCGCCGGAAATTATCGGGTCGATTCCATAGATAGCAAGCGCAACCTCAGTCCTTCCCGCGCCGACAAGCCCGGCAAATCCCAGTACCTCACCGCGCCTGAGTTCAAAACTAACATCACGAATTGCTCCAGTCACAAGGTTTTTTACTTCAAGCAAGACTTCGCCAAATGCGTCGTTCCTCCTCAAGTTGGAGTACGTGTCCCCGATGTCGCGCCCGACCATCGCACGTACAAGCTCCGGCTCGGAGGTTTCCTGCGTCTTGAGCGTCTTGGCAAGCAGGCCGTCTTTCAACACCACGATCTCGTCAGATATCTGGAATATTTCAGCGATTCGATGCGAAACGTATAATATGACTTTGCCTTGCTGTTTCAATTGCCCAATTATCTTGAACAATATCTCTATCTCTTTATCCGTCAGCGAAGCAGTTGGCTCATCGAACGCGATGATATCTGAATCGCGACGGTAAGCCTTCATGATTTCGACCATCTGCTGATATGCCACTTGCAGCTGCCCGACTATGTCCGTAGGGCGTATCGGCAGCCCGAACAAGTCAATGATGTCTTGNGTCCTGCGCCGTAATTCCGCGGTTTTNACGATTCCCAGTCTATTTCCCGGCATATCTTCAAGAAAAATATTCTCCATGACACTTAGCGAGGCCACTAATTGCCTCTCCTGGTAGATAACGCTAATGCCGGTCTTCAGCGATTGATACGGAGAAGCGATTTTTTTTGTTTCGCCATCGATATTTATAAGGCCGCTATCCGGCTGCAGGTCACCGCTAAGTATCTTGAGCAACGTGCTTTTTCCGGCGCCGTTTTCGCCCATCAGCGCTGTCACTTTGCCGCCATCGGCGCGAAAACTCACATTGTCCAAAGCCCGGACGCCGGGAAACGTTTTGCTTAGCCCCGCAAATTCTAGATATCGTCCCATCAAACTGCACCTCGTAGCATGTCTATTTCTTTTTTATAATACAGCAAGGTACGTAGATTGTAAATATAAACATCGATAACGGGATAATATTCTTGCATTCGTCCACGCCACTGTTATCAAAACCTAGAGCCCAGCAGACGTTTATTTTGTTTCCGGCATCGCGGGATTGGTTGATACATAATATGTGAAATAGAACCGCTACAGATGTAACCAAAAAAATACTTCCACGAGCTGAATAGTTTTGTTAAAATTAACCAATATATCGTTATCTCCACCGAAACCGGCAATCTTAAGCGAGTGCCCATGCAAAAACCTCAAAGACAGGAAGATAGGGATGATGCACAATGACACAAAGGCAAATGCAATACTTCATAGCGGTTTGCGAATGCGGAAATGTGACAAAAGCAGCAGAGCAGCTATACGTGTCCAGACCCGTCGTCTCAAAGGTTCTGCGCGAGCTAGAGGAAGAGTTTGGCGTTTCGCTGTTTGTCAGAACAAGCACGGGCATCAGAATAACGGAACAAGGCAACTCAATCAGAAAGTTTATCGAGGGATATATGAACTCATACAGCCAGCTCTGCGAACGTGTGCATGAATCCGACTCTCCGGGAGGAAGCCACTTTCTCCGCATCGGCGTCGCGCCGACGAGTATCAGATGGTTCTTCACAAGCATATACTTCCCATTGAAAGAGAGACACAAGGATCTCAAACTATTCGTTTCCGAGATGCCGGCGCAGGAGTCGCTGGATGCGATCATCAACGGCGATGTCGATTTTGTTATCTCGCCGAGGAGAGTGGAGGATTCGCCATCGCTCAGCGCGATCAAGTTATATGAATCCGAGCTTGTTTTTTGCGCGTCCGCAACGAGCAAATATGCCGACTGTCCATGGGTCGATTATGACTCAATAACGGATCTGCCTATGGTCATGCCCTATACGGGCGGCGACGGCATCATCGAGAACCCCGTCATTTTCGTCATGCAGGCGGATGTCATGAGGATGGCGGTGGAACATGGCGATATTTATTCCGTGCTGCCATATGAAGTCACGGATGGATGGGAAGGAGTTGCGGCGATTCCGTTTAAACCGAAAAAGCCATTCATCATCAACCTTATCTGGAATAATACGCTGCCGAATAAAAAAGCATTTCAGACGTTGATGGATTTCGTAAAGGAAAAGATAGATGCAAAAGTCTGGTTCATAGGAGATGTCACGCGACACTGACGACCGATAGGCACTGTGTCGCGTTACTTCATTAAAGAGCATTTTCAGGTTATAAACGCACATCAAAGAGGCCCACGAGAAACAATACCGATAGGAGGAACCAATGAAAAAAATCAAAATCATCGCCACTCTTCTCTGTGTTGTCATGTTGTTTTCAATAGCAGCATGCAACAAAAACAACGACGCAAACACAAACAACAACAACGACGCCAGCAACAACAACAGCAGCAGCACCAACGACAGCGGCACCAACACCAACGATAACAGCAGCACCAACACCAACAATAACAGTAGCAGCAACACCAACGATACCAATACCGACAACTCAAATACAGACAATACCGGCAGCACATCCGGAAAGGACACCATAAACATCGTATTCTCCGGAGATACGGGAACGCTCGATGCCGTCAACATGTCAGGCGGATCAGCGGGCGTCCCCAGCGTATACATGGAACCGATGTGGCGGTTGATGGAAGGCATGGAATATGAGTGGGTCCTCGCGACGGGCCTCGATGAGGTCAGCCCGACCCAATGGATAATCCATGTCAGAGAAGGTGTTAAATTCTCCAACGGAAACACGCTGACAGCGGACGACATCCTCTTCACTTTGAAGCTGTGGCGTGACACCCCGAACCGCGCGCTACAAACGCAGTCCCTCGACCTGGACAATTCCAGCGTCATCGACGACTACACCCTCGATCTGCGCCTTACGGAGTATAACGTCGCGCAGATGCCCATGCTCAGCACGACGCTCATCACGGACTCAAAAACATATGACCCATTGGAAGCAGCGGTCAACCCCGTAGGAACTGGTCCCTACATTGTGACGGAGTATGTTGTAAACAGCTATATCCGCCTGGCCGCGAGAGACGATTACTGGGGCAAGAAGCCGGCGATACCGAATATGGTTTTCAGGCACATTTCCGAACCAGCGCAGATAGTTAACGCGCTTGTGACAGGAATGGTCGATATCGCAACAGTTCCGTCCGCAGACATCGAGTACATAAAGACCTTGCCCGGATATAATGTATACACAAGGCCTAGCGGCACGGGGACAATGGCCTTGTTCAACACGGATGCCCAGAGCCCGTTCCATGATGCCGACGCGCGCCTCGCGGTGTGTTTGGCAATCGATAGAAATGCGATCGTGAACCTCGTATACAATGGCTATGCGGAAGTGTCGGTCATGCCGGTCTCAAAGGGCAACATCGACTTTGAGCAACGATTCAGCAACTTGGGCGATTCATATTCAATCGGTTACAACGTTGATCTGGCAAAACAGTATGCGGACAGCTCCGGCCTGACCGGGAAGGACGTCCGTGTCATGACAAACGGCGACCCTTCATACGTCACGATGGCCGAAATCATCCAGGCGAACCTCAAAGACATTGGCGTCTCCGTGACCATCTTGAACTATGACCAAGCCACCCTCAGGTCGCTCTACAGAACCGATCCCACTTCATATGACATCTGTCTGTCGGCAAGCGCCGCCCCAACTTACATGGTGGCTGATGTCATGTATGCGTACGTCGCTTTTTCAACGATCATCAGCGCTCCCGGCGCATGGGACGGCGTCGAAGAATATATGGAGCTCGGTTCGGTGGCATTGGGTGGCGCGACTCCACAGATTCGCAGCGACGCCCTCTTTGAAATGCTGAAGCTCTTCACGGCTCAAAACCCATGGTTCGGACTCTGCGATCCGGTCGGTTCGTCGGCGTATTCCAAGGATTTGGGCGAAATTGTCTTCAATGCCTACGGCGCCGTTCTATATCAGGATCTATCATTCAACTAAAGGGGTGTCCAATGAGCCAATTTGACGAATTCATCTATACCATACCAAAAGAGCATCATGAGTGGGGCGACCATATCGCATCGCCAAGAGCATATTTCCGAGGAAACCAGAGCATGAAGGGCTCGCGACACATCATGGGCTTTGATGTAATACTAAACGAAGCCGTGGACGGCTATCCGCATTTCCACCACTCCGTAGAGGAATACCATTGGTTCACAGGCTCTGATTTGACAAAATTCTTTGACTTTGACGCAGAAATTGAAATCTGGCTCGGGGATGACCCCGATAATCTGGAAAAGTACACAATAACAGAGCCAACATTGATACGCTGCCCTCCAAACTTCTGGCACGGGCCGATAAACTACAAAAGAGTCGGAAAGCCGGTCGCTTTTTCCGCAATCTATTTTGACGGCGAATGGTCGAGCATCTCTCGCCGCGTCAAGCCGGACGGAAGCGTCGACTATCCATATCTCGGCTCCAGCCAAAAACGTTGCGTCTACGACAATTCCGCAAGCTGCACACACTGCGGGAAATGCTTCCGGGAGTATCGTGAAAATCCCGGGAGCATCGAGAACATGGAAATCGACTTTGCGCTTAAATGGCGCGACGAGCTGGTCAACGGTCGTTCTATCCCTGCAAGCGGCGCGTATGACAAGTACATCTTCAAGTATCCCGTGGAATACCATCAATGGGGGGACAGATTCGCCAACCCTCGCGGGAAGTTTAGAGGCGAAACGCAGCTACCCGGCGTCAAATTTTTCGGAGGCTTCAGCGTTGTCATAAATTCAAACAACATGGAAGTCCCCCATCTCCATCATGCCAATGACGAGTATCTGTGGTTCACGGGGTCCGATTTGCAAAACTTTTTTGACTATGACTCGGAAATCGAAATATATCTCGGTTGGGATCCGGACAATATGGAGAAAATCGTCATCACCGAGCCAACAGTGATAAGGGTGCCGCCCGATATGTGGCATTGCCCCATCAACTTCAAGCGCATAGACAAGCCTGTCGGATTCCTCCCCATCTACCCCGATGGCGACTGGTCAAAGGTTCTGCGCAAGGAAGACGAGAATGGGCGTTATGAATATGTGTACCAAGCTGCCACATTAAAGAAATGCGTGTATGACAAAAAGAAGACTTGCTGGTATTGCGGCAAGTGTTCAAGCGACAAGAGCATCAAAAAAAATTAAGGAGTGACAAAAATGCCGTATATCAGACTGAGCGTAACACAGAAACTGACCCCAGAAAAGCGCGAGGAACTCGTGACCGCCATCGGCGAAGCCCTGAGCATTATCCCCGGCAAGAGCGGGCGCTTCCTTATCTCTGACGTCGAAGACGGAAAAACCATGTATTTAGGCAGCAACCAACAAGAAGACATGGTCTTTGCAGACGTGCGATACCATGGAAACTACGAGTACAAGATCAAGAGCGATTTCACGGTCGCAATGTTTAACGCAATGAACAGGGTCTTAGGAACAAGTAAAGACAGGATGTGGCTGAATATCACCGAGTTCAATACCTGGGGAGGATTTGGCGATTTCAAAGACGACAGCCATCCGGATTAGCCGCAGCGCGCGGCGTCCGGGTTGTGACGACGAGTCTCCCCGAAAACTCCCGTTGTCATCCTGAGCGATAGCGAAGGATCTTGTCTGAGCACTTACGAAACAACGGAGGTAAAGATTCTTCGCTTCGTTCAAAACGATAGGTATTACAAGGCTTTTGAGTTTTCAAGGACACATACGACAAAAAAGGAGGAGGATAATGCTAAGGTATATCATTAGGCGCCTGCTGTTGATGATCCCCACCCTTCTGGGCATATCTTTCATAGTGCTATTGTTCATCACGATCACGCCTGGCGATCCCGCGCGGCTCATATTGGGCGACCAAGCATCGGAAGAGGACATCGCGGACTTAAGGGAAGAGCTCGGGCTCAACGACCCGCTCATCGTCAGATATGCCAACTTCATATGGAATATCTCGCACGGAGATTTTGGCCGTTCATATACGACAGGCAGGCCCGTCATCGATGAGATTCTTATGCGATTCCCATATTCGCTCATGCTTGTTTGCATCAGCATGACGCTTGCCGTGTGCATAGGCATACCAATCGGAATATATGCCGCGACCCACCAATATACATGGAAGGACAACGCAGCCATTTTCGGCTCCCTTTTCTGCGTGTCGATGCCCGGTTTCTGGTTTGCGTTGATGATGATCCAGCTCCTATGCGTCAAGCTCTTCCTGTTGCCTCCATCAGGAGTGGAAACCTGGAAAGGGTGGATCTTGCCCGCATTCACGGGGTCTCTGGGCTTTGCGGCCTCCATAGCGCGCCAGACACGGTCGAACATGCTGGAAGTAATCCGGCAAGACTACATCACGACGGCTCGCGCGAAAGGCCTGCCGGAAAGGAAAGTCCGCTACAGGCATGCACTGAAGAACGCGATTATCCCGGTCATTATGATAGTCGGCTCGATTTTCGGTTTGGCAATGGGCGGCTCGATGATTTCCGAGGTCATATTTTCAATCCCCGGCCTTGGCAGCTACACCCTCGCCGCTTTGCAGGGCAGGAACTATCCTGTAATTCAAGTCAGCGTCTTCTTCATGTCCGTGATGTTCGCCATAGCGCTGCTACTAATTGATATAGCTTTTGCCATAGTCGACCCGAGAATACGCTCCCAATTCGCGCATAAAAGACAAAGAGCAAAGAGAAAGGAGGCGTGACGAATATGCCCGATGAAAGCACAGCCAAAAAGAAGCCAAGGATCCTTGAGGTCTGGAGACGCTTGAAGAAAAACAAAGTCGCCGTAGTTTCGCTGTTCGTCATCCTCTTCGTGATACTCGTCGCCGTCTTTGCTCCGATACTCGCGCCATATCCATATGATCAGCAGAATTTCTCGCTCTCCTTCGCCGGTTCCAGCAGGGAGCATCTCCTCGGCACCGACAGGCTCGGTCGCGATGTCCTGAGCCGGCTGATATGGGGCTCGCGCCAGTCTCTCCAATTAGGAGTCATTGCAACGGCAATCGCGGCAACGATTGGCATAATAATAGGCGCCATCGCGGGTTTCTACGGAGGATGGACTGACACCTTGGTCATGCGGGCGCTCGACATATATCAGAGCATACCTATGTTTCTGCTGACCGTCACCCTTGCCGCCGTGATGGGGCCTAGCCTGCGTAACGCGATTCTCGCCATAGGCATAAGCATGATTCCCGGTCCCGCCCGACTCATGCGCGCGTCAATACTCTCCGTACGTGAAAGGGAGTTTATCGAAGCGGCGAAGATAATCAACACGAGCAGCGTCCGCACGATACGCAAACACATAATCCCAAACGCTATCTCGCCGCTGATTGTTTCCATCACCATGAGCATCGGCAGCAACATCCTCGCGGGCGCGGGCCTAAGCTTCATAGGCCTCGGCGCGCAGCCGCCGATTCCCGAATGGGGAGCGCTGATATCGGACGCAAGGAATATCATGAGGGAACACGCGACGCTCGCGCTATATCCGGGCATCTGCGTCATGGTCACGGTGCTCGCGTTCAATCTCCTCGGGGACGGGCTCAGGGATGCGCTCGACCCGCGCTTGAAGAATTGAGGTGATGCGACATGGCGGACAACATACTCGAAATATCCGATTTGGTCGTCAAGTACCATACCGATGATGCAATAATAAACGCCGTCAACGGTATCAACCTTGTCGTCAAGCATGGCGAAACGATTGGATTGGTCGGCGAAACTGGAGCCGGTAAAACCACAATCGCGCGCGCCATATTGCGCATACTCCAAACCCCTCCCGCAAAAGTGCATGGCGGTAGGATCGTCTATCGAGGCGAAGATCTGATGACCAAATCCGAAGCAGAGATGCGAAAGATTCGTGGGAACAAAATTGCGATGATTTTCCAAGACCCGATGACGGCCCTCAATCCCATCGAGAGGGTCGGCTACCAAATCGCTGAGGCAATCGGGCAGCATAACAAGGTGTCTCGCGCTGAAGCGGAGGAGCGCGCCTGCGACATGCTGGAAATGGTGGGGATATCCGCAGAGAGATACAAAGAATACCCGCACCAATTCTCAGGCGGCATGAAGCAGCGTGTCGTGATAGCAATGGCTCTTGCCTGCAACCCCGACCTCCTCCTCGCGGATGAGCCGACGACCGCGCTCGATGTTACGATCCAAGCCCAGGTATTAGAGATGATGCAGTCGCTTAAAGACAAGCTTGGCACGTCGGTTGTGCTGATCACGCACGACCTTGGAGTGGTCGCGGACTGCTGCGATTCCGTGGCAGTGGCATATGCCGGGGAAATAGTTGAATACGGAACTGTGGAGCACATATTCAAGCACACCGCGCACCCCTATACAAACGGCCTGTTCGGCTCGCTGCCAAGGCTGAGTTCAAAAGAGCCGCGCTTAAAGCCTATTAAAGGCTTGATGCCTGATCCGACCCGTCTGCCGGCGGGATGTAAGTTTTATGACAGATGCCCAAACGCAGCGGAAAGGTGTGCGGCGCAGCCTCCGGAGGTCATCGAGATTGCCCCCGGCCATCTTGTGAAATGCTATCTTGCAGGAGGTGAAGAATAGATGCCTGCAATGCTTGAAGTACAAAATTTGAAAAAATATTTTAAAAACCCGGCTGGGATGCTTCATGCAGTCGACGACGTGAGCTTTACGCTCGATTATGGGCAGACGCTTGGCGTCGTGGGCGAATCCGGATGTGGTAAGACGACCCTCGGCAGGACGATTTTGCATCTTCTGGACATAACCGACGGCACGATGTTTTTTGAGGGCAGAGACATCACCAATCCAAAAAAGAAGGAACTTGTCACGCTCCATGAACAAATGCAGCTGATCTTTCAAGACCCATACTCATCGCTCAACCCGCGTATGTCGGTGAGCGAGACCATAATGGAGCCGCTGATTGTACAAGGAATAATGAAAAAGGCGGAGATAAGAGCCGAAGCGAGGAGGCTCATGGACACCGTGGGCTTGGCCGCGCGTTTTGAAAACTCATATCCGCACGAGCTCGACGGTGGCAGGCGACAGCGCATCGGGGTCGCGCGGGCATTGGCATTGAAACCCAAATTCATCGTATGCGACGAGCCGGTGTCGGCGCTCGACGTGTCGATTCAAGCGCAAATAATCAATCTGATGCTCGATTTACAGGATGAGTTGAAGCTGGCCTATATGTTCGTAACGCATGACCTATCGGTCGTCAAGTACATATCTAACGACATAATGGTCATGTACCTTGGCCAGATGGCCGAAAAAGCGCCTTCGGACGAGCTTTTTGACAAGCCAATGCATCCATATACGAAAGCGCTGCTGTCAGCGATACCTGAGCCGGACATTGACAACAAGAAAAAACGCATCATTATGCAGGGCGAGCTCTCGTCTCCCGTCAACCCCAGGCCCGGCTGCCGATTCATGCCAAGATGCCAATACGCGACAGACGCTTGCAATGCCACGCAAGTCATCGAGGAATGCTACCCGGGACACTTTGTCTCGTGTTGCAGATATAAAGAGGTCAACAACATTACAGATTGATTGGAGGAAATTTAAGTGAAGAAGATGAAAATAATCGCAATCCTACTCTGCATAGCCATGTTGTTCGCCGTTGCTGCATGCAACAAAGACAAAGGCGAAACAAACAGCAACGACACCAATAACAGCAGCACCGACACCAACAACAGCAGCAATAACAACAACAGCAATAACAACGACAGCAGCAGCAACAGCAGTAACAGCGACAACAGCAGCAATAACAGCAGCACCGACAATACAAACACGGATTCGTCCACGCCCTCAGGAAAAGACACCCTCAATGTCGCCTACTCCGGCGACACAGGAACGCTCGATGCCGTCAATATGTCGGGCGGATCCGCAGGCGTCCCTAACCTCTACATGGAACCTATGTGGAGGTTGCAGGAAGGCATGGTATATGAGTGGGTACTTGCGACAGGCGTCGACGAGGTCAGCCCGACCCAATGGATAGTCCATGTCAGAGAAGGCGTGAAGTTCTCCAACGGCAACACGCTGACAGCGGACGACATCCTGTTCACGTTGAAGCTGTGGCGCGACACCCCGAACCGCGCCCTCCAGACACAGTCCCTTGACCTGGATAATTCCAGCGTCATCGACGACTACACTCTCGACCTACGCCTCACGGAGTATAACGTCGCGCAGATGCCCATGCTGTGCACGACTCTTATCACGGACTCGAGAACGTATGACCCACTGGATGCGGCTGTCAATCCCGTTGGCACCGGGCCGTACAGCGTGACGGAATACGTGGTGAACAGCTATATACGTCTGACCGCGAGAGACGACTACTGGGGCGATAAGCCTGCGATACCGAACATAGTCTACAGGCACATTTCCGAGCCCGCCCAGATAGTGAACGCGCTCGTGACCGGCACGGTCGACATTGCGGGCATACCCTCGACCGACGTCGAATACATCAAAACCTTACCCGGATACAACGTATACACGAGACCCGGCGGCATGACGGTGATGGCCTTGTTCAACACTGATGCGCTAAGCGTTTTCCATAGTACGGACGCACGCCTTGCGGTCTGCCATGCCATCGACAGAAACGCAATCGTAAATCTCGTATACAATGGCTTTGCGGAAGTATCAGTCATGCCGGTGTCTAAGGGCAACATTGACTTCGAGCCGCGCTTCAGCAATATCGGCGAGGCATATTCCGTAGGCTATGACGTTGCGCTGGCCAAACAATATGCGGACAGTTCCGGCCTGACCGGCAAAGAAGTCAGCATAATGACCAACGGCGACCCCACATATATCACCATGGCCGAAATCATCCAGGCGAACCTCAAGGACATTGGCGTCTCCGTGACTATCCTGAATTATGACCAGGCGACGCTTAGGTCCCTATATAGGTCTGACCCAACGTCATATGACATCTGCCTGTATTTCAACGCCGCGCCGACTCTGATGGTCGCTGACATCCTCAACGCCAATGTCTCTTTTTCGTCAATACTCAGCGCCCCCGGCGCTTGGGACGGAGTCGAACGCTTTTTGGAGCTTGGCGGCATCTCCTTGGGCAATCCTGATGCAAAGACCCGCAGCGACGCCTTCTACGACATGCTCACCATCTTCAACCCGCAAAGCCCCTGGTACGGTCTCTGCGACACTGTGACCTCTTCCGCGTATGCAGCAGACTTGGGTGACATCGAGTTCGACGCATATGGCAGTGTCTTGCTGCAAAGCCTCTCGTTCAAGTGATAGAAACAAAGCATCTCAGGCAGAATAATCAGTCTGCCTGAGATGCAAAGTAAGGCTCTCCAAGTTATTGGGCGGAGCCTCACGTAAGCATCAAGAAAGGAAGTACGAAAAGCATGGGACAAACAACTGAAACCATGGCAAAAGGCGAATACGATTGGCTGTTCTATAAGTTCAAGAAAGAAGAAACCCCCTCAGACGGCATGCTGCCGCAATACCAGGCATATTTCCGGGGCGAGCTGAGCATCCCCGGCGCCCAGACAAACCAGCCATATCGGGCATACATGAAAACCGGCTTCATCAGCAGCGAGCCACACTTCCACAGAGACGAGGAATACCTCGCCTTCGTCGGCCACGACCTCCGCTATGCCTTCGACTCATTCGAGGCCGAAGTCGAGTTATGGATGGGCGAGTCGCCGGAAGACATGGAAAAAATAGTCATCACCGCGCCGACCATGGTCCGCGTGCCGGGATACTATTGGCACGGACCCATAGAAATAAAGAAGCTCAGCAAGCCGCTGTTCTTCCAGCCCGTCCTCTTTAGCAGCAGGTATTATGCAATCCGGCGAAGGAAAGACGCGGATGGGAAAATCTACAATGAGACGATTGTGGATGGAATGTCCCCCTGCACGCTTGACAACGACAAAGTATGCACATTCTGCGGCAAATGCGAAGAAAAGAATTGAGAGGTGACCCAAATGTCCAGATATGATCATTTGATCCACACGTTCAAACCGGACTTCATTCCTCCCCATCAGACGTATTTCAGAGGACATGACTGCATGCCGGATTCAAACTTCTATTCAAACTACCGTTGCTACTCAACAGAGTCCTTCATCGACCGCTGGCCGACTTTCCACACGGAGGACGAGCTTCTGTGCTGGGTCGGATATGACTTGGCCGATCCATGGGGCTCTTTTGATGCCGAGATAGAGTTCTGGATCGGCGAAGACAGGAACAACATGGTGCAATACATTATAACGGAGCCGACGATTTGCAGAGTCCCGGCATATGTATGGCACTGCCCCTTGGAATATAGACGAGTGGGAAAACCCGTGTATTTCCAGCTTGTTCTGAAAAATGGCAAGTTTGGGACATATTCCCAAAAGATTGACAGTGACGGCAAGAAGCACCTTGTGTATTCAAGCTTTGTCGCGAACAGGCAGTGCGTGTACGACAGCTCCAAAAAGTGCACCCTCTGCGGAAAGTGCCGCGCAACGGAAGATGCCGTCGTCCCCAAGTCAGCCGCCGAAGCAATGGAAATGGTAAAATCCGGCATGTAACGCTTGCCGCTACCGAAATGCTGCGCATCTAACAGAGTTGTGACTGAAATAATCGGCGGGTAGCTGAGAAGCGCCCGCCGATCTTTCAAAAACAGAAACATTGGATATATTAGCGTTTTCGTTTTTGCTCATCGAAATTCATCTCTCTCATTTAGGGTGACGAGAGTCGCTCTATCCATAGATCCTGCTATTGAACCTCGTCAAAGGGAGTATCACGCGGCTGATGATCGCCGCCGCTTCGGCGCGGCTGATGTTGCTGCCCGGGTTGAATGTCCCTGCTGCGTCGCTCCCTGAAAGGGTGCCCGATCTGTAGAGCGTGAGAATGGAATCGCGGTATGGCGTTCCGCCGTTCACGTCGGGCAGCGAGTTAACTGTGTTCTGCGATGCGAACTCCGAGGCGGGTATGGAGCGCGAGAAGATATACGCCATCTCCGCTCGCGTAGCCGCGCGGGTGTAGGTGCTGAAATCGTCTGCAAGGATTATACCGTTAGCTATAGCGTAGTCGATGTAGACCTGATACCATACACTGCCCTGCACAAAGCTTTCCATGCCGGTTTTATAGATGCTGTTTACCCTCGCTGCGACCGTTATCGCCTCCGCTATGCTCATGTTCCCACCGGGGTTGAACGTGGTGGCGCTGTTTCCCGTCATGAGGCCATACTCATAAGCGTTTGCTATGACTTTCTGATTGTAATAGCCGTACCACATGCTCTCAGCCACATCGGTGAACATACCGAACGTATAGGTGTTCTTTTGCAGGAAGTTTGCCATAGAGCCGGTGGCGGCGGGCGCTGCCGCGCCCATTGTTGCGGTAGCTTCGTTGGAGTTAGCACCCGTTAAGCCGGTTTTAACTGCACGCACATAGTAAGTATATGTTTTCCCCGCCTGTGCCGTAGTTTCAAGAAAGCTTGTTGTATTGGCCGTTACTGACAAGAGCAGGGTAAAGCTACCACCGTCCTCTTTTCTGTAGATGGAAAACATATCTTCGTTGTCAGAATTATCAGTCCAGTTCAGCGTTATACCGCCCGCGCCTGCGGTTGCCGTCAGGTTGCTCGCTGCTGCGACGGTTGCCGCCGCGTTTACCGTCACACCGCTTATCGGGTAGAAGCCG
Source organism: Oscillospiraceae bacterium (assembly GCA_009776905.1). Lineage (GTDB taxonomy): Bacteria > Bacillota > Clostridia > Oscillospirales > Oscillospiraceae > WRMH01. The sequence continues at coordinate 18,398 of WRMX01000046.1, forward strand.
GTGTTCGAGCCGTTTGAGTAGCTTATGCCGTTTTGACCACCGCTCACGCCCCATGTTGCTGTTGCGCCTGCGGGGGCGATTATCAGGTCTGTCGATGTGCCTGATGTATATGTCGGGATTCCGCTTACAGGTTTGTCCCAAGCGCAAACGACAGCCGTGCCTCCGATCGTAGGTGCGCCGCTTACCATGCGAATTACGTTGCCCTCCCCGATAATACCTGTCCCATAGTTAAACACAAAGCCCCCGTTCACAGTGGCTGTAGAGCCTGTGCCTGTGATTACTATCGTTTCATAATTTGCATACCCGTTTTCGGATATCACGGCTCCGCTTATGATACTGAGGGAAAAGCCTGTTCCATCGGAATCGGAAAAAATCGCAACGCCATTTGGTGCGCTCACCGTGCCGCTTTCCACTATGACAGAGGAGTTGGCACCTCCGGAACTAATTGCGAATCCGCTACCCGTAGTTTTAATCACCATGCCTCCGCATACAGTGACTGTTGAGCCGGCGCCGCCAATATATATAGCCCTTTTCCCATCCCCGGAGGAACTCACAGTACCGCCGCTGATTGTGATTTTGGCGTTGTCGTCGCTACACCAAATTCCGGTTGAGTTTGAACTGCTTATTCTGCCGCCGCTCACCGTGACAGTGGAGCCTGCCCCGTTCGGGCTAATCGCCATCCAGTCAACGCTGCTCACCTCGCCGCCGTTCACGTTGATGGCAGCGCCATTGGAAGTGGCGATAGCGCACCCACGAGTACCGGTGGCGCTTACCTTGGCGTTCCCGCTCACCGTGACGGTGGTGTTAGTCCCTCGGGTGCGTATTGCGGTCGCATCCGGCCCGCCCTCTAACGTTCCGCTCACCCCTATGGCGTTTATCGTGCCGCCGCTTACATGAACCACAGAGTTTGCACCTTCAGCAAGAATCGCGCTTCCATCTGTTGCGCTCAATGTCCCGCCGCTCACCGTAATTTCGGTTTTTAGGCCGTTTACGCGGATAGCGGAGCCTTCTTTTCCTGATGTGGAAAGTGTACCGCCGCTCACATTGATTACTGTGTCCGCGCCGTCAGTATAAATACCATAACCTTTTTCGGCCGTAGCGCTAAGCGCGCCGCCGCTCACATTGATTACTGTGTTCGCACCCCCGGCGTAGATAGCGGATCGCTCCACGCCCGCGGTACTCAGCGTACCGCCACTCACGTTAATTTTGACGTTTGCGTTGTAGGCCGTGTTGATGGCGTCGCCGCTCCCGATGTGTCTGATAGAACCACCCGCCGCAACTTCAAACATACCGCTTCCGTTCAATCTGATTAACGTTCCGCCGTAGCTGCTGCTGCTTGAATAACTAGCCTTCCAGACGACCGTTACGGCGGCGTCGATATTAAGATCCAGCACATTCGTTGCGCCGGTAACGCTGCCGACCACAGTAACGGTGTTGCCGGAAAAGCTCGCGTCAAGAGTACCAGTACCCCCATGGCCAAATTTGATAATTTGATCCCATATTTGATTTGAAGTAGATGCGCTTGCCGCAATGGGCATAGCCGCGAAAAGGCTGAATATAAGTGCCAGCGAGAGCAGGGTCGAGATGAGTTTTTTTGGTTTGTAGTGCATTTCTATATCCTCCCTTTTTCTACGTTATCTAGTTTTGTTAATCTTCCGTATTGGCTGAAAGCTCCGAATATAATGCTTTGTGTCAAGTGTTTCTACAAATATAGATGAATATTATCACAGATATTGAGTGCTTTCCACATTTTTTTCATTGTATTACAGGCGTAATAAGGTGCGCCAGTATCTGTTCAGTGCCTTGCGTAACCGGTACTGAATAGCTTCGTGCGCTTTATATCCCAGTGCCCAAAGGCAGGGGGATTGCTTTTGCTAACTCTCCTCATTGTCAGCGACACGCGAGGCCGCAATCATAATCCCCAGCTTCCCCGCCTCAAACGACAACCCGCCCTGCACGAACGCATTATACGGCGGCGCCATCGGACCGTCCGCGGACAGCT
>WRMX01000047.1 GCA_009776905.1 Oscillospiraceae bacterium
GTCTCGGTGTCGCCGCATATCAGGGGCGCCGCCACGACAAGCAAGATCATGCTGATGGTGCTTGTGGCCATGCTGCCCGCGTTCGTCGCTTCGATATTCCTATTCGGCGCGAGAGCCGCGCTGGTGGTGGTCACATGCGCGGCGGCAAGCGTGATTTGCGAATGGGTATATGAAAAGGCCATGAAAAAGCCCGTCACGATAAACGATTTTTCCGCAATCGTTACGGGCGTCCTTCTGGCGTTCAACTTGCCCGTCAACGTGCCTTTGTGGCAGGCTGTCTTCGGATGCATCGTCGCCATAATCCTCGTGAAGCAGCTTTTTGGAGGACTCGGGAAGAACTTCGCGAACCCGGCGATAACGGCGCGAATCGTCATGTTCCTCGCTTTTTCGGTGTCCATGATGAAAGCCGCGCTGCCCGTCGACGCCGCAACGGGAGCGTCTGTCGTTGATGCCATCAGCGGCGCAACGCCTCTCGCGCTTTTGGCGCGCGGGGATACTGCCGCGCTACCAAAGATAACGGACATGCTTTTAGGCTTGCGGGGCGGAGCTTTGGGCGAAACATGCGTGATCGCGCTGCTCGCGGGCGGAATATTTTTAGTCGCAACGCGCATTATCAAGTGGCACACGCCTGTCGCGTTTATAGCGACGGTGTTCGCGTTCACGGCAATTCTGGGACAGAACCCTGTCTACCATGTCCTTTCGGGCGGGCTTTTGCTCGGGGCTATTTTCATGGCGACTGACTATGTGACGACTCCGCAGACGAACGCGGGGAGGCTTGTTTTTGGCATAGGCGCGGGATTTTTGACCGTGGTCTTCAGAATCTACGGAAGCTACCCCGAGGGCGTGTCGTTTGCGATTCTTTTGATGAACATTCTAACGCCTTACATCAACAAGTTTACGGAGAACAAGCCTTTGGGGGCATTGAAGAAGTGAAGAGTGTACTCGAAAACTCCCGTTGTCATCCTGAGCGATAGCGAAGGATCTTGGCTGAGCATTTGCGAAATAACGGAGGTAAAGATTCTTCGCTTCGCTCGGAATGACAGGTGTTGCAAGGCTTGTGAGTTTTCGAGGACACATAAACAGCCGGGAGGTGTTTATGAAAAACGATTTTATTAAGCCGATTCTTGTATTGTCGCTGATATGCCTTGTGATATCAGGCGCGCTTGCCGTCACGAACAACGTCACGGAGCCCGTCATCGCAAGCGCTTCCGAGCAGCGCGAAGAAACGGCGAAGTTTGAGATCATCCCCGATGCGGAAGGATTTATCGACATCGATGCCGAGGGGCTTCCGACGACTATCACGGAGGCATATTCGACGACGAACAATGTCGGCTATGTTTTCATCATTACGGCTAACGGATATGGCGGCGACGTCCGTATTATATGCGGCATCGACAACGAGGGCAGGATGATTCGATGCAGCGCGCTCCAGCAGTCGGAAACGAAAGGGCTGGGGTCCAGAGTCGCGGAGCCGTCGTTCCAGGACCAGTTCATCGGCGTCGACAAGCGTTTGGAAGGCGTCGAGGCGATATCGGGCGCGACGATATCTTCAAGCGCATATATCGGCGCGATCCGCGATGTCTTCGCAGCGTATGAATTGATTACAGGCAGGGGGTAGGGCATTATGAAGAGACTGGCCAATCTGACCAATGGTATAATTAAGGAGAATCCGGTGCTGGTGCTCGTATTGGGCACGTGCCCGACGCTCGCGGTTTCGACTCAGGCCTCGAACGCGGTCGGGATGGGCATAGCGGCGACGGCGGTGCTGCTCGGCTCCAACATATTCATATCCTTATTGAGGAACATCATTCCGGACAAAGTCCGCATCCCATGCTATATCGTGCTGATAGCGGGGTTCGTGACGGTCGCGCAGATGATCGTCCAGGCATATGCGTATTCGCTTTATGAGGCGCTGGGCATCTATCTGCCGCTGATAGTGGTAAACTGCATAATATTGGGGCGGGCGGAGATGTTCGCGAACAAGAACGGGGTGCTGGATTCCGCGCTGGACGCAATCGGCATGGGCGCGGGGTTCACGCTGACTTTGCTCGTGATGGCGTCCATACGCGAAATCCTCGGCAGCGGCACATGGTTTGGGATGCAGGTGCCGTGGCTCGTCGACAACAACGTGTCGATCATGACGATGGCCCCGGGCGGGTTCATCATTTTTGGCTGCATGATCGCGCTCGTCAACAAGATCACAAAGGGGAAGGGCAGGGGCAGCTCCGACGCGGGCTGCGAGGGCTGCCCGTCAGCTGCCGCTTGCGGCAAGGTCGCGGAGCAGGAGGTGTCGCTGTAATGGATTTCAGGCTGCTTGTTATAATCCTAATGAGCGCGGTGCTCGTCAACAATTACGTGCTGCGCCAGTTCCTCGGCATATGCCCGTTCCTGGGCGTGTCCAAAGATTTGAAAAACGCGACGGGCATGAGCATCGCGGTCATATTTGTAATGCTGATGGCGACGGCGGTCACATGGCCGATACAGGTGTACCTTTTGGACCGCAACAATCTGGGGTATTTGCAAACGATCGTCTTTATTCTCGTTATCGCCGCGCTCGTGCAATTGGTCGAGACCGTATTAAAAAAATACATCCCGGCGCTCTATGTCGCGCTGGGGGTGTATTTGCCGCTGATAACCACAAATTGCGCCGTCCTCGGCGTGACCATCGCGAATTTCACCAGGACGACGCCATATAATTTCATTGAATCGATGGTCAACGCGCTCGGTTCGGGGCTGGGTTTCTTCCTGGCAATGGTCGTTTTCAGCGGGGTGCGGGGGCGCGTCGAGTCTTCGGAGCCGCCAAAGCCGTTTGAGGGTTTGCCGATAACGTTGATTTCGGCCGCGATATTGTCTGTGGCGTTTTTCGGATTCAACGGCGTCATCGAGAATTTGTTCGGATAGGCGCCGGCGGGACGATGCGGTTCTTGCCTTATTGGCGCGGGAGATATTGTGAGCGCTAGCCGCGCCTTCGGCTCATAATGGCGAGGGTACACGGCGTCCGGGTCGAGGGTGTCCTTGCAATATAGGAGCGGCGTCCGGGTTGTGGGGGTGGAGCCCCCACGTTAGCAAAAGCGACGTAAACCCCCTGGCTTTAGCCATGGGGATATAAGGCGCACCTTATTCTCTCGTAATCCTCAGTCAAACAATTTTTTGAAGTGTTCTTGACGCAGATATACGCCTCTGGTATAATATATGCATGGAATATAAATCAAATAACAACGTAGTGTACTCATGCAAGTACCATGTGGTCTGGTGTCCAAAATATCGGCGTAAGGTCCTCGTGGACGAAATTGCCGAACGGCTTAAGGAGCTGATCGTACAACGCTGTTCGGAGATAGGCGCCGAAATCATGGAGCTGGAAATCATGCCGGACCATGTTCATCTGCTTATTGAGGTAGACCCGCAGTTTGGGATCAACCAAGCGGTGCGAAGCATCAAAGGGTTCTCATCGCATACGCTGCGAACAGAATACCCATCGCTGAAAACAAGGCTTCCGACTTTGTGGACGAACAGCTACTTCGTATCAACGACCGGCGGGATATCCCTTGATGCCGTGAAGCGGTACATCGAGAGCCAAAAGACATCGGAGAGGAGGAAAAAGCACGATAACCACTCAATTCAAACTACTGCCGACGCCTGAACAGGAACGGTTGTTGGCGGCAACGTCGAGAGAGTTCATAGCTACCGTCAACGACCTTGCGGATTACGTGTCAAGGCAAGAGAAAGCTGAAAAGCAGTCCTGTTCAACGTTCAATGCAAAGCTGCCAAGCGCGGTCAAGGACGAGGCGTCCCGGAATGCTATGTCGATAGTCAGGAAATTCAACAGGGGAAGCGTGGGATCGTTCCCAATACTGAAAAAGCCGCAATGCGTTTGGAACAACCAGAATTACAGGATCAAGCAAGACACGATCGAAATCCCGGTATTGGTTGACGGCAAGTCAAAGCGCATCTCGATAGCAGCCGTCATCAACGAACACAATACTGACAAGCTAAGCGGGAAACTAGGGACGCTGCGCATAACGAAGAAGAACGGGAAGTGGATCGCGCAAGTTGCCGTGGAAGAAAACATCGAAGCGCTAAGAACAAGTGAAAAAGTCATGGGCGTCGATTTGGGCCTGAAAGTTCCGGCGGTCGCTGTAACGAGCGATGGGAAAACCAAGTTTGCGGGCAACGGCAGGCAGAACAAGTTTATTCGTCGTAGGCACAAGTCCAGACGCAAAAGGCTTGGCAAGGCGAAGAAGCAGAAAGCAATTGAAAAAACGAGTAACAAAGAGCAGCGGTGGATGCAGGACCAAGACCACAAAATCAGCAGGGAGATAGTTGATTTTGCGGTCAGGAACAACATCGGCACCATACGCATGGAACTGCTTGATAACATCAGGCAGACGGCAAGGACCAGCCGTAAAAACGAAAAGAACCTGCATACGTGGAGCTTCTATAGGCTGTCAAGCTACATAGAGTACAAGGCCAGGATGGCCGGGATAAAGGTCGAGTACGTCGATCCCGCGTACACCAGCCAAATATGCCCTGCTTGCGGATGCCTAAACAAGGCAAAGGGCAGGCTGTACAAATGCGGCTGTGGGTTCAAGACTCATCGCGACAGGGTGGGCGCCATAAACATCATATATGCGCCTGTGGTTTCCGGTAAAAGGAGATCAGCCTAGTCCGCTATATGCGCTGGACTGGGACGCGGCGATGGCACGCCGCCTAGCTTGGGGCTTGAGGCTACCGGAAACGGACTGCTGTACGCACCCAAGAATCCCCTGGCTTTAGCCATGGGGAGTGTCAAACATTGTGGAAAGGGATGACCATTATTATGAACACGATTGCGATGGCTATTACTACTGTCACGGCTTTGGGGCTTTTATGCTCGGTCATGCTTGCAGTCGCCTCGAAGCTGATGTCCGTCAAGGTCGATGAAAAAGTGGAGCTGGTGAGGGAAGCGCTGCCCGGCGCCAACTGCGGGGCTTGCGGGTTTTCCGGGTGCGACGGATATGCAGCGGAGCTAGCGGCCGGAGATGCAAAAACGAACTTGTGCACGCCGGGTGGCGATGCAGTTTCACGCAAAATCAGCTCCATACTCAGCGTCGATTTCGAGGACGTCATCGAGCAGATCGCCGTGGTGCATTGCACCGGCGACGATGCCGCGAGGCACCTGAAGATGGAATATGACGGGATAGGCACATGCGTTGCGGCGAAGCAGCTATATGGCGGAAGGAACGCTTGCGTCTATGGATGCCTCGGTTTCGGCGATTGCGCGGCGGCTTGCCCTAATGGCGCGATATGCATCGAGAACGGGCTGGCGCATGTCGATACGCGCAAGTGCACGGGCTGCGGCTTGTGCGCCAAGAGCTGCCCGAACAATGTGATATTCATGGAGGACGACACGATAACTACCGTTGTCTTGTGCAGGAATGTGGAAAAGGGCGCCATCGTGAGGGGCAAGTGTTCGCATGGCTGCATCGGATGCGGGATTTGCGCGCGCGAGTGCCCTGCCGGGGCCATCGTCGTTGCGGATAATTTGGCGAGGATCGAATATGAGAAGTGCGAGAGCTGCGGGAAGTGCGTCGAGGCGTGCGTGACAAAGTGCGTACGCCAGGCAAATTTCTCGGGAATATTCAAGGCGTGAGCGTATGGAGCGTATGGTATGGATGGTTATATGGTGTTATTAACTCTGAATACTCGTAGTCCCAGTTACGCCCATTCTTAATCTGGTGGATAATAGTCCATTTATATGAAGATGTGGTAAGCAGTTCAGTATACTTGATAGAACGCTCCCCTACTATATAATTCGCCCAGTGTTCATCATTCGGAGTCTTTAAGTGAAAGTAAATGTACCCGGGGAAATAATTTTTCAATTTCCCTCGTATTATTGTATCATAATGCACACATTCATCGATACGATCAGTAATTTCGCAAAAAATTGCATCTCTTAAAGGTATGCTCGGTACTTCGTAGGCATAAGCAATAACATATAGTCCGTCCGGTATTGTAGTTTCTATAGTTATTTTATCAATATACTCTGCATGATCTATCTGAGCGAGCTGCTCGCACAAATCGTGAAATATATAACTGGGATTTGTTATGATTGAATTCAATATACACGCACACAGTAGAACAAATGCCATGTTAATTCTAACCATCATCTTTAGTGTTATCATTATTGGTTCCAGCTCTCTAATTACTTTGGCACTATTTCGTAAGCGTAAAAATTAGGTCATCAGCTGTAACAATAGACTGAACCGTATCTTTGATTTGCCCGATGTGAGACAGGTAAACCTGCTCAAAGGCGTACCCGCTCCAGGTACGTAAGGCCTGCGTCTCACGCTTTTTCATCCAACTGCAGTGCATATCTTCGAGAAATCGAATCGATAGTACCACATTTCTCGAAAAATAGCTACACAAATTTCACGTCGGGGATCAAACACACGTCAGGTATCAAACACACGTAAGTAACACACGTCAGGCATCAAAACAGCGAAAAAATACAAGATTTGACATTTCCGTTACAATAATGTATTATTGTCCCGGTGTATCAGAAACCGGGAGGAATTTATATGTCAAACAGAATTTTTACGTCAGAATCGGTGACGGAAGGGCATCCGGACAAAATATGCGACCAAATATCGGACGCGGTCCTGGACGCCATACTTACCGGCGACAAAGCGGCGCACGTTGCGTGCGAGACAATCGTCACGACCGGGATGGTCCTCGTGATGGGCGAGATTACGACAAGCTGCTACGTCGACATCCCCAGCGTCGTGCGCAACACTGTCAAGGATATCGGATATGTTAAGCCTGAATATGGGTTCGACTACTTGGGATCATCGGTGCTCACCGCCATAGACGAGCAAAGCGCCGACATCGCCATGGGCGTCAACAGCGCTTACGACGATTCGGACGACAAAGGCGCGGGCGACCAGGGCATGATGTTCGGATTCGCTTGCGACGAGACGCCGGAGTTGATGCCGGCGCCCATCTCCATGGCCCATGCTCTGACGCGCAGGCTGGCGCAAGTCAGGAAAAGCGGCGAGCTGCGCTTCATCAGGCCGGACGGCAAAAGCCAGGTCACCGTCGAATATGATGAGAACAACAAAGTCGTCGGAGTCCCCGCCGTGGTCGTGTCCACGCAGCATGACGCCGACATCAGTATCGGCGAGCTCCGCGAGAGCGTCATTGAGTGCATCATCAAGCCGGTCATCCCTCCGCATTTGATGAATAAGGACACAAAGATATTCGTCAACCCGACCGGGCGTTTCGTCATCGGCGGCCCCGTCGGCGATTCCGGTTTGACAGGCCGCAAGATAATAGTAGACACATACGGCGGTTACGCCAGCCACGGAGGCGGTTCCTTCTCCGGCAAGGATCCCTCAAAGGTCGACCGTAGCGGCGCCTACATGGCCAGGTATGTCGCAAAGAACGTTGTAGCTGCGGGCCTCGCGCGCGCGTGCCAGATCGAGATCGCCTATGCCATCGGTGTGGCGCAGCCGGTCTCAATCCTTGTCGACACTCGCGGCACGGGCATCATGCCAGACGAGAAGATTGCCGCCATCGTAAAAGAATGCTTTGATTTCCGCCCGTCGAAAATCATTTCCAAACTCGATCTTTTGAGGCCCATATACCGCAATACGGCGGCATATGGGCATTTTGGCAGGCCTGAGGCCGGGTTCACCTGGGAAAAGACGGACATGGCCGATGCCCTGAAAGCGTCTATTTAGCAATATGGAGCAGAAATTGCGAGAGCGAAAGGGTCCGGGGCCGGGTTCGGGTTTGGGACCGGGGTCGGGTAAGGCTCCGGGGTCGGGTTCGGGCAAGAGTCCGAGCATGGGTTCGGTGTCGGATTCGAGCAAGAGTCCGGGGCCGGACAGCATGAACGACGAGGATTCCGGGCAAATCGAGGGCCGCAACGCCATAATGGAAGCGATTCGCGCGGGCGTCACGATCGACAAGGTATATATTTCAAAGGGCGATATCGACGCGACGCTCAAACACATCGCGTCAACCGCGCGGGCGGCGGGGGCCGTCGTAGTTGAGGCCGACAAAAGGAAGCTGGACGCGATGAGCGCGACAGGCGCCCACCAAGGCGTGATAGCCGTCGCCGCAAGCATTGAATATGTGGAAATCACGGACATTTTACAAGTTGCGGAGGAAAAAGGCGAGGCGCCGATGATTGCGCTTTGCGATGAGATTTCCGATCCGCACAACCTCGGCGCCATCATCAGGACTTGCGAAGCGGCGGGCGCGCATGGCGTCATCATTCCGAAACGCAGAAGCGCGGGGGTGACGGCGACCGTCGCGAAGGCATCTAGCGGCGCAGTATACAGCATGGCAATCGCGCGCGTCACAAACCTGAACTCCGCAATCGCTGAATTGAAAAAGGCGGGCTTGTGGGTTTACGGAGCATCCGCCGACGGCAATTCGCTCCTGTGGGAGACAGACTTGCGAGGGCCTGCGGTCATCGTCGTCGGTTCCGAGGGGTCGGGCATCAGCAGGCTCGTGAGGGAGAACTGCGATTATGTCGTCAATATCCCCATGCGCGGGAAGCTTTCTTCGTTGAACGTGTCGGTTTCGGCCGCTCTGCTGCTCTACGAGGCCGTGCGCCAAAGAATGGGGCAGGCGTAAGATTCTTCGGTCGCATGCTCCCTCAGAACGACATAAACTGAAGTATTCCTGACAAAATGGCATTGATCGTGAATCGTAACAAGCATTTGGCAAAAATTAAAAATAAATCATCAATATGCAGAAATAAATCATCTTAAATTTATAGACACATCATTTAATTATAGAGCCAAATCATAAAAAATTAGCAGCCATTCATCACCGATGAGGATAAAAAAGGCAAAACATGTAGATAATTATCAAAAAGTAGTAGGAAATGGGTATGGGGAAGCAAAATGTGCTTCAACAGGAGGAAGGCGTATGGCGAGCGATAACGGACAAAACGGCGACGAATACACGTTGGACGACTTTACGCTCGAGTCGATTTTGGCAGAATACAAAGGTTCGGCGTTTATCAACGGCGACAAAAAAACGCCAACGGAGCTTCTAAACGAACAGACTGACAGGATTCTTAAAGAGGCGCTTGGCGCGACCATGCCTGACGCGGGCGCGATGCCGCCGGACGCGGATATGTTTCAGAATGACGCGGGAGCGATGCCGCCGGACGCGGATATGTTTCAGAACGGCGCGGGCGCGATGCCGCCGGACGCGAATATGTTTCAGAACGGCGCGGGCGCGGAAGCATTTGGCAACGATACGGAGCATGACAGGGGAGACCCTGCCGCAGCAGTTACGCATGCGGAAGCATTTGGAAACGATACGGAGCATGGCAGGGCAGACCCTGCCGCCGCAGTTACACATATTGCCGGGGAAGGCGACGCGCGGCATGCGAGGAAGTCTCGCAATATTGACACGTCCGAGGTAGTTACGGAGAACCGCGAATACCAATACGCAGTCGAAGGCGGTGGCACGACGCAAGCCGACAGAGCGCAAGCAAACGCCGCGCAAACCAGCGAGACGCGATCCAACGCGGCGCAAACCGGCACGACGCAAGTCGACAGAGCGCAAACCGGCGGAGCGCGATCCAACGCAGTACAAACCGATGAAGCGCAGACCGACGGAGCGCAAACCAACGAGGCGCAAGCCAACGGAGCGCAAACCAACAGAGCGCAGGAATTTGCCGCTACGGGCGCGCATGAGAGCAAAAACGCTGCCGCAGAGGACAAGGACAACGTCATATTATTCTTCGAAAACTATCGCTCGTCGGAGCCCGAAGTCAGGGACACGATCATGCAAGACGTCGAGAAAGCGATCGAAAGAGAGCTTGGATATGGCGAGGCCCCGGACGAGTCGGAGCTTTTGAGCTATGGCATATACGAACGCTCGAACGCGCATCAAGAAGAGCTGCTGCCGGAAGACTTTGAAGACGAAGCCATATATGAGCCCGATTTGAAGGAATCCATCAGGCGCTTTGCCGAAAACTTGTCCTCAATCACGTTCCGCGTCATACCGGCGGCTGTATTGACGCTTATGATGGTGATATTGACCTTATGCGCCGAGGCGGGGCTGACTATACCGTTCGGCATCGGGACCGACAGAATTTATGCAATTGGCGCGCTGATGATATTATTGGCGGTGGTCATGGCGCTCTGCGCCGACCTCGTAATTCGCGGCGCGGCATTTCTTTTGAGGGGGGCTCCCAACGCGGAGACCCTGGTGTTGTTCTCATGCCTGTTTTCATATATATCGGGGGCTTTCTCGATTTTGCGCGCGGAGACGGATATACTGCCGTATTGCGCGGTTTCGGCTGTTTCGCTGACATTTGCTGCATTGGGCGAGAGGTATGGCCTGCGCGCGATCACCGACACGTTGAAAACCGCCACGGCTGCAACGGAGCCATACGGCGTCCAGGCGGAATTCAATGTTGACATCAACAAGTCCGTGTTGAAGAAAGCGTATAACAGAGTAGATGGCTTCTATAGCAACCTTGTCCACCCTGACGTGTCAGAAACGGCATACAGATACGCCGCGCCCATTCTCTTGGTGGCCGCGCTGGTCTTCTCCGTCATAACCGTCGTGGCGAAGGGGAGGGGCGAATACTTCCTTCACATCCTCTCGTCGATGCTGGCGGCTGCGGCCCCGTTTTCGCTGATGCTGACGTTCTCGCTCCCGTTCGGCGTCGTCGCGCGGTCCATACGCAAGGCGGGCGCTGCAATTGCGGGATGGGGCGGCGTGGACGACATCTGCTTTTCAGACGGCGCGAGCGTGACGGACGACGACTTGTTTCCTCCGGGCACGCTGTCGTTCAATGGCGTGAAAATATATGAAAAAATCGCGCCCGACAAGATAATCAGGAACACCGCGAGCCTCATTATTGCTTCAGGATCGGCGCTGGCCCACATTTTTGCCGAGGTTCTCAGGACCCAGAAGATGGAGCTTGTCGACGTCGAGGGCTTCACATGCTACGAGGGGGGCATCGGCGCGATGATAAACGGCGAGCAGGTCATGACCGGTTCCGCGGCGTTCATGCATCTGCTGGGGATCAGGATCCCCGATGACATGAACATGAAGAACGCAGTGTTCACAGCCATCGACAGCAAGCTTATAGCCATGTTTTCCGTTGAATATTTGCCGATAAATTCCGTGCAGAGCGCGTTGATTTCGATGTTGAAATGGCGAATCAAGCTGTTTTTCGCAATGCGCGACTTCAACATTACGCCGTTGATGCTCGAGCAGAAGTTCAGGGTTTCGCTGGAGGACATCGAATATATACAGGCGAAAGATTCGTATACAATTTCGGATTCGTATTCCGGGCGGCAGGGGCGCATGGCCGCGCTGCTGACCCGCGAGGGGCTGGGGCCTTTCGCGGAGGCTGTCACCGGCGGGCGGCTTTTGAAGTCTTCGGCGCTTGTAGCGACCGTTGTTTCCGTCGTTTCGGCGGCATTGGGCGTGCTGTTTATGTTTTTCATGTGCTGGCGCGGCGCTTTCATGTCAGCGAAACCGGGCAACTTGATGCTGTTCATGTTTTCAACGCTTGCAGCGGTGCTGGTCGTCTGCGGCTACGTAAAGTGCAAGAAATAGAAGCCGTAATGTGATTTTTTGTTGTATTAGTCCGTGTTTTGGTGTATAATCCAGAAACTGTTAAATATTTAGAGGGGGCGCAAATATGCCATATACCACCGAAAGCATCCGCAATATTGCCTTGCTCGGCCATGGGAGCAGCGGAAAGACCTGCCTTGCCGAGAGCATGCTTTTCCTGACGGGGGGAACCGACAGGATGGGGAAGATTACCGATGGGAACACCGTCGGAGATTCCGATACAGAGGAAATAAAACGCCAGATAACGATTTATCTCGCATCAATGTTCGCGGAATACAAGGACCACAAGATCAACATTCTCGACACGCCGGGGTATTTCGATTTCGCGGGCGAGGTCGCCGAGGCGCTCCGAGTCGTCGATGCGGGCATCATAGTTTGCAGCGCGAAGGACGGCATCACGGTCGGGTTCGAGAAAGGTTGGCAGGCGCTTTCCGCGGCCAAGCTGCCAAAGGCGGTCTTCGTGACGAAGACCGATGAGGAAAACGGCGATTTCGACGCGGTTTTCGCATCTTTGCGCGAAAAATACGGGACTTCCATATGCCCGCTTATTGCGCCCATCAAAAGCGCTGCGGGGAAGGTCGAGGGCGTCGTTGACATTCTGAGCAAAAAGGCATATGCAATCGACGGCGGCAAGAACAAGGAAATCCCGATTCCCGACAGCATGGGCGGGGAGCTTGAGGAGCTATACAACGCAGTGAACGAGAGCGTGGCCGAGACGAGCGAGGAGCTTATGGAAAAATTCTTCGACGGCCAGGAGTTCACGTTCGAGGAAAAGGTCGAAGGGTTGAAGGCGGGGTTCAAGGACTTGTCACTTACTCCGGTGTTTTGCGGGTGCGGCATCACGGGGCTCGGCACGCTGCCGCTGCTCGATGCAGTCATCAGCCTGTTCCCGTCGCCTTTGGAAGGCGGCGACTCCACCGAGGAGGGCGAGAAAATCGCTGCGGACCCGAGCGGCTCCGCTTGCGCCATCGTATATAAGACTCTGTCCGATCAATATGGCAAGTTCAGCATTTTCAAGGTTTTGTCCGGCACCGTTTCGTCCGATATCCAGCTTGTCAACACGCGCACGGGGACGTCGGAGAAGATGGGCCATATCTACAAGATGCAGGGCAAGAAGAGCATCGAAGTCAAGGAGATCATATGCGGCGACATCGGCGCGGTGTCGAAGCTTTCAGACACGAAGACGGGCGACACGCTCAGCGACGCGAAGAAGCCCCTAACCGCAAAGCGCATCGCCTTCACGCCTCCGTGCTATTCGATGGCCATCGCGCCGAAGGTGAAAGGGCAGGAGGAGAAGATTTCCACCGGCCTGGGGCGCCTTGCGGAGGAAGACATGACGTTCACGTATGTCAACAATCCGGAGACGCGGCAGCTCGTGCTTTCCGGCGCGGGCGATATCCAGCTCGACGTTTTATGCTCAAAGCTGAAGGACAGGTTTGGCGTGGAAGTTGTGCTGGCTCCGGCGCGCGTGCCTTATCGCGAAAAAATCCGCAAAAAGGTGCAGGTGCGCGGCCGCCACAAGAAGCAGACGGGCGGCGCGGGGCAGTTTGGCGACGTCGTCATGGAGTTTGAGCCGGGCGAAGAAGAGGATTTGACGTTCGAAGAGAAGATTTTTGGCGGCAGCGTGCCGAGGAACTTTTTCCCGGCTGTCGAGAAGGGGCTGCGCGAGAGCATACAGCGCGGCGTCCTTGCTGGCTACCCGCTCGTGCACCTGAAGGCGACGCTGATTGACGGGTCGTACCATTCCGTCGATTCGTCGGAGCTGGCGTTTAAGCTGGCGGCGCAGCTCGCTTTCAAGGAGGGAGTCCCGCAGGCGAATCCTGTCATATTGGAGCCTATCGGCTTGCTTGCTGTCACCATTCCCGATACTTACATGGGCGATATCATGAGCGACCTCTCGAAGCGCAGGGGGAGCCCGATGGGGATGAACTTGAACGCGGATGGCATGCAGGTAGTCGAGGCGGAGGTTCCGATGGGCGAGATGTCCAGTTATGCAATTGACTTGAGGTCTATGACGCAGGGCAGGGGGTCTTTCACGATTGAGTTCGTGAGGTATGAGGAGGCGCCGGCTCCTGTGCAGGCGAAGATCATCGAAGAGGCGAAGATGCTGGCTGAGGCTGAGTGATGGTGTTAATGGGCGGGGTTCCTTTCGGGGTCCCGCCCTTATGTTTGTGAATTGTAGTCTGCAGAGTTTTCGTACGTGGGTCATGGAACTTTGTGCGTTTTTTTGCGTCATAAACATGTTCTTTATGGGAAAGATTGCGTTCAGAATGACATGACATAAGGAACGACAATTATAAAATTTTTGAGTGAGGTATTGTAAAATGAAAAAGACTTTCAAACGGGTGCTTGTTCTCCTGCTTGCGGCAATCACGTTGGCTGCGATGCCGCTGTCCGCGCTGGCTTCGGAGCCCATAGAGGACCCCGCATCGGAGTATGCGTCGGATGCTCCGAAACAAATGGATTCGCAGCCGGCGTCGGAGTTTTCCGGCCAGGCCCAGGAGGGCAGCATGGAGACTGCGCTGGTCGCCGTTAAGTCGTTGCTCGACATCGACGACGAGGTGTTCACGGACTTCAGCTACGGTTCCAGCTATTCAAATTATGAGACGAGAGAAGGCCTCCAGTGGACTTTTTCGTGGTCGGCCGCGAATAATGGGTACATTTATGCGGTCGCGCAAGCGGACGGGACTCTGATGCAGTATTCAAAATATGACTATAAGGAGAATATGTTCGGCTTCGCGGAAGTCAGCAAAGATGAGGCGGTGGAATTGGCCAATGCTTTCATCAAGCGCGCGAAGCCGGATGGATACGCTTTTTTCAAAACGCCGAATAACGTGAACGTGTACATCAGCGACAGCGAATACCGCATCATGTATTATTCGCAGATAAACGGTTATGATTTCCAATCGGCGTATATCAGCATGAACGTGAACAAGTTCACGGGAGAGATAACGAGCTATAACACGACGAACATCGACCCGAATAACTTCAACTTCGCAAAGGCTGATGTCATTATTGGCGAGGCGGAGGCCATCGCGGCTTATGCGGATAAAATCGGCTTGAGGATGGAGTATTTGAGCTATTTCAATTATGAAGATGGCTCTATCAAAGTGTTCCCGGTATATATGTTCAATTCGTTCAGAGACCGGTATATCGGCGCGGCGACCGGCGACATCGTCAACTATGTCTATGACCTCGGGTTCAGCGAAGGCGGTGCTTCCGCTTATGACATGAACATGCCGGCTCCGGAGTCTGCCAACAACGATAGCGTGAGCGGGGCGGGGCGGCAGCTTACGCCGGCGGAGATCGCCGCGATTGAAAAGGTCAGCAACTATATTTCTCCCGAGAAGGCCCTCTCGAACCTTCTTGATGCGATGGAGCTTTCCGATATGGATTTTGCTTCATTCAACGAGAGATACATCAATCTGAACAGGGATTACATGGATTGGAGCAAGTATGCTTACGATATAAGCTATTATAGATACTATAGCGAGGGTGACACGCCGGACGACGACATCATGGGCTTCTCCGGGAGGGTCGATGCGGAGAGCGGAAGGGTCACGAGCTTCTATATGTACTTCTTCGGCAATGTGTATTCTGTAGAGTCTGAGGTTACCGATGAAATGGCGAGGGCTGTGGTCGAGGAGTTTTTGAAGAAGAACGCTCCGGACGAATTTGCCAAATGCAAACCGGATGAGACAGCGAGCGTCACTCCGCTGGACAGCAGGCGCAACGAGGGTTATTTCAATTACGTCCGGTATGAGAACGATTTGGCTTTCGGGAGCAACGGCATTAGCGCGACATATAACAGGAACGCGGGAAGGATCACGAGATATTCGCTCAATTGGTATGACAATGTCGATTTTCCCGGCGTTGACGGGGCGCTTTCGCAGGGTGACGCGCTTGCGGCTTTCATCGAGCAGGTCGGCAGCAGCGTGATGTACGTCACCACCGGGGAAGGCAACGCGGAGCTTGTTTATTCGTTCGCGTCGGGGATGTCGATCGACCCGTTCACGGGGTTGGCTTTGAATTATGACGGGGAGCCCTGGGCCAATGCTGCTTATGAGCCTGATTACAGCGATGTTGAAGGGCATTGGAGCGAGGCTGTCGTGAAGCGGCTTGTGGACAATGGCATCTATATGTGGAGCGGGAGCTTCGAGCCGAACAAGGTCATGACGGAGCTGGAGTTCCTGGAGTATCTGCTGCTTTTGGAGCCGGCATATTACCGCGCCCAGCCTATCGACGATTATTTCATGCAGCGCGGCGTCGAAATCGACGCGGACCCCGACAAGGTTTTGACCAGGCAGGAGGCCGTGAGGATCATCGTCGAGTATTTGGGCTATGGCAAGCTGGCGAAGCAGTCCAAGTGGTTTGTTTATCCTTTCAGCGACGATGTCGATGAGGGGTATAAGGGGTATATCACGATTTGCTACATGCTCGGGATCATCGGCGGCGACAACGGCAGGTTCAATGCCGGCGGCAACATCACGCGCGCACAGGCGGCCGTGATTGTCTATAACCTTGTGATTGCGAAGAGCTGATGGGGCGATAGAGAGTTTGGCGAAAAAAAGAAGGGCGCGGCGAAAATGCCGCGCCCATCTTTTTAATCGTATCGTTTTGTTTCAATTCACGAGGTATGCTAAAAATGCTGTTATTTGGTGTAGGGGCGGATATTATCCGCCCACGGGCGTATGATATACGCCCCTACAAGCGCTATATTGTCATTCCTGTGCGAAATTCAGACACCTATGAACAATAACATCATTTCTTGTCGAGCGGGATGTCGCCGAGGTTGACGTCGATTGTCGCGTCGACTGCGTCGAACGTCTTGAACTCATAGCCCTTGGCCTCGATGACCACGTCATATTTGCCCATGGCGAGGTCCTTGAACCAGAAATCGCCGTATTCGTCCGAGAGCACCTCGATGGTCTTGCCGCCGTTGGTGGCGCGGCAGCGCGCGCCGATGACGACCTCCTTCTCGACGGGGTCGTAAACAGTGCCGGCGATGAACTTGCCGGGAATGTTGCGGTAGAACACCTTTGGATGCAGCCCGGTCTCCGGCATGCGGACCGTCGAGCCGACGATGAAATCCTGCATGTCAGCTTCCTCGCCATATTGCATAGCGTCCGTCGGGCAAGCCTCGACGCATCGCGGCAGCTTGTATCCGTTGTCGAGCAGGTGGGCGCAGCCGGTGCATTTTTGGCAAATTTTCAGGTCCTTGTTCATGTAGATCGCCTCATAAGGACAGGCCTTCATGCACGCGCCGCAGCCTTTGCACTTCTCGGGGTCGAGAATGACGAAGCCGTCCTCGCGGCGGTAATACGCGCCGAACTTGCATGCCTCCATGCAGACGGCGTTCTCGCAGTGGTTGCACATATACGGGATGTAGTGGATTTTCACCTTTGGGATGGTGCCGCCGACGTGCTCGGTGAGCTTCACCCAGAATTGCCCGATGTCCGGCTGCGGCTTCGCGTATGGCGTCCAGTCGTTGCCGGCATGCTCGTCCTTGCATGCGAGCTGGCAGTTATAGCACCCATTGCACTTTGCGACATCGACGCAGATGACTTTTGACATATGTTTCCCTCCAAATCAGATTGAATTATATTGGTTGAGGTTCAGGGTCCGAGCTCACGGACAGGCATCCACATCAGCCGCCCTGAACATAACGTAGCTATAAGGTAACGAGAGGTTTCGCTCCGTAGCCTATCCGTCGATCAGCCAGCCATCGAGGCAGACGCCGGTGGCATCGTCTATCTTTCGCGCGAACGAATCGGGATATTGCTTGATCCACCCGGCCATCTCGTCGTCCGTGACCTTCTCGAAGTCGACGAGGAAGCCGGAGACTACCATGCCTGTGGCGTGCTTTGAGATATTGTTGCGGGGCGAGATGAGGTTGATCGCGCCGCCCCTGTCGAGGGTCTCTGCGTCGATGGGGTCGAAGCGGGCGCCGTGGTCGACATAAACGACGTCGGGGATGAGGCGCTCCGTCACATAAGCGGCGCACAGCACCGTGCCGCGCTCGTTGAAGACCTTGATGACATCGCCGTGCTCGACGCCTTTTGCCTTGGCGGTTATGGGATGCATCCACGCCGGCTCGTATTGATACCCGTCCTTGGCGCGGATCTTCATCGTCTCGACCTCGCGGTTCCATGTGACGTCGTCGAGATTGGCATGGAAGCGCCACCTGCCGTGGTTTGACATGCACAGATAGGGATAGTCCTTGGCGCGGTCGCCATTGAGCCTCTCGTCGTGGAGGTCGCTCTTCTCAATCCATTTCGGGAAAGGCGGGCGCTCGGGGTCGTCGGGGAAGTGCTCCTGGATGCCCGTGGAAGTGAACTCCAGCTTGCCGGTCGGCGTCGTAAGCGGATTCTTCTCGGGATCGTCCGCGAACGTGCGCAGCCCGGGAGGCTTCTCTTGAATATTCGGGTCGCCTGGGACCACGAATATGTCTTTTTTGTGGAACTCGTCGTCCTTGTCGAGATGGGCGACGCCGCATCCTTGCCAGAACAGCTCGACGACGCGCTCGATGGCCTTGTCGTTGCCCGTATATGCCATGAAGACGTCCTCGCTTATTTTCCTGGCGACGGCCGCGACGCATTCAAAATCGTTCATCGATTCGCCGACGGGCGGGCAGGCGGGGTATTCGTGGAAAACGGCCGTGAGCGTGCCTCCGCCGGTGTCGTCGCAAATGTCTTCCATTTCAAATTTCGTCGCGACGGGCAGAATGATGTCCGCGAGGTAGCAGTCGTTTTCGAGCCAGGGGTGCTGGGCCACGACGCATTCGATCTCCGGGGAGCGCAGCGCCTTGACGAAGCTGAAGCCGTCGTTCCAACACGTGACGTTGCAGGGGGAGTCCGTCCAGATCATGTGCAGGCGCGAGCAGCCGGGCTGCGGGAAGACGTGCTTCGTCCATTGCTGCTCTGCGGGGCCGCAGAACGAATATAAGCCCCACCATTCGATGCTCTCGTTGAGAATGGCCTGGTGCACCATGCAGCGCGGTATTGACTGCGCCGGCGGGGTGTCCATGGTCTTGCAAAGCTCGGCCAATTCATCGATCGTGCTGGCGGCCTCGCTCAATTTATATCGGCCCTTGTTGATATCTTCCTGAATCATAAAGGGCTCGTCGGGGTCCTTCATTGACTTCGTGATGGCACGCTGGAAGTCGGAGGCGGACCCATATGGGCGGACAATTTCCGCGCGGTGGGGGACATTGATGGAGGCCTCGCCCTGGTATGGCATTTGATACACTGCGGTGTGGAGGTTCCATTCGAGCCACTTGGCCTGGTGCACTCCGGGCTTTCCGAGGCCCTGCATGCCCAGGAGGATCGATTGGAGGCGCGCGGGCTCCGTGGAGAACGGGCCTCTGATGCCGGGGCCGCCGTTGCCGATCGTGAGGCTGGTGACCTTGCGGGCCCAGTCGCGGGCGACAGCCTTTATCGTCCAAGAAGGAACGCCGCATTTGTCCGCAGCCCATTCGGGCGTTTTAGGCTCGCCGTCCTCCTTGCCGAGGACATAATCGAAGAAAGGCTCCGTGCCGACTGCGTGCGTTTTGACGTATTCCTTGTCGTATGTCCCTTCGATGAGCCAAATATAGGCGATAGCGAGGAACATCGCAGCGTCGGTGTTGGGAAGGATCGGAATCCATTTGTCCGCCATGCGGCATGCGGAAAAGTTGAGCGCGGGGTCGACGTAGACGTATTTGAGGCCGATGCTGTGGAGCCATTCGTTGAGGCGGCTCGACATATAGCCGTCGAACCCCACGGGCGTCGTTTCGGGGTCGGCTGCCCAGAAAAGGAGGAGCTCCGCGTTTTTCGCTATGTCGGGCCAGACGTTTCCGGAAGGCTGCATTTCGCCGACGGGCTCGCCGCCCCAGACGTTCTTGGAGCCCCAGGAATAGCCCTCCCAGCTGTCTTGGTTGCGCATTTGGATGGTGTAGCCGCCGAGCAGCGACAGCAGCCTGTTGGCGCAGCCGTGGCTGGGCGCGACGTGCTTGCCCTCGCCGTGCATGTCGGCCTCAGACAACACCGCGGACATGCCGTATTTCTCGCGGACGCGCAGCAGCTCGTCGGCGACTATTTGCGCAGCTTCGTCCCATGAGATGCGCACAAAGGGGGATTTGCCTCGGTTTTGCGGGTTGCGCTCGCCGTTCGGGTCCCAGTCGACGCGCTTGAGGGGATATCGAACGCGGTTTTCGGAATATACTCGCTTTTTGTATGCCATGTAGTAGCAGCCGGGCAACGTGCGGTCGGGCGGCGTCATTGTTTTACCGCGCGCTTCGATTTTCCAAGGCTGCTTGCTGTCCCAGTCCATGTAGTCGCGGTAGTGGAAGGGGCGTATTCGCGTGAGCTTGCCGTCTTTGTCGGACTCGATGACCGTGGGCAGGCCGCTTCGCGGCCCCATCAGGCTGGCGGCTTTGAAGACTCGTTTGTCGGCTTTGATGTCGATCGGTGTCACCGTCATTTATGCATGGCCTCCTTTGTTATTTCGTTTTGTCGGTTGTTGCTTCTTCTGTTTGCAATTTTACACCTTTTTGCGGTGTTTGTACATAGGTTGTTTGGCATAATTTCAGATATTGGCATCGTCGCCGCTCCTGTTCACGCCCTTGCGCTCGGCAGACGTTTTTTTTGCTTCATTTGTGCTCAAATGAGGCATCCTTGCCTCAGTTTCGCACCGCTCCGCATCCTTGC
>WRMX01000048.1 GCA_009776905.1 Oscillospiraceae bacterium
CACGCAGCTACGCTGCGCACCGCGCTTCGCGCGGCGTTAGTGCCTTAGCGATTGATATTAACTTGTTTTTTGTTAGCGTTACGAATCGCTAAGGCACTAACGTGGGGGTTCCACCCCCAAAACCCGGACGCCGAGCGCTCCGGCTAAATTCGCTTACGGGCGAAATGAATTCGCCCTGCGAATTTACGCCTCCGCACCGGCGCACCGCGCTTCGCGCGGCGATAGTACCTAAGCGCAGAAAAACATCTTGTTATTTGTTAGTGTTGCGAGTCGCTTAGGTACTATATTACCAACTTATCTGAAAACGTCAAGAAGTTTCTTGCAATATTAAGTCTTATCAGTATTATTCGATAATTCTAACGTAGGCCATAAGCAAAGCCTGGCGTTCAAGCAGCGGGGACCCGCATAAAGGAGCGACAAATGAGAATTGAAACACCCCAAGCTCCCGAGCAGGGCGTTATCAAGATTAAAGCAGGGACGGGCACATATGTCTCATCGTTAAACGAAGGCCAACGATTGAGGGCCGAGGTACTGTCCCGCGACAAAGGAACCGTTGTGATGAAAGCGGACGGCGGGCAGACATTCAGAGCCCGGCTGGAAGCAGGAGTCGCTTTGTCTCCCGGCGACAAAGTCTTGCTGGAAGTGACGGGAGGCGACGCCAAAATCATATCTATGGCCATCAGGGAAGAAACTTCCGGCATGGAGGACATGGCGCGCGCGGAGCTCGTGCGGGATTTTGACGATAAAACCCTTCTGCCCTACGCAAGCAAGCTCGCGGACATGAACATGCCGGTCACGGAAGATGCTGCCCGAACGATGAAGGAAATAACCGCGCGTAATCCGGAGATTTCGCTCGATGAAGCGGCGTTCATCGCGTCAAACAAACTCGCGGGCGATGAAAGCCTCGTTTCTGCAGCGTTGTCGATGCTGGCCGAAGGCGACAAAACCGGGGAAATGCTTGCGCGTCTGCTTGCGCTGCTGTTGCAGCCACCCGGCGACGACGGTGGCACCGGTGCGCAAGGCGCCGTCACGGAAGCTACCGGAGGTAGCATGCCGGAAGCGGATGCCGCTGCCGTTTTTGGACTCGACGCCGATGAAGGCAGCATGGCAGGCTCGCCGCTTACGGATTGGCTGGCGCTTGTAGAAAGCGGAGAAACGGACGCCGCGGAGGCCTTGTTGAGGGGCGAGCCCGATCAATTTTCAGCCACAAATGGGATTATAACACAATATGATGACATAATGCAAAATGTTTCTACAAATAATGTAGAAAAATATCAAGATGAAACGGCGTTAAGTGGAAATATAGACAACAACGCGCTGATTGCAGGGCTTGCGGACGGCGACATGGCCGGCGGGACAATGGCAGAAGCCGGCGCGATATCTGCGGAAAACGCATTTGCCGGCGATGCCGCCGGCGCAATTAACGATACTGATATTGCGGATGCGGAGCAGGCAATCCAAAACGGAGCGGATTTGGCAGATACGGCCGCGGCGGTCGATTCCGCGACGCTGGCGGGTATCAATGGCAATAATTCCGCTAATGCACTGAATGAAAATGCCGTTGCGGTGCAGGAAGATAACGGCGCGGGACCGATGGCGGCGGCAGCGAGGGATGCAGCGGATGCTCCTGCAGTTGGCGCATCTGCGGCAGCGGCATCTGCGGCAGCGGCAGGCCCACCAGCGGAAATGGCCGCGCAAGCCGACGACGAGAGCGGCGCGCGCGCTGCGCCCGTCGCCGAGGCGAACAAAGCAATAACAGGCATGATCATGCAGCTCGACGAGTTCAAAGGCGTGCCGGAGCAGATTCTCGAACGATTCTCCGACATGCTGTTGCGTATCTCTAAGGACAACGCGCAATTTGCCGGAGGAGAAAACGAAAAACTGGCGGATATTTTGGAAAAAATGTTTGTCCGCATGAACAAAACGGACATGAGCTCCGGGGAACGCATCAAAAACGCAAAAGAAGAATTATATGCGCGGCTCGCGCTCCTCGAGGAGGAAATCTCGCGCTCCTCTCAGCCGGCGAGAACGGAGCTTGCCGCCCAGACGCAAAAGCTCATGGACCATGCCCGGCTCATGAACAATATAGAGCAATTCGCATATTACCAACTGCCGTATCAAGTCTTGGAAGAGAGAAAAACCGCAGAATTATACATTTTCAAGAAAAAAGGCAGCAAACGGGTGGACCCGGACAATGTCAACATATTGCTCGCGTTGGACCTTGAGCACATGGGGCACTGGGAAGGGCTGATCAATCTGCGCGACAAGGACGTTTCCATCAGGATGGAAGTGCGCGGCGCGCAGGAAAAAGAATTTTTCAGCGAAAAGACCGTGATGCTTCACGAAATGCTGGCGGAGGTCGGGTTCAAGCTCACGGGCACTGACATCACGGTTTCGGAAGTCGTGACGACGCCGCTCAATGCGCTATCGGCGATGGACAGATATGCGCGACGCGCCGGCAGCATTGACTATATGGTATAGGGGGAGCGCAATATGGCGAACAACAGAATCGACAGAGCATCGAGAACAAAAAATAACGCGCCCCTCTCCCCATCCGGATCGCCGCTGTCGCAAAGGCGTGCCGCAGCAATCAAGTATGACCCCGAAGAAAACGACGCGCCGGTTCTCGCTGCATTCGGCGAGGGCCTTATAGCGGAGAAAATCATCGAGGTTGCAAAGGAGTCGGGAGTGCCTGTGCTGCCGGACCCCAGCCTTGCTTCGATGTTGTCTAAAATCAGCGTCGGCGACGAAATTCCGGAAGAGCTCTATGAAGCCGTCGCCAGGGTGCTGGTGTTTGTGAGCGAAGTGGACCGAAGCTATGGCGACCGCATAAAAGCCGCCGGATTGATATAGACTGTTCAATGCCGAGCGCAAGGCACAGAATAGTTTCGATTGATGTAAGCAGCATAAAGCAGCATAATAAATTTTCATATAAATGTGTTGAAATAGCGACCGTAATGTGTAATAATAACAAGCAACGACAGGAGGATGCCAAATTGAGCAGCATAGAAGGTATCACCGGAGTCAACAACACGGAACAAATCGAATACAACAGCCAGCCGAAAAACGATACCGGAAGCAGCGTCGACTTTTCATCCGTGCTCGTGGAAGCGATGAAGGACGAAATGACGCGCGCCACCGTCACGGCCGGAGCCAATACCACAGGAATGATGAACGGCTACATGCCGATGCAGATGCAAAGCCAAGGCATCGAGGAAATGATCCTCGCCGCAGCATCGACGGGCGAAGTCGACGACGCGCAAATAGCGCTGTTCATGTTGTGCATGATGATGCAGAACAACCAGGACGGCGACTTTTCGATGCTCATGCAGATGATGGCATCGATGATTACGAAGATGGAAGACAAATCCGACACGCTCAGAAGCTCGCTCATGTCGTCGGAATATGACCCATACGTGCTCGACACGATTGACTGGAACGTATTCGGCACCAATATGCCAAACCTATCCGGAATGGGAGGGCCGATCCTGCCGTTGGAGTTCTGGCGGCCCGTGACCCCCGCGATTTCCAGCAGCGAGGCCAACAGGAGCCCGCTCATATACAATGCGGTGATCAGCCAGTTCAGAGTCGAAACAGCGGAACGGTATAGGCCATACAGGGACGGCAACACTTATTGCAACATATATATGTGGGACGTCACCAGGGCGATGGGAGCGGAGATACCGCACTATGTCGATCCGGAAACAGGCGAACCGCGCTACTACCCAGATGTCAAAGGCTCCAGGTCGCTGACAGCGGTGGCGATCGACAACTGGCTTAAAACTTACGGCGAAGAATATGGCTGGCACCAGGTCGACGCGGAAACGGCGCAAAGATACGCCAACGAGGGCAAGCCCGCGGTCACGACGGGCGGGAGCATAGACCACGTGCAGGTCGTTTGCCCGTCAAAGGACGGATTGTACGACCCCATCCGCGGCGTCACGGTTTCGCAAGCGGGCGGCACGGTGACCCGATATGACTACATATCGAGCATATACAGCGCCAATGCAATCAACAACTATGTGTGTTATTTCGTCCATGATTGATTTTTCGTGAGGTTTCTATGTATTCTCTCCTGGATCACTATAGGGTGCTCGGCGTCAGCGTCGGGGCCGGTATGGCAGACGTGACTTCTTCATATAAGAGGCTATGCAGGCTCTACCACCCCGATGTGAACAATGACCCCGAGTCCGAAGAACTTATGAAGAGGATCAACATCGCATACGCGGTTTTGCGGGAGAAGCTCAAGCGGGAGGCCGCATGGCGCGAACGCACGGCATTTTCGCGCACCGCCAGGCGATATACGGACGCGGAGACGCGCGCGGCCGGCGCCGAGACGCGCAGGGCATATGCCGAGGCGGAGGCCGAAGCCGAGAGGGAAGCATATTCCACCATCCACAGTTATTTCAAAGCGATCAGCGCGTTTGACTATTCCGGAGCATATGACTATCTGAGCGCATATGACAAACGCAGGATATCCCGCGAGAGCTTCATCGAATGGCGCACGTCGGTCGCAAGACTGTATCCTATGCGCGAGTTCAAGATAGAAAGCAGCTCCACCCCGGCGTCCGTCAAGTTCAACGATGAAAAGACGCTACAGGCACGGAAGTTTTTCGTGATGGTGACAGAGGAGGATTTCGCGGAGAACTCCACGAGTTCCGACGGCGTCGAAAAACTGGTGATCAACGAAAACGGGAGATGGCGCCTCTTCCTGGGATATAAGAGCGTATACGACCTGACACGCACGTTCGACGAGAGGTTCGAGGCGGGCAGGAAGCTCGATATTGCAAGGCGTTTCGATGAATATTTCAAAGAGCTTTGCCCGGAATATGACATGTATAGCCTGGCAGGCTTTCGCAAGGCGGCATCGCACGAGATATATAGGCAAAAGCGTTTCGGCGGCACTCTGACGTTTGCAGCGATATCTGTCAGGGCGGGGGGATTGCACGAAGCGGGGCGCGACGAGCTGCTGCGCTCGGCCGCCAAGGTCATCAACAACACGCTGCGTGAGACGGACATTCCGGCATATGCGGGCGACGGTGTTTTTGCGATTCTTTTTGTCGAACTGCGAAAGAAAAACGCGGAGTACATCATTGATAGGATTACGAAGAAAATCAGGGGCGCCGCAGGGCCGCAGCTAGGCGGTATCGCGGACATAGATTTCGCTTTTGAGTCTTGGTCGGGCAACAGTTACGCGGAGATGGGAGCAATCGATAAAATTTTGGAGAAGTTTTGCAAAAAACAGTAAAGAATTTGATGAAAATTACGAATAATAAGAATAGACATAGTTGCGATTATGCAGGTTAAGGATAACCGTTTTTGTAATTAAAGGATTTGAGGTGTTTTATTATGGCAATCAACCCGATTAACAACCAAACAACGCTCAGGCTGATGGGCATGGTGTCCGGCATGGACACGGATTCCATCATCCAACAGACATTGAAGCTGCACCAATTGAAGATTGATTCGCAGTTCCGCGCAAGGACGCTGCTTGAATGGAAGCAGAAGTCATACAGCACCATCGCCGACGAGCTCACGAGCTTCAGGCGGACTTATCTCACAATGCTCGGCAACAGCGCGATGAGGGTTTCGAGCGCATATAACACAAACAAGGCAGAGCTCGTCGGGAAGAATTCCGGTGCAGTTACTGTCTCTACGTCTGTCAATTCGCCGCTCGGCACCATCAAGATCGGCCAGGTGCTCCAGCTCGCGAAAAACACGAGCGTTTCCACAACCGGCACCGCTTCAAAAGACGGCAATGGGTTCAAGCTATCGGATAAGTTGTATAGCTTAAACTTGAGCGGCAGCCCCATTCAGTTTGACCAAATAGACACAGATGCTCCTGCTGGTCACCAAAAGTATGCGAATGTTAGCATTAATGGAGCAAATGTTCGTTTATATGAAGATGGATATACTAACGAACTAGGAGGGGTGGATTATAGTACTGTTCCTGGAGACTATAATCCGAGTTTACCTATCGGTCCTGGTAATCTACCATACACAGCAACTGGTTTAAACGGTGCCATTGCAGCTGGCGGAGGCTATCAGATCCTTGATTGGAGAGATACATATAGTGATGGTGAACATGCAGATAGGCCATACTCAATAGTTAATGTCAATGGCAAGGATATCTGGTTGTTCAAAGATGAGATTTTTGAGTCAGACGGTATAACAGAGAAAGCTGGATTAAATCTTGGTAAGCTGATTGCCGAAAGAGCCGGTAGTGTTAGTAGGCAATTTAACATTACGACAGACGGGAAATCATATAAGGATTATACACCAGGTGAGGTTGGTATATCTTCAAATGCAATATTCCAAGTTGGGGTAAATGGTAAGACCATAACCTTGAACATGAATATGACCATCAACGAAATGATGGATGCCGTCAACAGCAGCGGCACCGGCGCCACAATGCGCTATGACCAGTTTGCCGACCAGTTCACGATTGAGTCAAATTCGCTCGGCTCTTCCAATATGGTTGTTTGGGGATTCGAGGCTCTCGGCATTTCGAGCGGCGTATACAACAACGGACAGACCGCGAAAGTCGAGATTGAAGTCAACGGTGTAAAAGAAACTATCGAGCGTCCCAGGAACACCTTTGATTTCAGGGGAGTATCAATAACGCTCAATTATGAGACAAAAGGCTCCGGAGTGGATGGCGCTTGGGACGAGTCCGATAACATCACCGTCTCGATCAAGCGAGACGTGACGGAACCGCTCGAAAAGATCAAGGCATTCATCGATTCATACAACACGATCATCAGCAAGCTCGAAAGCCTCATCAAAGAGAGCAAGAACGCATCGGAACGCACGTATCTTCCGCTCACGGACGAGGAAAAAGCCGTCATGTCGGAAAAGCAGATTGCGGACTGGGAAGAGATTGCGAAAAAGGGCATTCTGAGAAACGACTCCGGCATCCAAAATCTCACGAACAGCTTGCGCGGCTTGCTCTTCGAGAAGGTCACGTCCGCCGGATTGACGCCGTCGCAAATCGGGCTGACGACCGGGTTATATAAGGACAACACGGGCGGCCAGATCATCCTCGATGAGGAGAAGCTCAAAGCGGCGCTGGAAAGCGAGCCGGACAGGGTTATGAACGTTTTCATGGGCGGCGCAGAAGAGACGACCTCCGCAGGCAGAGGGCTGCTCTGGCGCATGGACGACATGATGTCCAATTATGTCAACGGCAGCCAGTTCACAAGCATCGCCAACCTCGAAAACTCCATCAAGCGCACGAACGAGCAGATGGAGAAGCTCCAGAAAAAGATGTGGGAAGCCGAAGACAAGCTATACAAGCAATTCGCGGCGATGGAGACGGCGCTCTCAAAGATCCAATCGCAGACGGACTGGATGACAGCGATGCTCACATCGATGAATAACAGCAAATAGACAGAACCCCCACGTTAGTATTGCGAAACGCCTTTCAGAAAGAGTGATCATATGCAGCAAACGGTAATGATAAGTTCACGTCCGCAGGAAGCTTACAAAAAGCAGGATGTCATGACTGCCCGCTCCTTAGACCTCATCGTCATGTTATATGACGCGCTTAAAAAGAACATCGTATTAGGCCGCAAGAAAATCATGAAGGATGATGCAGGCGGCGCCCACAAGCATCTGATGAAGGCGCAGGAAATATTGACCGAGCTTGTGAACAGCCTCGACATGAACTATGATATTGCCGAAGAGTTGCTCGCGTTATATGAGTTCTTCCTCAGAACATTGGAAGATGCGAACCTGCGCAAGGATGCCGAGCCGCTCGAGCCGATCATCGAAATGGTCGATAGCCTGAGGTCCGCCTGGGAGGAGATCAGCAAGGCGGATAGAGGAAGTATATATTTAAGCGAGGAACAAGCTTGAGTCAATTTACGGTTGAAGACAAAACGCGCCTGCTGGAGCTGGCAGGCAAGGAGCAAGATCTGCTGGAGCGCATACATGGGCGCACATTGGAACAAGCGGAGCTGATAGTGGCGGACAATGTCGATGCGTTCATCATGTCGCTTGACAGCAGGCAGGAGCTCATTGATAGTTTTGACGGGTTGCATCAGGAATTAAATGTCCTGATGCAATCTTACTTGTCTAGCGTCGGCGCGGGAGGCATCAAAAAAAGCCAGGACGTCGACGAGGCATGGGACCGCCTCAGAAAGCTATTGGCCGAATGCGCGGCGCTCAACGAGAAGAACGTAAATGCCGCAAAAAGCATCGCCGAAGGCTATATCGAGAGGATTGGCCAATTGAGCCTCGGCAGGAAAGGCCTCGGAGCGTATATCCAGGACATTGGCAACGACCCCGAGATGTTCGACAAAAAAACATAGAGGGCGGATATGGGCTGATAGTGATATAGGGTATATTGCTTTTTGCAAGTATGTATATGAACCTTTGCATAGAGGGCGGATATGGGCGTTAAGGTTAACAATGTGAATAGGCCGGACCCGGGGGGATATACCTCGCGGGGGCATAGCGTCCGCAACACGGACGAGAGCGAAGCTTTGCTCTTTAAAAGGACGCTGACCGACCTTTCAAGGGAGGTCTACATAGCCCGTCTCCATGAGCTGAAAAAGAGCATCGACGACCAGGGTAAGCGCCTTGCTGACAAGGTCGACGTCAAGGAATTTGAAAAATTCCGCTCCCTGATACGAGAATTTATTGACGAAGTAGTCAGTAATGGTTATACTTTCTCAAAGGAGGATGCGTTCGCCTCCAGAGGCAGGCATCGATATATCGCGACAATTCAAATCGTAGACGAGAAATTGGACGAGCTCGCGAAGCAGGTCATGGAGGAGAATGCCGAGCAGATCGATATCATCAACAAAATCGATGACATCAGAGGTCTCCTGCTCGACATGATGATATGATGTCATGTGTATCGTCTTGCTCCCGGCTGCACCGGAACCGCAAGACATGAAATATTAATGGATATCGTCTTGCTCCCGGCTGCACCGGAACCGCAAGACATGAAATATTAATGGATATCGTCTTGCTCCTGCCTGCGGCAGAACCGCAAGACACGATATAATGATTACTTCGCAATCTCTGATTAATAATATATTGGATGGTGATACTTAATGCAGGATGTAGTGGATCTGGACCTGGTGATCGAAGATGTGATGCGCGGGAAATACCTGACATTCCTTGTCGGTGACATCGGATATGGCATAGAAATCAGTTATGTAGTGGAAATCATCAGCGCGCAGGAAGTCACGCTGGTCCCCCATACGCACGCATATGTCAAGGGGATCATCAATTTGCGCGGCACGGTCGTCCCGGTCATTGACATGGGGATGCGTTTCGGGCAGGGCGAGGTCGTCTATACGGACAAGACATGCATCATCGTGCTCAGCCTCGACGACATGAGCGTCGGCATCCTTGTCGACGGAGTGCAGGACGTTTCCGACATCGATGATGTGACGACGCAAGAGCCTCCGAAAATCACGGGGAACAATATCAAGAATTTCTTTATCAAAGCCATCGGCGTTGCGGGCGGCGAGGTCAAGCAGCTCATCGATGTATATAAAGTGTTCGAGGTCAGCGTGGACGAGCAAGTATAGGCATAACGCGAGCGTACGGCTTCCAGGTTAGCGGGGTGGAGCCCACGTAGAATCTTGGAGACCCGGCGCTCATGTCAGCGCAATTCGCGAGGCCTTAAAAAGTATGATTGCCCGCTTTGGAGAACGTATCGATGCAAATTGAAGATCAAGACTTTTTCAAACTCCGGGACTATGTCAAGTCGCATTTCGGAGTCAATCTCGAAAAAAAGAGGACGCTTATCGAAGGCCGGTTGCATAACACCATTACGCAACTGGGTTTCGATAGTTTCCATGATTATCTCGAGAAGGTGTTTGCCGACAAGAGCGGCGAGATGATCAATACGTTGATGACAAGGCTCACAACGAATTATACATACTTTATGCGCGAAGAGGCCCATTATAGGTTTATGGAGGAAGTCGCCTTGCCATATTGGACGGCAAACATCCGTGACCACGACTTGCGCATCTGGAGCGCGGGATGTTCGTCCGGCGAGGAGCCGTATACCACCGTGATGGTGCTCAGCGAGTGGTTCGGGTTTCGGAAGAACGATTGGGACACGACGATCCTGGCCACTGATTTGTCGACGAGGGTGCTCGACATGGCAAAAAAGGGAGTCTATCCTGAGGAGCATTTCCAGCGGTTGCCGAAGGCTTGGAAGTCGAAATATTTCACACAGATTGGCGACGAGGAGTATCAGGTGACGGAGGCGATGGCAAAGGAAGTCGTTTTCAGGCAGTTCAACCTCATGGGCGAGTTTAACCGCTTCCGTAAGAAGTTCCACATTATTTTTTGCAGGAATGTCATGATTTATTTCGACAATCCTACAAAGACCGCTCTCACGAAGAGGTTTCACGACGTGCTGGAGCCGAATGGGTATTTTTTCATCGGCCTCAGCGAGACTCTCAGCGGGATAAACAGCGATTTCAAGCAAATTGCCCCCGCGATATACCAGAGAGTGAAGTGAAAATTTAGGATTCCGGCCCGTAGCAAGCGAGATTTGCTCTACAGACGGCAGCATGAGGCGATTTCGCAAGAAAATAAGCACTGCTTTGGAGCAGCGTAGTCGTTAAAACGGCACGGATGCCGTTTTAGCCGATTCACGGCATCGATGCCGTGTTGAGGCGCTAGACGGAGCTAACCAAAGGAGTGCTATGTTTTCGCGAAACCCAGCCGTAGCTGCCGAAGGTATAGTAAATCTCGCATGGTTGTACCGGATAAAAATTCACAAAAATTTATTACAACTCTTTCATCAAAATAATAGACATATTAAAACTATTGTGGTACACTTTTGTTGATACACAAAATTTCAACTCAAGCATGGGGGGAGACCTTGAGCGAGGCGAGTTCGCTCGCGCATCGAAACGATAGTGACATGAGGAGATACGTATGTGGGACAATATATTCAAACCCGTTGACCTGTTGCAAAAAGGCCTTTCTGCAGCATGGACACGCAATGCGGTGATCCGCAACAACATCGCAAATGTGGAAACGCCCGGGTTCAAAGCGTCAGACGTCGAGTTCGAAACGCTGATGCTTGAAGCCCTCGAAGGCAGCAGATTCAAAGGTACGAAAACGCACCCGAGGCACATCGACATCGGCGCCGGCAACGACCTATCGTCCGTCCATGCGCGCGTCGTCGAACGCGAATACACATCCATGAGGATGGATGAGAACAACGTGGACATCGAAGACGAAAACGTCAAGCTAGCACAGAACAGCCTGTATTACAACACTTTGATGGAAAAAATGAATAGCGAGCTGCGGCGGCTGCGGATGGCAATTAACGAAGGACGATAAAACATCAGCCCTGCTTGCTGCGCAAAGACCAAGATATCATGACATTAATAATCATTATGGTGCAAGACCCATAATCAGGCGATAATGGAAAGGATTGAAGGACACAAATGGCATTTCTCGATTCTATGAGCATCAGCGCCTCAGCGCTCACGGCGACCAGACTCCGCATGGATGTCATCGCTGAAAACATGGCAAACAGCAACACAACGAGGACAGAAAACGGAGAGCCATATAGAAGGCGATATGTCGTGTTTCAGGAAAAAACCAACGACAACGCTTTCGCATCTTTTTTCAACAAAGCCCGTACGACGCCCGGCGGCGTCCGTGTGCTGCGAATTGGCGAAGACACATCGGAGTTTAAATATGACTACAACCCGTCCCATCCCGATGCCGACGAAAACGGATATGTGAGATACCCGAATGTCGAGGTCGTGCAGGAAATGGTCGACATGATGTCGGCATATAGGGCATATGAAGCGAATATAACGGCGATCAACACTTTCAAAGACATGGCTGTCAAAACTCTCGAAATCGGAAAATAATGCCTGAATGGCACATATGAATCAGAAAACAGAGGGGCGCCACCAGGCGAATTTGCCAAAACGCGCGGCATCCGGGCCGTGGGGTGCGGACTCTCTCGATAGGAGGACAGTATGAGCTCAAACAGCATAAACCCGCTTGCGTCAAATTTGGTCAATCTTTTGTCATCAGAGGCTCTTAAGTCTAATAAATCAGATGAGCTAACGGAGCTGACCGACAGCTTTGCGAATATTTTGAACGAATCGCTAAAGACCGCTTCCGATGCGGACACGACCGACAAGCTCTCGGCGCTCGACTTGCTGACAGGGCAAAGCGACGATATGTCGGGGCTGCTGCTCGATGCGCAAAAAGCCGAGCTGTCGCTCAATCTCGCGCTGCAAATCAGGAACAAGGTCATCGATGCATATAACGAAATAATGAGGATGCAAGTCTAACGTGAGACTTGGAGCAAGGGCGTGAACGGTAGCAAATGATACTCGTTTGGGATTTT
The DNA here is from genome assembly GCA_009776905.1 of Oscillospiraceae bacterium. Lineage (GTDB taxonomy): Bacteria > Bacillota > Clostridia > Oscillospirales > Oscillospiraceae > WRMH01. The sequence goes on from WRMX01000048.1 coordinate 12,353, forward strand.
TCTCCCAAGCTCTTGATTAAGGAGCGCTGATATGCAGGAGTCGCTAAGGGCGATATTTTCGATAGTCGGCATACTCATCATATTGGTCGCGTGCTATTATACGACTTATTATATCGGTCGCAGGGCGATGGGGCACAACCGCGCCAAGAACAAGGGCAACGCACGGAACATCGCGATTTTGGAACGTTATTCGATTTCCAAAGACAAGAGCTTTTGCATTGTCGAGGTTGCGGGGAAGGTCTATATTGTCGGAGTGACAAACCAGGCAATGACTCTCATCGACACGCTCGATTCCGAAAAATTCGCGGAACATGCATCAGTAGCGCAAAGCACGACCCCTAAATGGAACGCAACGCCGGGCGGAATGCTCGGCGGAAAACTTGTTAACAGGCTTGCGGCTTTTATGGCCGCAAGGATGGGAAGACCATATGACTCCGGGAGAGACGAGAGCGGCAACAGCGCCTCGTTTTCGGACAGTATGGCAAGCGCGCGCGATAAAAGTGCATCCGGGCAGCCGGACCGCACCGCTGCGGAGCGGACGGATAGCTCGGAGGAGGAATAATGGGTACGCTGAATAACATCATCACGACCCTTTTCGGCGAGAGCACTCAGACCGTCGATATCATAATCTTACTCACGCTGCTGACGCTTTTGCCCTCGATCGTCATCATGCTGACGGGGTTTACGCGCATTCTCATAGTGCTCTCCTTCACACGCCAGGCGCTCGGCATGCAACAGACCCCGCCAAACCAGGTGTTGATAGGCCTTGCGCTGTTTTTGACGTTCTTTGTCATGTCGCCCGTGCTCACAAGGGTCTATAATGATGCGTACCTCCCATATGTAAACCAGGAAATCGGGCAGGAGGAGTTTATCGACAACGCAATGGCGCCCACGCGGGAATTCATGCTCGCCCAAGTGTTCGAGAGCGACCTGAACTTCTTTGTGGAGCTGTCGAGAGAGCCCATCGAAGACCCAAGCAACGTGCCCAACAAGGTCCTTATTCCCGCATTCCTGACGAGCGAGATCAAGCATGCGTTCTGGATCGGGTTTCTTATATACATCCCCTTCATCGTCATCGACATGATCGTTGCGAGCACGCTGATGGCAATGGGAATGATGATGCTCCCTCCGGCGATGATATCGCTGCCGTTCAAGGTTCTGATGTTCGTCCTTGTCGACGGATGGCAATTGATCATAGGCTCGATGATTCAAACATTCCACTAGCCGGAGCGCGCGGCATCCGAATTTACGGGGCGGACCCCTCTCGTTTGTTGCTGAGATGAAAATGCAGAGTTGATGGACGTATCGGGATGAGGCGATAAAATGATATCACAAAGTGAAATACTCGGAATATTGACAGACGCTATCACCACAGTAATACTATCTGCCGCGCCCATGCTGATCGTTGCAATGGTCGTCGGCGTCATCATCTCGATTTTTCAGGCCACGACGCAAATCAACGAGCAGACGCTCGCTTTCGTGCCGAAAATCGTATGCGTCATGCTCACGCTCCTCCTGTTCGGCGGGTATATATTCAGCAGGGTAGGCGGATTTGTCACGCGGCTGTTCGATTCCATCGTAACGATAGTCAGGTAACGCATATGGCAGCGGCTACGAACAACATAATCGGGAACGCGGACTATTTCATACTTATGATATTCCGCGTGGGCGGCCTTATTATTTCGTCGCCGATATTCGGACGCAACAACGTCCCGCAGATTGCGAAGATCGGATTCACGTTCGCTGTCGGGTATCTGCTGTTCACGGTTTTCCCGCAGACTGCCGACATCACGTATACGACGCTCATAGGATTCGTCTTGTTGTGCGTCGGAGAGATGCTCCTTGGAGTCGCGCTCTCGTTCGTCACTAATATTTTCTTCTCGCTCACGTCGTATACGGCAGGGCAGATCATAGACATGCAAATCGGGTTCGGCATCGTCAATGTCTATGATGTGCAGAATAACATGCAGGCGCCAATGATGGGCAATGTCATCAACCTAATGCTGCTCATGCTGTTTTTCGCCGTCGACGGGCATCGGAAACTGATCGAGATGGTCGCATTGACCATCGAAAGGATGCCCATCGGGACGCTCGTGTTCTCGCCGAATATCGGGCTGACGGCATTGGAGGTATTCGTCCGGGCGTTTATGCTGGGGGTGATGATGGCGACCCCCGTGCTGGCGTCGGGATTGACGCTCGAAATTTTGTTCGGCTTGCTGATGCGCGCGGTCCCGCAGATCCATATGTTCGTCGTAGGCGTGCCGCTCAAGATGCTCGTCGGCATCATTGTCTATGTTTCGACGCTCCCGATATATGCGGGATTCAGCGCCCGGATATTCGAAGAGCTGTTCAAGGGCGTCGAGAATATGTTCGCGATGTTTGTGACGTAGAGGTTGCAGAGAATCACGATAGGACCGGAGAATGGCAGGAGAAAAGACAGAAAAAGCTACGGCGAAAAAACGCAAAGACGCTCGCGAAAAGGGCCAGGTGAGGCACAGCACGGAAGTCAACACCGCCTTTTGCTGCATCGTCATGTTCGGACTGCTCTTTATGATCTGGCCCTGGTTCGTGGAGCGGCTCGCGGATATCTTCTACGAGCATCTGGGTGCGAACTCCATATCTCAGGCCGGCGACGGCATGACGACGACCGAGCTCATGGGCGTGCTTGCGCGCGTGCTGATGAACATGCTGCGCACCCTGTTCCCGATACTCGGCGCGGCGATGATCGCGGGGATCGCCGTGAATGTCCTGCAGGTGGGCTTCCTATTCACGACAAAGTCGCTGGGCATGAAGCTGAGCCGCATCAGCCCGTTGAGCGGGTTCAAACGGATGTTTTCGCTGAAGACGATAGTGGACTTGCTGAAGTCGATACTGAAAATCATCATTCTCGGATATATCGCATATAATGAATTTTCCAAACTGATCGGAGGATTTCCGGCGCTCGTCGGGCATGAGATATACCTGACGTTCGTGGAGATAATGAGGACGGCGTTCCTCATTGCGTTGAAAATGTGCATCGCGATGGTGTTCATCGCCGCCGCTGACTTTCTCTACCAATGGTGGAAATATGAAAAGGACCTCCGTATGACGAAGCAGGAGGTCAAGGACGAATACAAGATGATGGAGGGCGACCCGAAGGTCAAGAGCCGGATTCGGCAAAAGCAGCGCCAGATGAGCGCAATGCGCATGATGAGCAGGGTCCCGGAAGCGGATGTCGTCATCACGAACCCGACGCACTACGCGGTGGCCTTGAAATATGACGAGGCCGTAAGCAGCGCGCCTGTCGTCGTCGCCAAGGGGGCGGACTATATTGCGCGAAAGATAAAAGAAATCGCAATCGAGAATAACGTTGAGATAGTCGAAAACAAGCCGCTCGCGCAATCGCTATATATGCTGTGCGAGGTGGACGACGAGATCCCTGCAGATCTTTACCAGGCAGTTGCGGACATCCTCGTGTTCGTATACAGGCAAAAAGGGAAGATACGCTAGTAGTCAGGGGACTTTGTCCCGAGTTATCAACTGGAAGATGCATATACATTGCACGAAGAAAACGAATAAAAACGACGGGAGGCGAGGAGAATGAAAACATCGGATATAGCGATAGCGCTATTGCTGCTCGCTATCATATTCATCATAATTTTCCCGCTCCCGACGGCCGTCATTGACTTTCTGCTTGTCATCAACATTGCGATATGCATAACTGTTTTGCTTTTCTCGCTGTATGTCAAAGACCCCGTAGATTTCTCCGTGTTCCCGACGCTGCTCTTGTTTATAACGCTGTTCAGGCTGGCCCTGAACCTCGGAACGACAAAGCTCATCCTCGGAAACCAGGGAGATGCGGGCAACATCATCAGGGCATTCGGCAGCGTCGTCATCGGCAGCAACCTTGTCGTGGGCATCATCTCTTTTCTCATCATCCTCATCGTCCAGTTCATCGTCATAACAAAAGGCGCGGAGCGCATCGCTGAAGTCTCGGCCAGGTTCACGCTGGACGCCATGCCCGGCAAGCAGATGGCAATCGACGCCGACCTCAACAGCGGATTCATCGATGAAGACACCGCAAGGATACGCCGGGATAAGATTCAGCAGGAAGCGGATTTCCATGGAGCCATGGACGGAGCTAGCAAGTTCATCAAGGGCGATGCGATAGCGGGCCTCATCATCACGTTCATCAACATCATCGGCGGATTGATCATCGGCGTGCTGACAATGGACCGGCCGATCGGAGATGTCGTCAACATATTCGTGCTCGCGTCCATCGGCGACGGACTCGTGTCGCAGTTGCCGGCGCTGCTTGTTTCCACGGCATCCGGCATAATAGTGACCAGGTCCGCGCGCGATGCCACATTCGGCACCGAGATGGCCGGACAGTTACTGGCTCAACCGCACGCCCTCATCATGGCAGGCGTGCTGATAGTGATAGTCAGCCTCATACCTGGGCTGCCGACGTTCCTGATGTGGGTAGTGGCTGCGATTATGATGGTCATAGGTTATGTCGTGAACAACCGTCATCAAAAAGCGGCGGTCGTTGAAGAAAAAGAAGTGGAAGAGGTGACGGCGGAGGAAAAACGCAGGCCGGAAAGCGTCACCGCCCTTCTGCAAGTCGACCCCATCGAACTGGAATTCGGATATGGCATCGTCCCGATGGTAGATGTCTCGCAAGGCGGCGATCTGCTCGACCGCGTCGTTATGATCAGGAGGCAGTGCGCCCTCGACATGGGGATCATCGTGCCTGCAATCAGGCTGCGCGACAACATCCAATTGGGCGCGAATGCCTATATGATAAAAATTAAAGGCGTCGAGATCGCAAGGGGCGAGGTCATGGCAGACCATTTGCTTGCGCTCAGCTCCGGCGAAGTCGAGGAAGAAATGTACGGCATTCCGACAGTCGAGCCGACGTTCGGGTTACCCGCCTTATGGATTCCAAAGAGCGACAGGGAGGAAGCGGAGATACTAGGATATTCGACCGTGGACCCGCCTTCGGTCATCGCCACGCACTTGACGGAAATCATCAAACGATATGGGCATGAGCTCCTTAACCGCCAGCAAGTCCAGACGCTCGTCGAAAACCTGAAAAAGACGCAGCCTGCGCTGGTCGACGAGGTCGTGCCGAAAATGTTCTCGCTCGGAGAAATACAAAAGGTGCTCGCGAGCTTGCTCTCGGAAAATGTGCCGATACGCGACATGGCGACGATCGTCGAGACATTGAGCGATTACGGCTCAATCACGCGGGATACCGACATGCTCACGGAATATGTCCGCCAGTCGCTGCGGCGGTCAATATCAAAACGGTTCATTCCGGATGATGTCGCATATGCCATCACGCTCGACCCTTCGCTGGAGCAATTGATCATCGACAGCACGAAGCAGTCGGAACACGGCTCATATCTGGCGATCGAGCCCGTGCAGGTGCATTCCATATTCGATAAATTGAGGACGGCCATCGAAAACATGAAGAATAAGGGGAAGACTCCTGTGATTCTGACATCCCCGCTCGTAAGGAGGCAGTTCCGAAAGATTTCCGAGCAGATATCGCCGGAGCTTGCGGTTTTGTCGTATAACGAGATAGAAAGCAGCGTGGAGGTCTATTCGGAAGGCGTCGTAAGGCTGTAATCGAAACTATTCAGTGCCGGTGAGGAAGACGTTTTTTTCTTCCGACCGCCGCGCGCAAGGGCGTGAACAGTCACCCGCGCAGCGTAGACAAATCACCCGGGTGGAACTTTCGTGATGACAACGAGAGCATTATTTGGTATTATATGGGTGGATATCTGCCAAGCTCCTATGAGCCTTGAGGCGGATGCGGAGGAACGGAGTTTGTGACGACGATATGCTGGTGAAAAGATATCACGCAAACGATATGCAACAAGCGATGGACACAGTCATAAAAGAACTGGGGTCCGATGCCGTTATACTCAACAGCAGGAAAGTGCGCAAAAAGGGGCTGAAGAACCTGTTCCGCAAGCCTGTCCTGGAGGTGATGGTCGCCTATGACCCGGCGCAAGTGCCGGCCGTCAAGAAGCTCAACTCCATGCATGAGGCGAATACCGCGGACAAAGGGCATAAGGACAAGGAAAAAGAAAAGCCCGCCGAACCCATCAGCAACGAACAGCTCGAACGTTTGGACAAACGGATCGATTCCATCGACGCGATGCTCAGCGACTTCATCGACAAATTTTCATTTGTCAAACGCGATATTACATATGACTATCCTGATGAGATTCAGGAACTGTTGCAAAAAATGATAGAGAATCAGGTGAGGGAAGAACTGGCGCACTCATTGGCCAAGGAAGCGGAGCTGATGCTGCGCAAGCAGCCTGACACTAACGCATCGGAGGTCATCGAACACCTCATCCTCGAGCAGCTAGGCAGGCCGGAGCCGATTCTGCATAAAAAGTTCACGCAAAAGGTCATCCTNGTCCTTGGAGCGACCGGGGTTGGCAAGACGACGACGATNGTGAAGCTCGCGGCNGATTTCTCGGTCAAGCAAAAGAAGAAGGTCGGCATCATCAACACCGACACGTTCAGGATCGGCGCGCAGGAGCAGCTACAGACATATGCCGACATCATGGGCATCCCGCTGCAGGTTGTTTACCGTGCCGATGAGTTGACGGAAGCAATGGAAAATATGTCGGACAGGGATATTATCTTTGTCGATACGGCGGGCAAAAGGCCCGGGGACGAGCAGCACAGGGAGGACATTCTCGACATTGTTCGGATATTGCAGCCGGAGGACATCCTGCTGTGCCTAGCCGCTACGACGGGGTTTGCAGCCATCAAAGAAATGATAGACACTTATGGTTTCGTGGACGAGTATAGGCTGCTGATCACAAAGCTTGACGAAACGAAGTATCGCGGGGTTATATTAAACATCAGCTGGTATACGCACAAGCCGCTTGCATATGTCACGACGGGGCAAAATGTGCCGGACGACATCGAAATCGTAGACGTCGAAACCATAGCGAAGCAAATAATACGAGAATAGGAAGTAAGCAGGACAGTGGGAGATCAAGCAGAAAATCTACGGGAGCTTGTGGGCAAGAAGCAAGACATCAGAGTCATCTCTGTTGCGAGCGGTAAGGGCGGAGTCGGAAAATCGAGCATATCCGTNAACTTAGCGATCGAAATGAGCAGNCTCGGCGCGAGCGTGCTTGTCGTCGATGCGGACTTTGGCCTGGCAAACGTCGATGTCATGCTCGGCGTGACGACGAAATATGACATCAGCCATTTCCTGCGCGGGGAGAAAGCCCTCCATGAGATAATCCAGCTTGGCCACGAGGGAGTCCGCTTCATCTCGGGCGGGTCAGGGGTAAATGATCTGCTCAATATCGAAGAGGAGCAGCTTGCGGAGCTGCTGTCAGAGCTTGTACGTCTGGACGACGCCATCGATTTCATCATCATAGACACCGGGGCCGGGATAAATGACAACATAATACAGCTTGTGCTGGCTTCCACCGAAACTATCGTAGTGACCACGCCGGAGCCCACAGCTATCTTGGATGCTTACGCATTGGTGAAAACAATTGTGAAACGCGACACGTCTCACCCGATCCACATCCTCATAAACAAATGCGACAGCAAAAAAGAGGCGAACCGCGTCCAGGAAGGGTTTATTGAAGTCGTCGGCAGGCATCTGGGCAAAAACATTGACCCGCTCGGATTGATTATGTATGATTATGACGTGCCGCTGTCGATCAAGAGGCAGATACCTATCACAGTCAGCGACCCGAAATGCGGGACTTCGATGGAAATCGCGAAAATTGCCCGCACGGTCATGGAGCTCCCTGTTGA
>WRMX01000049.1 GCA_009776905.1 Oscillospiraceae bacterium
TTTGCTTCCGACCGCGTAGCAAGGAAGCGGAGCGGCGCGAATATGCGCATGGATGCGCATCTGAGCGATGAGGAAGCAAAAAAACGTCTGCCGAGCGCAAGAGCGTGAATTGTGAGTAGTGGTGTCTTGCTTTAATGCGCTCTACATGATAGTATTGCGCAACAATATAGAAATGAGGGTATGAAATGATGAAAGAAACAAAAACAGGGGTACCAAGCGACATCGCGACATACGCAGCATCGCTGGGAGTGAACGTCAAACGCCTTCACGTCCTTGACGAATTTCTGAAAGAGCAAGTGGAAGAAGGAATACACTCATTCATTGCGTTTCGAGCGCTGCGGTCAGGCATGCTGATCTTCAACGGCAACTACGGAGTCATGGCCCCGGGAGGACCGCCATTGAAAGAAGACGGCATCCACACCGTCCAGTCCGTCACGAAACCGGTCGTCGCGACAATGTGCGCGATGCTCCAAGAAGACGGAAAAATAGACTTCTGGGACAAAGCGCAAAAATACTTCCCCGACTTTGTCGGAGAAGGCAAAGATGAAGTAATACTGACGCACCTCTTGTCGCACTCATCGGGCATGAATGAAGAAGAAACAGGAACATATATCGACGCATACATGAAAGACGAGCTCGGGATAGATATGCCCGGAGAAAACGCCACGGAAGACGAATACTTGGACGCCGTCATGCAAGCACGCAAAATATTGGGAATGCCGGAGGCGGAACGCAATTGGGATTCCGCGAACGAGCTGCTCTATTCATTGCGGCTGAAAGCCCCGCTGACTGCGAAACCTGGCGTTGCCTTCAGCTATAATAACTTCTGTTATCAAATGCTTGCAGATATTATTGAAAAGGTGAGCGGAGAGAGCATGGAAGGATATGCCCGGCGGAAGATCTTCGAACCACTGGGCATGAAGGACTCGCATTGGGTTTTGCCAAAGTCAAAATGGAGCAGGGTCGTCAAGCGCGAGCCGCACCACAGGGGCGGGGAGTGGATGAACAGCGACGAAATACTGACAAACACAAGCCCTTCAGGCGGTTTGAAAACAACCATGTCCGATCTTGCTCGATTCGGCCAAATGTTTTTGCAAAACGGGACGCTTGACGATGAACGCATCCTCTCGCCCGCATCGGTCAGGCTGATGACCAAAGACATCAATATCGGCATTCCCGATTCATTCTGGCGAGGACGATATCTCGGGTCGAACTGGGGCCTTGGATGGGATGTCAAAAACGGCAAAAAGGACGATCTGGGCTTGCTGCGCAGCGAAGCCTCGTATAATCATTGCGGTTATGGCGGGGCGAGGCTTCATATCGATCCCGATGCCGCATTGGTCGTCGCGTTTGACATCGTCGAGCAAGATGAGGAAGTCGCCTGCCTGAACCATAGCAACTCCATGAATGTGTTATACTCAGCGCTCGACTGAGAAAGAGGTGCCGGATGCTGAAGCAGTCGTTTCGCTCGATAGGCGTGATGCTCCAATATGCGCGGAAGCCGACGTTGTTGACGTTAGCGCTTATGCTCGCCCAATCGTTTGAGGCGCCGCTCAGCATCTTCTTCACAAGCAGGCTCATCAACAGCATCGGCCCGTTCATGAGCGGAGCCGGTTCCGCCGTAGAGGTCGTCAAGTGGACGGCACTCCTTTTGGGGATCATGCTTTTTGCGGCTAATTCCGGATTGTTCACAGGGCTGATGGAAATATATTCTCAAAGAGCGCTGAACAAAAACATGACCGGCGAGGTGTTGAGAAAATTCAGGCGGCTGGACTATATGTGCTTTGAAAATCCTGATGTTCTGAACACTTTGGAGCGCATGGGCAAAGAACCGCACATGCGGCTTTATGCGCTGTACAAAAATACTGTGGATGCTGTTTCAACGCTGATATCGCTCATGGGCACGGCCATTGTGTTTACTCAGGTTTCCGCTTGGTTCGCTCTGGTCTACTTCGTCTTGCTCGCGCCGCTGCTTTGGTTCGATTTCAAAGATATTGAGGCGAGACAGCGTTTATGGAACACCGAAATGCCGAATTGGAGGCGCAGAACATACCTTTCCGCGCTTATGGCCGATAAGCATGCGATGTTTGAGCTTAAGCTATTTGATGCTATCAAGTTCATCCTCGCGAAGTGGAAGCGGATTGCCGATGATTTCAGGCGGGAGTATGTTCGATTGAGGTTGAAATCGAGCAAATATGGAATCATGCATGTGCTCATGCTTTCTGCTTGGGCCGCGTTTGTGATCTTGTCGATGATTTATGGGTTGAGCGGCGGGACGGTAAACCTGGGTACTTTCGTCGCATGCATAACATCGATGGGGACGATTCTCACAAGGTCATCTGCAATGAGCGCTGCCTTTTCCCAGGTGTCGCAAGACTGCCTTGAAATGAAGCACTTCGATATTTTTATGTCGCTGCCAGAGATTCCGCAAGATGCGGCTGCGGCCATCATTGATTCTCCGAGCGTCGAGTTTCGCGACGTCACGTTTTCATATCCCGGAGCCAAGGAGCCTGTTCTGAAAAGCGTCAGCTTCTCCATCGCGCCCGGCGAACGTCTTGCGCTGGTCGGTGAAAACGGAGCGGGCAAATCGACCATCGTGCGCCTTCTCTGCGGCCTTTATCGTCCCGACGGCGGCGGCATTTATATCAACGACATCTCGGTCGGCGATATTTCTCAATCTTCGCTTCGCAGCGTATTCAGCGTCGTGTTTCAGGACTTTTGCAATTATGAGATGACATTGAGGGAGAATGTTGCTTTCGGAAGCATTGATAAGTTATCTGACGACATTGCCATCAACCAAGCGCTCAGCGATGGGCTGTGGACAGAAGAAATGCCGCTAGATGCAAATCTCGGAAAGCTTGAGCACGATGGGGTCGATCTATCGGGAGGGCAGTGGCAAAAGGTCGCCATCGCAAGGGCGCTCGTCAGCGACAGCGCGTATATAATTCTCGATGAGCCCACCGCTTCGCTCGACCCCTTGGCGGAGTGCCGCATGTATGAAACATTCCAGTCAATACTGCGGAACAGAGGCTGCGTCATGATTTCGCATCGCTTGGCAAGCGCGCGCCTTGCAGATAGGATCATCGTCCTGGACGGCGGCAAGGTCGTCCAATCGGGCGGGCATGAGGAGCTTGTGTCGCGCGAGGGGCTGTATAACAGGATGTGGACGGCCCAAAGCGCGTGGTATGCGTGAGAAAGGTATAATAGTGGAAGAAACAACACCCGGCCGCGTCAGGTATCTGCATGTTTTCAGCAGAGTATTCAAACACTTTTTCACAGTTACACCGGTTGCCGGGGCTGTGACATGCATATATTTCATCGTTGTGGGGCTCTTTCCCGCTTTCACGGCGGTGACGCTTGCCGCCCTTTTTGACGAAGCTTCCGCGATTGTTTCAGGCGGGAGCGATATGGGGCGGGTAATGCTATATGGGTCGATTTACCTCGTCGTATATGTCGCCAACAGGCTGCTCGACTTTGCTTCCGGCCTTGTCATGGAGCTCAGCGCCGACAAACGCCAGGTCGACAACAGATTCAGAATGTGCCGCAAACTTGCGAAAATGCCGCTCATCTCTTTTGAAGATGCCGGCATCAAAGACATGCAAGCGCGCGCCGAAGAATGCCTCTACAGCGGCAGAATGGGCGGCATTATGTTCAATAGCCTGAACGTTGTCGTCGGATGCTTTTTGAATTTTGTAACGGTGTCCGTGGTGCTTGCGCGGTATAGCGCATGGTTTTTGCCGCTATGCTTGTTGAGCGTCATACCATATTGCATTGCTCGTGTCATTCGCGGCAAGGAATTCTACCGCGTCAAGTATGAGCAGACGGGCAAGACAAGAAAAATGGATTATTACCTGGGGCTCTTCACCGACAAGCGATCTGTCAAGGAACTGCGCGCGCTCGGCGCCGATTCATATGTTTTTGAGAAATGGGAACGATATCGTGAGGAAACGATGGAGGAGCTATGGGCGCAGAGCCGCAAGGACGCGCTGTCCATGCTCCTCTGCGACGCTCTAAGAATAGTCGGTTATGGCGCGTGCATCGTGCTTGCGCTTTGGCTTGCGCTGCGCGGGAGAATCAGCCTTGGCGTGTTTGGAGCTTGCATCGCTGCGTTTTTGGCGCTCCAGGCAGCGACGCGGAATGTATTGGTGCTCAGCGGGGAATTGCCGGGGCAGATAGCTTTCGCAAGCGACTATTTTGCATATATCGATTTGCCTGAAGAAACTACAGGCGGTGCGCGGTATTACGGGCTGCGCGACAAAATAGAGATCAATGGCTTGTACTTCAAATACCCGAATGTCGAGAATTTTGCGCTTGACAGTCTCAACCTTGAAATACGCAAAGGCGAGAAGATTGCCATTCTGGGAGAAAACGGCAGCGGTAANACAACGTTCACAAAGCTGCTGCTNGGCCTATACNGTCCNACGGACGGGGAAGTTTTATATGACGGAGCCAATGTTATGAGCTTGGATTCTGAGCCATTTCGGCGCACGGTGTCTGCCGTCCCGCAAAATTTCGCGCAATACAGGCTGCCATTGCGCGAAAACATCGCAATGTCGGACACCGGCAATCTTGGGGAAGACAGGCTCATCATGGACGCGTTGAATCGCGCGGGTCTGTCCGACCTGCTTGACACGATGGGCTTGGATGGAGAGATGGGCACTGCGTTCGGGGGCAGTGAGATATCGGGCGGGCAATGGCAAAAGCTCGCCATTGCCCGCGGGTTGTTCCGCAATAGCGAGCTTATTGTTCTCGATGAGCCGACGAGCGCGCTCGATCCGCTCACAGAGACGGAGATACTTGGGAAATTCCTTGAACTGGCGAAAGACAAGACTGCGGTCATAATCTCGCACAGAGTCGGTTTGTGCCGGCTGGTCGACAAAATCGTCGTCATGAAAGACGGGCGCATCGTCGAATCGGGGACGCATGACAGCCTCATCGCCGTCGGTGGTGAGTATACCCGCCTTTTTACCGCGCAGGAAAAGTGGTATAGTGCCTGACGGACGCACAATGCCGAAAGACCAAGGTATTTAGCAGTCCGTCAGGTGCTATCGCCGCGCGAAGCACTAAGTCATGGGGGGTCAGCCTCACGTTAAGGACGGGTGAATCACCGGCCAACGCCAACTTAAGCTCCTACACCTGTATCTCGTACCTTGCGATGTAGTTTTCCTGGTCGTCGAAGGGAAGATGCGTGAAATATGCGGAAAACCCCGCAATGCGGACAATGAGGTCTTGATAATCCTGCGGGTTCTTCTGCGCGGCGCGCATGATCTCTGTATCCGCCACAGTGAAGTGGAACTGGACTCCGCCCATCGCGAAATATGAAGAGATCAAATCGCGCACTTTTGCAGCGCTCTCATCTCCGCGAACAGAGTTCGCATCAAACCTCAGATTGATGGCGCCGCCGCATCTAAGCTTGTCCCAGGGGAGCTTTGAAACGCTTTTTACATATGAAAGCGGCCCGTTTTTGACGGCATCTTGCCGGGGGTCGCTCGACGGCGACAATGCGTCGCCTGTTTTTCTGCCATCAGGCGTCGCCCATGTCCGCTTGCCCCCGGCGACCCAATATAGATCGAGCGCGCCGGTGTTCAAGCACCCATTATACGGCCCCGGGCGGGAGTTCATATATTCTGCCGTGAGGCCATATGCCCATGCCGCCAGCGCGTCCGACTCATCGTTGTCGTTGCCGTAGAACGGCACTTCGTTGAGTATCCTCTGCCGGAGCTGCTCATGCCCCTCCCAGTTGGTGCTTAGCGCATCATAAAGCTCTCGCGTCGAAACGGTCTTGTCATCAAAACATAGTTTCTTGATTGTCATCATGCTGTCCGCAACCGTCGCGACGGCATTTATCATCTGCCCATGGCCGTTGTACTTCGCCCCGCCCCATGTCACATCCTTGCCGGACTCCATGCAGCCGTCCAACATGACTGATGCTGATATGCAAGGCCAGGCATGGTCGAATATTAACGTAGCGAAATGGATCATCCTCGCGCCCAAATCGATGCTTGCTTTAATCTGGCGCTCATACTCCGCTTGGAATTCCTCAAAGGACTCATACTCATACAGCTTCTTGCAAGGGAGCTGCCCTGTTTCGCCGGTCATCGGGTTCACATTGCCATGGATGCAGAAATTGAGCAGATTCACCAAGCTGTTCATGCCGCCGCCGAAAGCGCCGCAATTGGCCGCCATAGACCATTCCATGCCGCTAACGCCCGGCTCGACGCATCCGAAAACAGCATATCTACGCGCGTCTTCCAAGGCTATGCCCTTGTCGATCATCTGCTTGATGATGACCTCGTCGTTGTTGAACTGTGGCAATCCGCCGGCGCGCTTGCTGCAGGCAATGGCTATTTCCCATATGCGGTCCGGGGTATCCTTGTTGATGCGCAGCGCAAGGCTGGGCTCAGCGACGCGGAGACGGTAATATGAAAGCAGCAGCATCTCTGTCGCGAGATTGTAGTCGCCGCTCCCGTCCCGCTTCATGCCCCCAAGCGTGATGAGCATCCCCGCCGCGATGTTTTGCATTCCGCCTTGCAGATCAAAGAAAATCTTCCCCTGCTTGTGAGCCTCAATGAGCATATCGTTGTTGGGCTTCGGGAACATAATGATCTGGTTGCCGATTTGCATGAGGAACGCATCGCAAAGCTCCTGCGCCTGCTCATGTGACAAAGCGCCGGTTTTGACATCGTTCTCAAGCAGCACGCCAAGGAAGCTGTCAATGAGGCCGGGCGAATCTGCCCAGTGCGTCCCATCGGCAGTAATCAGGTTTTGATAGAATAAAACAGCTTGTATGCCTTCCCAGAGGTTTCTTGCGGGGTTTTCCATGATCCACTCGCATGAATCAGCCATCCTCAGAAGCTCCGCCTTCCTGTCGCCTGCCGCTGTTTCGGCCTTTTCCCGGCAGCCGGCCGCATAACGCTTGCTCATAAGGATTATCGCATCGCATGTCTTGATGACCGCGCGATAGAAAAGGTCGCTGCGGACATTGTCGGTCGTTGTTTTTTTCCTGATCTCTTCAAGCTTCGCTTCAGCTTCTCTGCGAACGGCTCCGAAACCCACGCACACGGCTTTTTCATAATTGGGGAGGAAATGGCCGGGATATGAGCCTGTCAGCTCTCTGAAGTCAAAACCTTTCGGGAATCTGTCAAAGAATTCCGGAGGTACGAGCCCGAGTCCTGTGGCCGCAATGCTCCTGGTGTCCCAAAAATCAGCGACTTCCACAAGATATTTGCGATCTTCGTCGTCCACCCAAATGCTGCCCGGCACTTGCCATGCGGCGCGAAACCTCTCATCTGTGTCGCCAAAGCATCTACGCAGCCAGTTCGTGCTCGTCTGTTCGATGTCGAAGTGTACGGAGCGGGTGTGCGGGCCCGCGTCTCCGAGGAAGATATCATCATCGTCTATGTTGATCTCCCGAGTCGCTGCCCATTCATAAAGGAATCCTGCTTTTTTAAGTATCGGGTATTCGTTTTCATGCGTCCTGAAATACTCCGTGAGTATGCGGTTGCGCTCGATATTCAAACGAAGGTCTTTGTTGATTCGCGCCCTTTTTTGCTGCAGTTGCTGCACTCGCGCTGAAACCGGTACGTCAAATTTTTCCATAATGCTCTATCCTTTCAAAAATCAAATATTTTCACAATCAATATAACTGGGCGTTCAGGCCATGGCGTTGGAACAATTCAAGCGTTTTTGCCATGAACGCATCGTCCGGAGGTTCTACATTCGTCAGCTTATATTTCCAACCGAGGCGATCATATTTCATTCTGCCCGCTTTGTGGTATGGCAGGAGCTGGACCAGTTTGACTGCACTGCCGAGCGAAACGCAAAACTCGGAGGTCTTTTGCAGATTGCTCTCGCTGTCGGTCAGCTTTGGAATGATCGGCACCCTGATTTGCAAAGCCGCGCCGCTCTCCGCCAGAAAGCGGGCATTGCTCAATATCAGCTCGTTGCCAAGACCCGTGAGCTTCTTGTGCATTTCGGAGTCCATGTGCTTGATGTCGTAGAGGAACAGGTCGATAAAAGGCATAATCTTGCGATATTGCTCCTCCTGCGCTTGGCCTGTGGTGTCAAGGCAGATATGAAGGCCGCCTTCTTTTAGTCTTATAGCAAGATTATATGTGAAATCAAATTGCGCCATCGGCTCTCCGCCGGAAATGGTAATTCCGCCTCCGTTTTGAAAAAAATCGCGGTCCTTGTCGACGCGCGCATAAACTTCGTCCACTGTGGTTTCGCGGCCGGACGAATAGAGAGCCTTTGTGATGCAAACTTCGCTGCATTGTAGGCAGGCATCGCAGATATCCCGGTCGATTTCCGCTTTTTCTACCATGCCGGAGCCGTCGAGGGCTTGCACCGGTTCTCTTGCGGATATTGCGCCGCGCGGGCATGCTTCAATGCATGCGTTTTGGCATGTCGCCAAGCCGAGGCATTTGATCGGCAGATAGCCGAGTTCGTTTTTATGGTGTTGCGATTCCGGGCTGTGGCACCATAAGCAGCGCAATGGGCAGCCTTTTGTGAATATGGTCGTTCTAATGCCGGGCCCGTCGTGAACGGCGTATCCTTGTATGTCGTAGATTTGTCCTTTTTCGTTGTTGTGCATTATGGACCTCTTGAATCATTGATTGACACATTATACATAATTCCAATGTACTATTCAATGCAAATATTGCTTGATTCTCGCTTCAGCTTAATATATAATCGCATGGCTATAACAATTATAGTGGGGGGTTCACTTGAAAAAGCCATTCATGAAAAAAACCGCGTACATATTACCATCGCTGCTGATACTCATGACAGGATGCTTTCCCGCAGCCGAGGAAGCGCCCGCGCCGCCGGTCATTGCAGTGGCAAACAATATCGAATACCTCACATTTGAAGTCACGCGCGGCGAGGTCATGCTTGACCGCTTTTGCACAGCATATACGGTGCCATCAAAGGAAGAAGACCTTTCATTTACATTGAACGACTTGGTAATCACGGGGATATTCGTGCAACTGGGAGACATGGTGCGCGAAGGGGATATCGTCGCGGAACTCGATCACGGCTACTTCACTGACGAGCTGGTTAAGGTTGAGAGAGATAAAACGTGGGCCGACATGCAACTCGAGCAACTGGAAGAACGATATTCATATGACCGTTCCCAAAGGGGAGTCGCCGGCTTTCAAATTAATGAAAATGCATATACCGAACAAAGAGATGCGCTGAACGCGCAGCTCGAAATACTCCGGATTCGCAAAGAATATCTTGAATATGAAGACAACCTCAGGGTCCTGCGCTCTCCGATGGATGGGGTCGTCACTTATGTNACAATATCTTCGATAGGTTCAAAATCCGTNATCGACGAATGCGTCGTGACGATAGCCGACCCATCGAAGCAAATTTATGCCATTCGAGGCGGCGACTCGGCCTTGGTCAATATCGGCGACATCCTGGATCTGACAATAGACGGCGAAGCGTATTCGGGGAGAGTCGTGGAGCAGGAGGAAGTAGGCATATCAAGATCCGTCGCCGTGCCGGAGAAGTATATTGTCCTATTGAACAACGTAGCGATCAGCGAAGATAAAAACGCGACCGCTCATATCATCATCGACAAGGTCGAGGATTGTCTGCTCATTCCAAAAACCGTGCTGAAACAAGCCGGCGCCCGCATGTTTGTTTACGTGCTTAAAGACGGCATCCGTTCGATTCGCGACATCGAAGCAGGGTTGATCGGAGGGACCGTGGTCGAGGTACTGTCGGGGCTGGAGGAAGGCGAGTTGGTGATTGAGAGATGAATCGTATGAAAGGTAGTATTGTTGGCGGTATCAACAAGCGGCGGCCGGTGCGCCTGGCCTTGCTTGGTCTTGTCTGTGTTGCTGTTTTGCTTCCTGCATGTTCTTCTTCGCTTAGCTCGGGCAATATTCCGGAACTGTCGGATTCCGTCGTCATCAGAGCGAGCATTACAAAGGCAGAGCGTGGGAACGTGGAGCGCGTCGAGCAGTTGGTCGGGGCAATCCGCTATCGTTCCGATGAGCTCTCATACGGTCCGACGAATCTGCGCTTCGGNGGCTATCTTGTCATGCCCGGAGACCGCGTCGTCAAGGGACAGGTTCTGGCAACGCTCGATACCGAGCTGNTAGAGCAGCAAATCGAAACGCAATCAGCGGCCATTGATCAGCTTGTGAGCGGTTATGAGCATGATAATNAGTCTGCGGAGATCGACATTTCCATTTTGCAAGCTGAACTCGCGGGGTTAAATGCAGCAGCGGCGCCCACCGGGGAGCNGGCGGACAATACCGATGCTGTCAGGAATATGGCAAGCGCCAAGACACAGGAGATATCGCGGGCGCGGCTGGCACTGGAGCAGCAGCGGGAACGGCAGGAATTGACGTTGCAAAATGCCGAGGAGCAATTGGGCGTTTTGGAACAACAGTTATACAATGCTGCGATTCGGGCGCCGTATGACGGCGTCATCACCTGGGTTGCCGACAAGAGTCAGGGAAGCTTTATCGTCCCTTATGCGGGACTGGTTTATATCAGCAACGAGAGCGAGAAATTCATTGAACTCGTCAAACCAAAACTAATGACCGATGTATTGAGATATGACCTGGTTATTGCCAACATTGGTGAAAATGCTTACGAGCTCAAATGGATTAAACCGAGCGACCAGGAATGGTTATATTACGTTGCCAATAAATTAGTGCCTCCGGCCAGGTTCAATATTATTGACGCGGATTCCGGCGCGGCGGCGGGGACATACGTGCGCGTCATGTTTTATTATGTCTATGCGGAGGATGTCCTCCGCGTGCCGCTCAATTGCGTATATACCGATACGAGCGAAGGCTCATATGTATACATAATGGAAAATGGCAAGAAAGCCATGCGGCCGGTGGAGCTCGGACGGCGAGGAGACATATTCATCGAGATTGTTTCCGGTCTTGTGGAGGGGGATGAAGTCTATGTCAAGTCATAAAAAAGCGGCGCTGATTCTCATTTCTCTCATGTTGGCATTGATATCCGCGTGCACGGGATCCGGAACAAGGCTTTCCTCAGAGCAGCTGCTCCAAAAGGCCGAGGATGAAGGGATCATTTCATGGGGATATGGCAGCGGCGAGAGCGAGGCCGAGCCGTTGAATCTGGCCCCCGTTGAGATTGGCGACATCGTCAGCGTCACTGACATGTGGATTCGTGTCTATATGCCCATCCAAAAGCTCATGTACTTTGANAGNGATGANGGGCGGCTCAAAGGCGTTTACGTGTCAAATTTTGATTTAGTCAACAAGGGCGATGTGCTTGCTGAAATCGTTTATGATACGCATAAATTGGAAGCGGACCACAGCATATTGCTGTTGACGATCGAGCAATTCGAGGAACATGCCGAGAGCGAGACGGCTCGCTTTACGCAGTTGATTTCGGATTTAAGGAATAGTTATAATCGAAGCACGGACGCGACCGAAAGGCAGGTGCTCCGGCTCCGCATCGAGAAGCAAGAGCTTGACTATGAATGGTTTTTGTCGCAAACCGAGCGGACGAGAGCGGATTACGCGCAGCAACTGGCCAATATCGAAGAGGGGCTGTCGGGCGAGAAAATCATCGCGCCATATGACGGGATCGTAACAAGGGTTTGCAAACTNGAAAAAGGGGACATTGTCCGTAGCAGCGACCTCATACTCAACATCATTGANGACAGCGCGTTTCGNTTNTATGTCCTCGAATCGCCAAGCGTATTTCGTTATGGCGACCTCATNGAATCGACCAGAGAGGTCACCGGGTCTGACATGACGGTTACCAAGGACGATTTCATCATGCGCGTCGTATCCGACCCGATGGTTCTGGAATCTTATGAGGACAAGTATACATGCATCGTCGAGCCGGCCGATATGGCAGCGTTCAGGCAATGGCTGGCCGATAGCCGCATAACAAGGCGGGAGATTGCGGCAATGACCATTTCCGCATATCCCATCAGGGAAGAAGCGCTNGGCGTGCCNATCATNCCTACGAACTCGATCAGGGTCGAAAACGATACAAGATATGTGTTCATATATGAAAACGGATTGCTGATCAAGCGGTATATTACCATCGGTCTTGCTGCGAACGGCCAAACGCAAGTTGTTTGCGGGCTTGAGGCCGGCCAGATGGTGGTAACTCGATTCTAGCGACCTCGCGCGCATCCGCTTGTGTCCGAGCGCCCGGGCCCGGACAGAAACGATACTCACGTAAGGAGCAGTGGTATACATTGATTTCATTTTTATTGCGAAAAATGTGGAAAAACAAGTGGATGATGCTATGCTTGCTGATCGGCAACATTCTGCTGGTCGGCATCGTATCGGGCACCCCGCTATATTCGGAAGCGATCATGCAGCGCATCCTCATCAAGGATATGCAGCAGATTCAAGTCAGCAAAAACATCCACCCGGCGACGTCCGAGCTGCAATATAGGTTTTATGGCATCAAGCAGGAATCGAGCGTGGCTACGTATGAAAGAACCCGCGACCAGCTCGTTCCGCAGCTCATGGACGACCTGGACCTGCCCGTGCTCAATATGGTGCAGAGCCTGACGTTGGATGGAGTGTTTTGCTACCCTGTCGATCAAAGGGAAGAAAATCCGCGCCCCCGCGAAGTCAGCTTAGTGTCGTATGAGGGGCAAGCGGAGCATTTGAGGCTGCTCCAGGGGCGCATGCCTGCTGATTCGATTGTCGAGGGTAATATTATCGAGTTCATCGCCAGCGAAAGAGCTGTTTCAACGCATGACCTACTGCTCAACGAACTCATGTACGCTTCAATCGTTACAAGGCTAAATGAAGATAATGAGAGGCCCACGCCACAGTTATATATGATGCTCGTTGGAATCTATGAGGGGAGCGACAGCGAAGAATTATACTGGACGAAAAACCCGAACAATTTTACAAACCTCGTTTTAGTTTCGGACAAGCTCATCAACAATGTATACATTGAAAACTATGACAAGGCATATTCGATAACTTCGTCATGGATCATCATGCTTGATTACAACAGCCTTCGCGCGGAGAATGTCGCCGGGTATCAGACCGCCGACGCAAAGCTGAAAGCGCAGTTCAATTCGGGCGGCGCGTGGTGGTATGGGGAAAACTTCATCAGCGCGTTGGAGGAATACTCGCTCCGCGCTTCAAAGCTGAGCTTGTCCTTGCTGGTGCTTCAAGTCCCCATCTACGTGTTGATGGCGTTTTATATCTTTATGGTTTCGCGCCAGATATTGCAGTTGGAGCAAAACGACATTTCTGTGCTGAAGAGCAGGGGCGCGAGCAGGGGGCAGATATTCACGATTTACCTCCTGCAAAGCTTGTTCGTCGCAGCGTTGAGCTTGGCGGCGGGGGTGCCTTTAGGCATGGCTGTGTGCAGAATTCTGGGGGCGTCAAGCGGATTTTTGACGCTTGCCTCCCGATATTCTTTGGCATTGAAATTAAGCAACACGACCCTTGTCTATTCGGCGGCCGCCGCGCTCGCGTCCATTTTGATGATGCTCGCTCCGGTGGTGCGGTTTTCGCGCATCGCCATCGTCGACTACAAACGGAACAAGTATGGTAGAATCAAAAAACCGTTGTGGCAGCGGTCATTTCTCGACATCCTTTCCTTTGGCCTTTCATTATATGCGCTATATAACTTCAACAGCCAGCGCGAAATAATCGCCAGGGCTGTAACCGACGCGCGAACGGTCGATCCCGTGTTGTTCCTGTCGTCCTCGCTGTTCATAGTCGGGATGGGGCTTTTATGCCTGCGGTTGTTTCCGCTGCTTGTGAGATTGATTTTCCAAATCGGAAAAAGAAAGTGGGCGCCGTCGCTGCATGTGTCGCTGCTGCGCATCATCCGCTCGGCAGGAGAAGAGCAGTTTGTGATGATATTCCTTGTTTTTACGCTCGCTGTGGGCATATTCAGCGCGAAGGCGGCAAGGACAATCAACCAAAACAGCGACGACCAAATCATGCAGCAAGTAGGCACCGACGTCGTGCTTGCCGAGGGGTGGAGCGATAACCGCCCGCCCATGGGCATGGGCAGCCCTCAGCTTCCGATCGGTTTTAAGCTAATATATTATGAGCCGGACTTCGAACGTTTCACGGGATTGGAGCAGGTGGACTCCATTGCGCAAGTCCAGGTCACCGAAGTCACCCTGAGGCGGACGAGAAACGAGGATGTTAGCGCCAAACTAATGGCCATCGATACGAAAGACTTTGGAAATACGCTGTGGTATCGCAATGACTTGCTTCCGGTCCATATCAACAATTTCCTGAACTCGCTTGCTTCGCGGGATGACGGGCTGCTTTTGTCGATGAATTTTAAAACCAGCCAAAACTATAGAGTCGGGCAAACGTTCGCGTTTTATAACGGCGAGGGTGAAGCAGTCGAGGGAGTGATATCCGGATTTGTCGATAACTGGCCCGGATATACCGCCGTGAAGACCGTCATCGACCCGAATGGAGTCAGGGTTCAGGAGGATCAATTCCTTATTGTTGCGAATTTGGCGTATGTCCAATCTTTTTGGGGCGTGTATCCGTATCAAATATGGATGAAGACCAACACGCCGACCAATGCGTTCGTTTATGATCTGATCAATGAAAAAGTCCAAAGGCTCATCTTCTTTGAGGATGCGAAGGCAAATGTCGTGGAGAGCAAGGGCGACCCGATATTGCAGGGGACCAACGGCGTCCTCACCGTCGGGTTCATCATGTCACTGGTGGTGTGTTTCACCGGGTTTCTCATATATTGGATTTTGTCGATAAGGTCGCGCGTGTTGCAGTTCGGCGTTTTCCGCGCCATCGGCATGACAAAGAGGAACATCATCGGCATACTCATCAGCGAGCAAGTATGCACGACATTGATGTCAGTTGCGATAGGCACCGTAGTCGGCGAAGTCAGTTCGCGGTTTTTCATTCCGCTGATCCAAATCTCGTACAACGCGTCGGACCAGGTGATCCCGCTACTGCTTTTTTCCGAGAAGCAGGACTATGTCAACCTCTTTTCCGTCATAGGATTGATGATACTTATATGTTTGGCCGTGCTGGGCGCGATCATCTCCAGGTTGAAGATCGCCCAGGCGTTGAAGCTTGGGGAGGATTGACATATGGAAGTTTTGCGCGCGACCGGCATAAAGCGGTGCTACAATTCCGGGGGAGAGGCTTTCTGGGCTCTGAAAGGCATGGACCTGGCGATAGAGGAAAAGCAGCTGGCCATTTTCAGGGGGATATCAGGTTCCGGGAAGACGACGCTAATGAACATTCTGGGCGCGTTGGACCCACCTACAGAGGGCGACGTGTTCTTTTGCGGCGAATCGATTGCGCGTGCTTCGGAGCGCAAGCGTGACATGCTTCGCAGGAAAGAAATGGGTTTTGTGTTCCAGTCGCTGGCTCTGGTTTCCATGATGACGGCATATGAAAACGTCGAGTTCATACTGCGGATCAATGGATACCCCATTAAGGAGCGGAAGAGCAGGGTGGAAGAATGCCTTGCTTTGGTGGGCTTGACGTCGCGCATGCACCATCTTTCGCAGGAACTCAGCGGAGGCGAGCAGCAACGCGTCGCTATTGCCCGTGCCATCGCGCACAGGCCTAAGGTCATCTTTGCCGACGAGCCGACAGCCGAGCTCGACACAATCACGGGCTTGCAGGTCGTCAAGGTCTTCAAAGACCTGACCGAGCAAGAAAACGTGACGGTCGTCCTTGCCACCCATGACCCCGGCTTGATGTTTGCTGCTGACGTGCTATATGAAATGGAAGATGGTGAGATCATCCGGTGAATGAAGTCTATGATTTTGAAAAATATGTCGTCATATGCGACACCCTGGTCAAGATATATAAGACAAGGGATATCGAGGTGCTTGCCCTGCAAGGGTTGGACTTGCAAATCGAATATGGCGAGATCATAGCGATCATCGGCAATAGCGGAAGCGGGAAGTCAACGCTCTTGAACATGATCGGAGGCCTCGACAAGCCGTCAGCGGGAGGATTATTCGTCGATGGCATCGATTTGCTGAAGATGCGCGAGAAGGACGTTCCGGCTTTTAAGACGGGCACGGTCGGGTTTGTTTGGCAAAACAACGCGCGAAACCTCATCCCATATTTGACAGCTCTGGAAAACGTTATGATGCCCATGCAGTTCAACAAACTCGAAAGCGTGGCGAATAAAAAGGAGAGGGCGCGTGAACTGCTGGACTTGACGGATATCGGCAAGAGGGCGGGGCATAAGCTCAACCAGCTCTCCGGAGGCGAGCAGCAGCGGGTCGCGATAGCGCTCGCCTTGGCAAATCATCCGAAGATCCTTCTGGCCGACGAACCGACCGGTTCCGTAGACACAAAGACGACGGAAGTGATCATGGATGTGTTTCGCTCCGTCAACAAGGCGCTGGGCACGACGATCATCATTGTCACCCATGACAGGCAGATATCAAAAAAAGTTCAGCGCGCGGTCGCCATCCGCGATGGGAAGACAAGCAGCGAGTTCATCATGCGCCCGAGCATTTCCGTGCAGATGGGGAGCATTTCCGGGTTTTCTTCCGGCGACATTGACGAAAGCACGCAGCAGGAGTTCGCGGTGCTGGACAAGGCGGGACGCGTGCAGATCCCCGGGGAATTCCTCGAGCAATTGGGTCTGGGGGACAACAAGGTGCATATAAGCATGGACGGGAGCAAGCAAATCGTGCTCAGCGCGCCAAAATACAACGAATGAGCGCTGCTGTACACGCCCATGCGCTCGGATACGCCTATGTGCTCGGTATACGCCCATGCGCTCGGTATATGTTTTTTTGCGCTGGTCATATGGAATGCGGAGCGATAGTATCACATCGGCTATGTGGTCGTAAAAATAGAAAAGGAGAATGATGTAAATGTATCGGCTAAACTACACGCAACTCAATAAGAAGCAAGTGGAAGACGTACTGGCAAAAGCGACGTTCGCGCCCAAAAGCGCATCAGGCTTTTGCTCCAAACTCGTTGGGAAGACACTCAAGATTGTTCTTGACAAACTCCCCGTCGAAGGACCAAGCCTCGAATACACGTTCAAAACTGACACAAAGCTGGCTCTTATCGAAAATGGAGCAGCTGCCGTTGAGTGTGATTATGGCGCGCTATCGCTCAAAAACATCACGCTATTTTCGCACATGGTCCCTGGTACAAAAAGAGGCTATACAGTTATAGTCAACTGGGATACGACGGTCGTCACCGCATATGAGATGTGGTTCATCGATTACGAGGGCGAAGTGATCGACACGAACGTGGCATTCCTGAATACTGAGGAAATCAGCAAGCTGCCGCCATTCATCAACCGCGAAGTGCAGCGCCAATGCTATTACGGCTATTTTGAAGAGGCGGGGAAGACGCCTCCTGAGCAGCGCGACAAGCTGACGCTGCAGCTTGAAAACTGCATGATCAAATGGTGCGAAGACCGCGGCAAGCACAGGCTCACGACATATACATCAACGACATTTACGACGCTTGTGGAGCTTGACACTCCGGATGGCGGCGACGTGCTCACATTGGTAGCCGATTTATTGCAGATCAATGATTCGATGTTCATACACTGCTTTGGCGAGGTTGAATACTCCGGGCGCTTGTCCGTGGAGGTGTTCGATCTGTTCAGCATGAAGAAAGTCGGCGTGTGCATGGGCATAGACGAAGACGACGCATTTGAATTTGAGCTGTATAAGAGCAAAGGCGACTATCTCGGAAGATATGCGGCGTTCTTCGATTTCAACGACAAAGGCGACCAGTACTCGACATTCATTACAGACAGGATCGATTTCTCGGTCAAGGGCGCGCGCGCATCATACCGCCCGAGCTTTATGGCAAAGAAACCGACGGTAGACGAGATTACTGAAGCATCGAAGGACATAAAGCTTTTCGGCGCGGGCATGGCCACGGAGATGGTGATGGCATCGGCGCATACTTTGCCCGATTCGGACTACTGCGTCGGAAAAGAATGCACGTTCCGTGGCGATGACGGATACGCTGTCGATCTGCGATTCAAGACGATAACGGAGCTGGAATATCGCATGGAAGGCGAGAAAGACTGGAAAACCGAAGTATATCGCGCCGTGGAACTCGATGAAGATTTCATCGTTTTCGGGTTCTACCGCTCCGGGTCAAACCCGCCCGCGAACTTCAGTTTTGCGATCGATTTCAACAATGGCCTGGCGACGTGCATTTCGTCCATCATGGGGTCTAAATATGATCTGCGCGATCCCGTGCCGAGCTACCATTTTGGCATAATAGAAATGAAAGGCCTGACGCCCATCCGCATTTTCCGCCATGGCTTCACCGACGAACTCCTTGGGCGTGCCTTCACGCAGTCATATTCCGACGCTATGAGCTCCGTGCATATCTACAACGCGCCGCATTCATATTCCTGGACGATCATCAACAACGCCGCGCCCGGTTCACCCGCAAATCGCGCAGGAGGGTATGTTTGGAGCTCTCCATGCGAGTATTTGAAGTTCCGTGACGAGCTTTATGCAATGATATGGGTCGAGCAGAAATGGTCGGGCGGTCTTTGTACATTGTTCCGGAATCTGCGCACCGAGCGCGAGTGCGGCTTTGGCTATGGGCTTACGCATGATGCAAAGTCGATTGGCATGCATAAGATGGGCGCCAAATCGCGCGATGCGGGGCGCATCGACCTTTCCGGGATATTCACCCTCCACAATTTCGACGTGAAGTCATAAATCGCTACTTTTCACGCCCGTCCACCTCACCGGGCGTGAATTGCAACAAAAATTCTCATCATGTAATAAGGAAGAGTTTTCTATGTTATTAAAGTTCATTTGCTGCGATGTATTTAATCGAATCGCATGCAAGCTCGTCGCCGAATCGCAACACATCGTAGACATCGAACTNGTGCCGATGCTGGCGCATATGGAGCCAAACAAGCTCAGAGAAATGATANGAGAGAGAATCGNAAACAGCACCGATGCNTCGGGGCGCAAGTATGACGCTGTCATTCTCGGGTTCGGACTCTGCGGAAATGCAGTTATCGGCCTCTCCAGCCCAATCACCATGGTCATCCCCAGAGCGCATGATTGCTGTACGATCCACATGGGCAGCAAGGAAAGATTTATAGAAGAATTTGGAGATATCTTGAGCGCGCGATGGTGTTCTACGGGCTATTATGAACGCGGCAGGCTTCTGACCATCGGGTATTCCGATCTTGAGCAATTGGCGAATTACAAAACATCGGCGGAATACATGGGCTATCTGGAGAAATATGACGAGGAAACTGCGGATTATTTATGGGAAACTCTGCACCCCATAAGCGAATTGGGCGAGTCTGTTTATGTCAGAATCAACGGCTTTGAATATTCAGATTCGATGGAAGCATACAGGGCCGAGATGGAAGAAGCCGACGTCAAGATGAAGGTCGTCGAAGGCGACATTTCGTTGCTCAGGTCTTTGGTAAATGGAGAATGGGACGATGAGAGGTTTCTTGTCGTCCCGCCGGGAAAAAGGATAGCCGGCGTATATGACATGCAGTATGTAATGAAAGCAGAATGAGTTATAACGGAATCAGAAGAAAAGTTATAAAAAAATTACTTTTACCCTTTACAAAATAAAATCAATGTGATACATTGTGAAAGAAAAAAATTAAGGAGGTCTTTACTATGCCGCGTGGAGTAAGAAAAGCTGTAGACTTTGGAGCAGAACTCGCAATTATCGATGAAAAAATCGCAAAACAAGCGAAAGTCATGGCAAAGCTTAAAGCAGAAAGAAAAGCTATATTGGACCGCAAAAACAAGGTCGATATAAAAGCGTTGCAGGCATATATTGATAAGGAAGGAAAAACCGCCGCAGAGATTATGGACATCGTGGCAAAGGCGGGCAAATAACCGGTTTTCGTTTTCTCGAGGCTCCCGGAAACAACCGGGAGCTTCGTATATGTCTCAATTTGCGAGGCATGCAAAAATGCTGTTGTCTTCGTGTAGGGGCGATTATCAATCGCCCGTGGGCGCATGGTATGCGCCCCTACAACATTAGACAAAATGTAATTTTCCAACAATATGATGCGACAAATATGCAATTTTATGATACAATGATTGCAAAGCAATCATTGTATCACGCGCATGTGTCCTCTGAGAGGACACGCGCTCATACAATCTGATAATCGCCGCGCTGTCAGAGACA
>WRMX01000050.1 GCA_009776905.1 Oscillospiraceae bacterium
TTGTCCATTACAGCACTTTCTCATCGAAGCATTAACGAAAGCGCGGCGGTTCTCTTCAAACCGCCGCGCCTCTTCATATTGCCTCTAACGTGTGGGTTTCACCCCCACAACCCGGCCGCCGCGCTAAGCCGCATCAATGCGCCTTCTTCTCGAGGTTTCTTATGAGCATCGATGAATGAATCACGTTGATCGCAATCAACGCGACAAAAATCAGCTTGGTGCCTATATCATGATCGTCCGCCAACGTTATGAAACAAAAGAAAATCGCCGCAAAATACGAAAACACGGTCTTGCAATATGCAGGCTTGTTGTAAGCGTAGCTTGACGTGAAATAGAACCCCAGCGTCGAAGCGAGCACGGCGAGGCACTGGTAGCAATAGCTCAAAAGCACCGGGTTCGACGCATTGTTTCTGTATAGAATAATCAGCCAATAGCACATGAACAGCGAAGGAACGAGGCTCAGCGCAAGCTTCGCCCTCCGGCGCGGGTCCTGGTAGACCTCGATTGCGAAAAGCGACATCGACACGGCAGACAGCGCTGACAAAATAGCAAAGACCAGCTCCGACCTCGGCAAAATCCCATCCGCGTTCATGTCGAGGAAATATTTCACGCTCGCGCCGAGCCACGCGATGCCGATGATGAAGAACACCAGCGGATAAGCCAGCGCCTCCGCGCCGTATGCGTGTTCAAACCCCTTGGGCGATTTATACTTCAACCCGCTGATAAGGGTGAAAATGAACATTATCAGCAAAAACGCCGCGCATAATCCGATGAGCGAATACGTGATGGTCGCGCCGCGCTGCGGAAGCCCCGTCATCGCGTCGAAAACGTTCCATAGCTCCTTCAGTCTCAGATAGCAGCCCGCCGCGCCGGCGAGCAGCGCAAGGAAAGGCATCGTAATCGCGGAAGTTCGCATAATTTCAGTCCAATCTGCAAATGTGATATGTATGATTGCCCCGCAATCAAGCATCTTGCTAGCGGCCGCGCCGGAAGCGCGAGGCATGATGTCGCCTTGCTCCTGCCTGCGCCGGAACCGTGAGGCATGATATGTATGCCACCCAATTAAGCATTATGATTTGATATCGTCTTGCTCCTGCCTGCGCCGGAACCGCGAGGCATGGTAAATCGGCATATCGGCCGGTCATTGCAAAATAGTGTTTATTAGCTCATTATAAACCTTTTCGGCGTTTCGCCTGAAGCCCAGCTCAATATCCTTGGCCTGGCTCAAATCAGCCGCATATAAGCCCATCGTCGCGATCTCGCTGATGCCGTCGGACAGCGAAAGGAAAACCGTAAACCCGCCGTCATCCATCTCCGAACGCGAAGTCTTGATCAATGAATTCCTAAATTTAATGCTCCGCTGCTTAAAAACCGCGTTCTCGACAATCGTTCGCACGGTATACGGAAGGCTCCCCTCGGTAAACTCGCAGTTGCGCCTCCCCTTCGGAGTCAATGAATATAGCCCGTCTTCGATCTTGATGTGCTCTGTCTTTTCGAGGTCCTGGACGCATTCAACAAAATCGAAATAATTGATCCCGTCATCGCACATTGCGATCTCAGTCAGGACGCCGATGTCGATGGCGTCATTCATAAGGCGCAGAACATATAGAATGAGTATTTTTATATCCAGCTTTTCGTGGATAAAACCATAATTGCCAACCATACTCATCGATACCCCAATCGTTGCTCATCGCCACACTCTTTATAATAAGAAGAGGTCGTCCCATAGACCGGACGCTTTCCCGGTTCAAACAAACAGCAGTATACCACAACCCCCGCCGCAAGTATATAGCTATATTGACACAAATCCATAAAAAGGTTAAAATGAGGGAAACCCATCCTGTGAGGGAGAAAATGAATATGATTCACACTATGATAGATAAAATTAAAAGCATATTCAACAGTATCGTGCAACGCCTCAAAAACCTGAAGCAGCGCTTCCCGCAAACAATGCGCATATTGCCGATCATATTGGTCGCGCTCGTGCTCATCGTCTCATTCGCGACCTGCGGCCGCCTCATTGAGCCCCCCGCTGACGACCTCGCTTCCGATATCGTCGAAGAAACCCCTACGGACGAGCCGGAGCCTGATCCCGAGCCCGAACCCGAGCCGGAGCCTGAACCCGAGCCGGAGCCCGAGCCGGAGCCGGAACCCGAACCCGAGCCCGAACCGCCCGGGCCGGTCAACCCGTTGACGGGCTTGCCTGTCGAAGAAGACTTGTCATCGAAACGCCCGCTTGCGATTATGGTCAATAATATAGTGGTCGCAATGCCGCAGCAAGGCATCAAGAACGCTGACATAATATATGAGATCCCGGTCGAAGGCGGCATCACCAGAATGATGGCGCTCTACCAGGACATCACCGACGCCGGCGTGATAGGCAGCATCCGCAGCGCGCGCCTCTATTACGTGGACATAGCGGAAGGCTACGATGCCGTCTATATCTTCACGGGCGGCAGCCCGCAGGCGTATAACGCGATCCTGCAAAGAAAAACGACGCACCTCGATGGCACCGGCTACACCAGGGGGCCCTCCGACATCTTCTATTGGGACGCGCAGAGGGCGCGCACGATGGGCAAGGAGCACACTCTTGTCACGTCAAGCGACCTCATAGCGCAATACCTCCCCACGTATGGCTACAGGTTGGAACACGAAGAGGGATTTGCATCCACGCTCAAGTTCGCGGAGGACGGCACGCCCGCGTTCGGCGACCAGGCGGAAGACTTCTCGATCAAGGTTTCGGCGTCAAAGACCACGTCGTTCAAATATAACCCGGAAGACTCTCTGTATTACCTCAGCCAGTTCGGCAAGGAATATATCGACGGCAACGACAACTCCCAAATCGCCGTCACGAACGTCCTTGTCCTGAAGACGAGCGTCACGCCGATTCCGCGCGACACCGCAGGCAGGCTGGATATCGTCACGACAGGCAGCGGCAGTGGATATTTCGTCTGCGGGGGCAGGTTCGTTCAAATCAAATGGTCGCGGGAGGACACTTCATCGCAATTCGAATACACATTATCAAACGGCACCCCTCTCGTCATGGGGCAAGGGAAGACGTACATATGCATGATCCCCGATGAAAACCAGGTCGAAATATCGTAAAGGATTGCTCATGCTAATGTCCATGGGTATCTGAATTTCACACAGGAATGACAATATAACGCTTGTAGGGGCGCATATCATGCGCCCACGGGCGGATATTATCCGCTCCTACACCAAAACAACATCATTTTAAGCATACCCCGTGAATTATTACCAGGTCGAAATATCGTAAAGGATTGCTCATGCTAATGTCCATGGGTATCTGAATTTCACACAGGAATGACAATATAACGCTCGTCGATCTATTTCACACAATTTGCAATTTTCTATCTAACTTCTTGCAAAACGAAATAACATCTGATACAATACGCACGAAAAACAGAAGATGGAGGTAAACAACAATGGCCTACAACCCGTACGAAAACGCACAAGCCCAGTTCGACACAGTCGCCGACAGCATAAACCTCGAACAAAGCGCGAGGGACCTGCTCAGGGAGCCGATGAAAGAATTCCATTTCAACATACCCGTAAAAATGGACGACGGCACGACAAAAGTATACAGAGCATACCGCATAAAGCACAATGACGCGAGAGGCCCCGCAAAAGGCGGCCTGCGCTTCCACCCCCACGAAACCGCAGACACCGTGCGCGCGCTTTCCATGTGGATGACATGGAAAACCGCCGTCGTAGACATCCCGCTCGGAGGCGGAAAGGGCGGAGTCGTCTGCGACCCGAGGCTCATGTCCCTCGGCGAGCAGGAACGGCTGTGCCGTGGCTTCGTGCGACAGTCATACGGCCAGCTCGGCGAGGTCGTGGACGTCGCCGCGCCCGATGTCATGACGAATGCGCAGCACATGCTGTGGATGATGGACGAATACGAAACTATGACAGGCGGACGCCACCCCGGCATGATCACAGGCAAGCCCGTCGGCATGGGCGGCTCGCTCGGGCGCACGGAGGCCACGGGCTATGGCGTCATTTTCGTCCTAAAGGAAATGCTGGACAGCGAGAACATCGACATAAAGAACACGACGGCTAGCATCCAGGGCTTCGGGAACGTCGGAGAATACACGGCGCTGAAATACAGCCAGTTCGGTGGAAAAATCATCACTGTCGCGTGCTACAGCCCTTCGGACAACAACACATACACATTCAGAAAAAAGACCGGCTGCGATGTCAAGGAGCTTGTCAGCATCAAAGACTCATACGGGAGCATCGACAAGGAAAAAGCGCTGGCCTTGGGATATGAGGTCCTGCCCGGAGACGACTGGCTGAAAGAGGACGTGGACATTCTGATCCCCGCCGCGCTCGAAAACCAGATCACCCCCGAAGTGTTCCCATCGATATCAAAGAGCGTCCGCGTGCTGTGCGAGGCAGCCAACGGCCCCACGACGCCTGACAGCGACGATCTCATCAAAGAGCGCGGGCTGCTTCTCCTGCCCGACTTCCTCACGAACGCCGGCGGCGTGACCTGCAGCTATTTCGAGCAGGTCCAAAGCAACATGAACTATTTCTGGCCGCTCGCGGAGGTACTTGAAAAGCTCGAGTTCTCGATGACGAACGCTTTCCGCGCCGTCTACAACCTCGCAAAGGAGCGCAACCTCTACATGCGCGACGCAGCATATGTCATCGCCATCAACAGGGTCTACGACGCCATCAAGCAGCGCGGCTGGATTTAACGCCTTAGCGAGTTTCATCACGCCCATGACGGGCGCATAAATTAGCTGCCGCGCCCAAACAGCGCGGCAGCTTTATCATATACGTGGAAATAGCTCTCGAATCGTTACAGTTCATGTAGTACTTCAGTGTATGTCATTAAGTTAAGGAAACTTCAGCGTATGTCATTTTGAGGGAGCTTGTGACCGAAGAATCTTGTTCTTATGCCTTCCCGTCGCAGCCGAGGACATCGGTGATCTTGTGCTTGACGAGGCTCTTGATGTTCTCGCGCCCCGGTGCCAAATACTGGCGCGGGTCGAAATGCGAAGGATTTTCGCCCATATGCTTACGGATGCCCGCAGTCATGCCGAGGCGCAGATCGGAATCGATGTTGATCTTGCAGACGGCCATGGACGCGGCCTTGCGCAGCATCTCCTCCGGGATGCCTATGGCATCCGGCATCTGCCCGCCGTAAGCGTTGATGACGGCGACGAACTCCTGCACGACCGACGACGCCCCATGCAGGACGATCGGGAATCCCGGCAGCCTCTTCGAGACCTCCTCCAGGATGTCGAATCTGAGCGCGGGCTTCTGCCCGGGCTTGAACTTATACGCGCCGTGACTCGTCCCGATTGCTATAGCCAGCGAATCGACCCCGGTGCGCGTGACGAACTCCTCAACCTCGCCCGGGCGGGTGAAGCTGGCATCCTCGTCCGAAACGTTGATATCGTCCTCGATCCCGGCAAGCTGCCCAAGCTCGCCCTCCACCATCACTCCCCTGTCGTGGGCGTATTTCACAACCTGCGCAGTGAGCTTGATATTGTCCTCAAAATTGTGCTTGGAGCCATCGATCATCACGGACGTGAAGCCGCCGTCGATGCAGGACTTGCAAATCTCAAAGTCCTCACCATGGTCGAGGTGGATGCATATCGGCAGGCCCGTGTCGATCTCCGCCGCTTCCATGAGCTTCATCATGTAGATATGCTTCGCGTACTTCCTCGCGCCCGCGGACACCTGCAAAATCAGAGGCGCATGCAGTTCCGCCGCAGCCTCGGTGATTCCTTGGATGATCTCGAGGTTGTTCACGTTGAATGCCCCGATGGCATAATTCCCCTCATAGGCTTTTTTAAACATTTCTTTCGTCGTCACAATTGGCATTATAATAACCTCCTAAAAATTTCGCTGTGAGGCTTCGCCCCCACACATTTTCTAATATGGGCTCCGCCCAAACCCATCGGGACAGCATATGTTCGCTTGCTCACGGGCAAAGTGAATTTGCCCTACTCGCTTCACATCTGCTTTGTCCCTCACGCAGCTACGCTGCGCACCGCGCTTCGCGCAGCGATAGTACCTTACGGACACACATTTTCTTGTTATTTATTTACTGCTTCATTCCGTAAGGTACTATTTACACTTTTCAGCATAGTCCCCCCATGCGTTACTCATCATAATGCGCCTTTTTTCACAGTTTCAGAGCGAACAACAGCATTGTAACATACGGATTCCATCTCCGCAACACATAACGATTATTATGATTGATTTTATGTCGATTGTGTGATATCATCACCGATGTCGCTAACGAGAGGCTCGCGCCAATCGAAATAAATGATAAAAAGATGATTGCTCTTCTTACGAACCCGGAGAAACTGCCGGATTCAGTATCAAAGCAGGAGGAAGCGTAATGACACAAAAACTCGCAGGAGGATGCCTGTTCGCCCAGTCAGGCGGCCCCACATCAGTCATCAACGCAAGCGCATACGGGGTCATCAAGACCTCGCTCGAAACGCCGGAAATCACACATGTGTACGGAGCTTCCCACGGCATCATGGGAATATTGGGCGACACGCTATACGACCTCGGGAAGGAAGACCCGCAAGAGCTTTCGCTTCTCCTGAACACTCCGTCGTCGGCCCTCGGCTCCTGCCGATACAAAATCAAGGACAGGTCCGACCTCGACCGCCTGTACGAAGTGTTCCAAAAGCACAACATACGCTACTTTTTTTACAACGGCGGCAACGACTCTATGGACACCTGCCTGAAAGTCGACGACTATCTTCATGAAGTCGGCTACGAATGCCGCGTCATCGGCGTGCCAAAGACGATCGACAACGATCTGGATGGCACCGACCATTGCCCGGGCTACGGCAGCGCTGCCAAATACATCGCAACGACCGTCGCCGAGGTATACCACGATTCCATCGTCTACGACACCGGGACGATCACAATAATCGAAATAATGGGCCGCAACGCAGGCTGGCTCACCGGCGCCTCCGCCCTCGCGGAGCTGTCGGGTGCCCCGCCTGATTTAATTTATTTGCCCGAAATCCCGTTTGACATGGGGTATTTTCTATATAAGACCGAGTCCATGTATAAAGCGAAGAACAACTGCCTCGTCGCCGTGTCGGAGGGCATTCGCTACCCCGGCGGCAGCTTGGTTTCCGACGCGAAGCCTTCGGCGACCGACGGCTTCGGGCATGCACAGCTCGGCGGGCTCGCGGCCACGCTCTCGGACATCGTCAAGCAGCGGACGGGCGCGAAGGTGCGCGGCATAGAGCTCAGCCTTCTGCAGCGCTGCGGCGCCCACCTCGCGTCGCAGACGGATATAGACGAGGCATTTCTTGCCGGCAAGTCCGCCGTGGAATGCGCGGTCGCGGGCGAGACGGGAAAGATGGTGGCATTCGAGCGCGAGCAGGGCTCCGGCGGCGGCAACAACGGCGGCTCCGGCAATATCGGCGAGTCCGGCAGCGTCAATACAGGCAACACCGCTGCCATCGACGCCGCCGCCAATACCGGCGCCACCGCCATCGGCACCGGCCAATACAAATGCAACGTCGTCCTTCGCCCGCTGGCGATATGCGCCAATAGCGAAAAGACCGTCCCGCGCGAATGGATCAACGAAACGGGGACTTATGTCACGCAGGATTTCATCGACTACGCCCTGCCGCTCATCCAGGGCGAAAACACGCGCGCCCTTGAAAACGGCCTGCCCCGCTTCGCGCAACTGAAAAAAGAATTGGTGACCTAGCGACCTGCAGAATCCATGACGCCCCCTCGCATATTACCTTACGGCAGCCCACGCGCAAGTACCCTGTAACGCCTAAAAGTGTACTATAATTGCGGTAGATTTTTTCGTCTGTCAAGGCGAAAGACCGCAGGAATGCCACTGGCCTTTCAAGGGATTTCAACGCAGGCAGGCGGAAAAAGATATCGTAAGAACAGTAAACTTTTAGGTGGTACAGGGTACTAGACCAACTTTGCGGATAAAAAATTTATAATAAAGAAAGGAAGTAACACACAATGGCATCAAACTTCAAGCACGTTTTTGAACCGATCAGAATCAGAGGCATCGACTTCAAAAACAGGATCACCCTAGCGCCCCCCTCCCCCAACCTCGCCAGCGAGGACGGACTCGTGACGAAAGACTTCGTCAACTTCTTCCGCTCGTTCGCGCGCGGAGGCGTGTGCACGCTCTATGTCGGCAACTGCTCCATAGACAGGACGGAGTGCAGCGACGAGGCCTACCAGCTCGACCTCAGCAACCCCCACGGCGTCCTGCCGATGACCTGGTACGCCGACATGTGCAAGGAATACGACTGCCACGCATCTTTTGAAATCAACCATAACGGCGAAAACACGGCGTTCGAGACGGTTGGCCACGCGCCCTTCTCATCTTCCTCGTACGTCTCCGAAACCGAACGCGCCCGCGCAAAGCGGCTCGGCCGCGACCCGATTCCGTCGATTGAAATGACCCAGGAAAAAATCGACGAGACGATTGAAAAATACGCGATGGCGGCCTATCGCATGAAGCGCGCCGGCATGGACATCGTCCTGGTGCACGGCGGCCACGGCAACCTGATCTCGCAATTCACCAGCCCCCTGTATAACAAAAGGACTGACAAATACGGCGGCAGCACGGAGAAACGCGCCCTTTTCGCCATCGAGGTCTGCAAGGCCATCCGCGAAAAATGCGGCGAGGACTTCGTCATCGAGATGCGCATTTCCGGCGACGAAATTGCCCCGGGCGGCATGCACGTCGACGAGACAATCGAAATGCTGAAATACCTCAAGCCGCATATCGACATCGCACATATTTCCGCCGGCATACACAGCGACTTTGAAATGAAATACTATCGCAACTGGTGCCAAAACTTCATGATGGAGCGCGGATTCAACGTCCATTTCGCCGAAACCATCAAAAAGGCGCATCCGGACCTGCTGGTGACAACCGTCGGCTCTATCACGAGCATCGAGCTTGCGGAGGAAATCATCGGCAGCGGCAAGGCCGATTTCGTCGCAATGATGCGCCCCCTCCTGGCCGACCCGGACATGCCCCGCAAATACGCGCACAACAGGCCCGAAGACCGCCGCCCCTGCCTGCGCTGCGACGCCTGCACGGGCCACCTCATGACTCCGAGCCCTCAATTCTGCGCCGTCAACCCGATGGCGTTCATGAGCAGAGACCTCACGGACGGCCTGGTGCCGTTGGCTCGCGAAAAGAAAAAGGTCGCCGTCGTAGGAGGCGGACCTGCGGGCATCACCGCGCTCACGACGCTTGTCGACCGCGGCCATGACGTCACGCTTTATGAAAAATCCGACAGCCTTGGCGGCAACGTCATCGGCGCGGCCGCCCCGCCGTTCAAAATAGACTGCCAGGACTACCTCAAATGGCTTGTCCGCCAGGCGGAAACCTCCCCGGCNAAGGTACTTTTGAACACNGAAGCNACNAAAGAGATTCTCGACAAAGAGAAATACGACGCCATCATCATCGCCATCGGCGCCGAGCCCGTCATCCCGAACGTCCCCGGCATCAACAAGCCACACGTCAGTTGGGCGACCGATGCCGAAAACGGCAAGACGTTCGTCGGCGAGAACATCGTGATAGTCGGCGCGGGCTCGATCGGCCTCGAAGCGGCCATCGACTTCAAGCGCGCCGGAAAGAAGGTCACGTTGATCGAGCTGTTGAACCGCGAAGGCGCGATGATGGGCCTGTTCAGGAGCGCCAGGAGCGCCGCCCGCGAATATCCGGAAATTCTTCAAAACGAGGATATTCCCGTCCATTATGAGCTCCAGCTGACGGAGATTCTCGATGACAAGGTCATCTGCAAGAACACTGCGAACGGCGAGACCGTCGAGTTCCCGGCCGACACCGTCCTCATCTCCATCGGCATGAGGCCGCTGCGCGAGGTCGCGGATTCCATGCGCCATAGCGCCCCGGAGACCGAGATTCGCGTCGTCGGCGACGCGGACGAGGTCGGCAACATCAGCACGGCCGTTAACCAGGCGTTCCAGGCAGCCATCCGCATATAAGGCGATTGGAGCCTAGGCCCCGCACCGATCTAAGGCTCGAAGCCACGTACCCAAAACGCTCGCCCCCGCCTCTCTGCAGGGGCTCGATACCCGCAACGACCCGATTATCAAAAAAGCAAGGCCACCGGCCTTGCTTTTTGATGCTTATCACGAATATAGCTAATACATCATCAGCACCGACGATTTGTGCAGTTGCAAACTGCACAATTTCGTAATAACGATTATCGAGTAAAATTTTCCAAAATCTTAGAAACGTCTGCGACGTATAGCTTTTGTAGAGAGCGCGAATGTTGTATATGTTTCGGTGGCTATAACCGCGTAAAAAAGGAATCTCGCGTACGCAGGTACTCTGCAAACTCCATGACTGCGTCTTTTAGTGCATGTATATCATAGTTTACCTTAAACCCATATATTGAATGTATCTCTCCATACCAAGGCATACTCACCTTCAATCACCCTCGCCCACGACAATATCTTCTTCCTCATAATAATAAGAATAATCAATACCTTTTATAAACATTTCACGGTCGTTAATTTTATCCGTCAAGGCGGATTGCAAAAGAGCTTTTATTTGAGCAGGGTTTGCAACACTCTTTTCCATTGCGGAAAGATATTCTTTTTTGTTGATTTTACTCCAATCCACGCACATTTTTATGTTTTTCTTAAACATCATGTCAAGCCAAATGCGCATGCTTCTACCGTTTCCCTCCATGAAAGGGTGGGCTACATTCATCTCAACATATTTATCCGCAATTTCGTCAAAACTGCTTTCGGGCATCGATTCAATTTTGCGAAGCGTTTCGGTCAAGAACCTTGCCATTGCAAATTGAAAGTTGCCTTTTGCGATATTGAGCGTTCTGATTTGCTCCGCAAAATCATAAAGCCCGCCGAATAGATAGCCATGAATCTGTTGCAAACCTTTAGTTGTTCCGACTTCTATTGTGTCAAGCAGCGAACTGTCAAAAAGAGCGTAGGCTTTTGATTTGCTCTTGCCGTCTATTGTTTCATCGGCGTAAGTGAACCATTCGATAAAAGCCCTCTTTTTTTTACTTGGAACATCATCGGCAAGCGATATCACATCATCTTGCGCTAAACAGTCGGTTAAGCGTCTTTTGCCATCTTCCGCAATCAATTTGAACCGACTACATTTTGTAGTCAGTTGAGATTTTGAGTTCTTCAGGCGTGTCTTTAATACCGTCCAGTATTTTCGTGGGTCTTTGCTGTCGGTTAAAACACCGATTATATCAACAACCGAAAACCACCACTTAGAATTATCATCATCCCAAACGGCACGAACTTCTCTGTCATCAAAAAAACGGATGGATATTTTACTCATAAGCCAAGCACCTCCGGGATATTCTAGCGGTATTTGCTCGGTATCTGTCAATTCTATGTCTGGTACGAGGTTGCCTCGTTTGTCCCGTAGGGGCAGGGCTTGCCTCTGCCTTAATCAGGTGAATTACGTGTTTTGGGCAACCGCAAGGGTTGCCCCTACATCGTGTTCCGTCGTATCATCATCATATTTCGGGCGCAATACGGTGACTTTCCAATAGCCAAAGGCGATATTGTCTGCTTCCTCGCCTTCTCTTTTAGAAGCATATCAGCTTTGGTTATGGCATAGTTTTCAGGATTGATAACTCATTATAATGTGCTTGACCGATTTTATCAAGCAATAGATTACCCGCGTCTTTTACAACTTATTTTACAACTTACGCCACATTGCTTTACAACTTAAGTGTAGATATGATACAATCAGCCAACCAATCAGCGTCAAGTTTGTTTTCAAGAGCTTCGTATACAACAATATCAAGCATGTTTCCGGAGTCAGCAATCACACTTTCGGTCGAATGCCTTCACGCTTGCGTATGGCAGCGAGAGAGGAACTTGTCTATGAAACGAAGAGCCGCCCTTGTGGCGCTATTAATTGCTACGCTGCTTATTATGCGATTGCCAATAACGGTACATGCGGATGACATAGGCGATGAAATGCCCGGAGTGCGCCCCCTAACAAATATCTTCGAGGACAACTCTCCCGCCGTTTGGGTTGGTGGCGACTTCATTGCAAACCCCAGATTTATTGAATCGGAAGGACTAAACGTAATTCAAGGGGATATGATTGTTCAAAGCGGCGAGCTGTTAGGAGTTGGTGTTGTGGGGGTTGGCTCCGGCATCGTCCCTGCTATCGACAGCGTCATGCTTGCCGTGGGCGGAGATTTGATAGCTTCGGATGGCAGCAGCGTGAAAATTGGCGCGCCTATTGGTTCCCTCGTGGCATCCGCGCTGGCATTGATCGGCGGAAATATAGATGGGGACATCGTGGCCGTATATTCCGATGGCATTGAAGATACAAGCAATATCCTTGATGGGCTGGGAGCTGCTGCAACCTCCCATTGGTCAAACTTTGAAGCTGAACTCATATCAGAGTCCGCAAAGCTCGCGAAAAAGGAACCTACAGGAACGGTCACTTCACTTGATAATTCAATGGTATTTACCAGTTTAGATCCTGAGGCGCCCTTGCAGGTGTTTGAGATCACTGCGGAGGACTTATTTTCCTTTTCATCATGGGGAGGCTTCTATTTTTCAAATATTGCCAAATTGAGCAATGGCCGCTTCACGCCAATCGTTGTAAATGTAATTGGTGAAGATGCGACCTTGTTTCAAAATAGCGTATATTTTAGCGGAGTGCAAGTGAATGCCCCTTTGTCGCCGGATTATGGCAATGCCGCCTCCGCCATCCTATGGAACTTTGTGGACGCAAAAACTTTAGATATTCCCGGTACATCCCAAGTAATGGGTACGATTATTGCGCCCTATACAGAAACGGTGAATATTGCCGCCCATACAAATGGAAGATTGTTTGTAAATGGCAATTTGACACGTTCGGGAGATGGAACAGAACACCATAACTATCCTTGGACCGGGGGCGAGTGGTATTTCGCAATTAGCGACGAACCGCTCTGGGGCGTCCCTGAAGAAGTGGAGGAGCCGGTACCGACGGAAGATCCGCCCGTATCGGAAGAACCCACCACATCTGAGGAACCTGTCACATCAGAAGAGCCGGCACCATCGGAAGAACCCACTACATCAGAGGAGCCCTCTACGTCAGAGGAACCCACCACGCCGGAAGAACCCGCCACACCGGAAGAACCCGTTGCACCGGAAGAACCCGCTACATCGGAAGAACCAGCCACATCGGAGGATGCGTCTACGTTGGATGAGATGCCCTTACCGGAAGAACCGCCCACATCGGAAGAGCCGCCCACGTTGGAAGAACCCACCACGTCAGAAGAACTACCCACATCGCATGAGCCTGACACATCGGGAGAGCCGGGCATATTGGGAGAACCCGGCACATTGGGAGACCCGGCTGCCCCGGCTGCCCCGGCCGACCTCGGAACCGGACGCCCCATCGTGACGAGTGAAAATGGAAATCCTATCGTCAAGGAAGAACCGGTAGACCTCGGCACGAAAACCCCTACGCGGGGAATCGAAATTGACGATCCTGTCGACTCCAGATCTGGATTGGCTGCCGTGAGGAGTGAAAACGGCACATCAGTCTATACGGAGGACAAGGACTACTTGGAATACCTTTCCGAAATAGACGAACCCGGATCGGGGTATGCCGCCAATAGCTTAATCCTCCCAAAGACAGGATTAAATGTCTATCTCATTCAATGGTTGATAACGATCTGCTGCACTGCCGCGCTTATCATCTTTATGGCCCTTATACGGCTCAAAGTAAAATCAAGATAGACGGCTGAATTGTGAAAATCACTGAATTGTGAAAATCACTTGACATATCCTCGCCACTCGTATAGAATGAAGATTGTCAAAAACAAAAGAAAGAGCGTCAGATATGCAAGTCAGTAAGAACTGGAGGGGAAAAGTATGAGCAATATGAGGCAGGAGCTTATCGAAGCCATGCAGGAGCTTTTGGACTATTCCGAAGGCAAAATAGACCTCAGGACATCGACATATAGCTTGACTCCGGTGTGTGAAACAATCAGCGCGGATGAAATAAGGGATACACGCAAAGCCCTCGGAGTTTCTCAGGGCGTGTTTGCCATTGTACTCGGAGTTTCTAAAAAGACAGTGGAATCATGGGAAACAGGAAGATATACACCGGATGGCGCGGCGCGTAGACTGATTACGATGCTACAAGCCGACCCTGCTCTTCCACAAAAACACGGAATACTTTCTATCAGGTAGATGAATATTGTGACTGAATGAATCCGCGTCTTTTTTACCAACGTGAGGGTTCCGGTTAATGAGGCAGGGGTTGAATCATTCAACCCCTGCATTTGTTAGCAAAAATTCCTACAGACAAATATCCTCATCTGCCCAGCGCGCCGATTATCGCCGGGATGACCTTATACAAGTCCCCCACGATGCCATAGTCCGCGACCTCGAAAATTGGCGCGTCCTTGTCCTTGTTTATCGCAACGATGAAATCGGACGTCTGCATCCCCGCAAGATGCTGGATTGCGCCCGAAATCCCGCAAGCGATGTACAGATGCGGCTTGACGGTAGTCCCCGTCTGCCCCACCTGGTGCGAACGGTCGATCCACCCCGCGTCCACAGCGGCGCGCGACGAACCCACTACGCCGCCGAGGCAGTCGGCCAGCTGCTTCACAAGCGCGAACCCTTCCTCCGGCGTCTTCCCGCCGCTCGACAGGCCGTGCCCGCCCGAAACGATCACCTTCGCATCGGTCAGCGACACGCGCTCCTGCAGGCTCTTGACGACCTCCAGAACATGCGTCCGGATGTCGCCATCTTTAAACGAAACTTCCAAATCGATGCGCTCCCCGCGCCGCCCTTCCTGACGCTCCGGCTTTTGCATGACGCCGGGGCGAACCGTGGACATCTGCGGCCTATGGTCCGGACAGAGGATCGTCGCCATCAAGTTGCCGCCGAAAGCGGGCCTGGTCTGCATGAGCTTCTTATCCTCAGGGTCGATGTCAAGCTTCGTGCAGTCGGCGGTGAGCCCCGTCCCGCATTGCACGGCAAGGCAAGGGCCGAGGTCCCGCCCGACATGCGTCGCGCCCAAAAGGACGACCTCCGGCTTGTGCCGCATGATCGCCTCATAAATAACCTTCGTATATGCATCGGTGTTGTATGACCTGAGCTCCGGCGCGTCGGCATAATAGACCTTGTCCGCGCCATATTCAAACAGCTCGTCGACCAGCCCTTCCATGCCGTCGCCGCAAAGGATGGCGCACACTTCGCAGCCGATCTCGTCGGCCAGCTTGCGCCCCTCTCCCAGCAGTTCGATGGAAACGTTCACAAAACGCCCCTCGCGCTGCTCGGCAAAAACCCAGACATTGTGGTATAGCGAAATATCGACGGCTCCCGTCTTTTCCTCTTCGACGTTCTCGATGGCGTCAAACGGGCAAGCGTCTATGCACTTGCTGCAATTCGTGCACTTCGGGCCTATGATCGCGAGCTTGCCTATCACGGTGATGGCGTCGAACGGGCATTCCTTGACGCATTTCGAGCACCCGACGCACTTATCGTTCCTAACCTTAATAGCCATTATGCTCACACCTCCTTTTCGATGGCGTGGACTTTCGTCAGCCTATCGACCAAAAGCGCGGCCATCTCGTTCACGGTCCCGTCGAGCATCTCGCCCTTCCCTTTCGGCGGCGGAGTAAAGCTGCGGAACACCTGAGTCGGGCTCGCGCGCAGGCCGCAGCTCTCCGCGCTAATGCACACCTCGCCCTCGTCCCATACGGCGATCTGCTTTTTCCCCGCTTCCTTAATGTTCCTTATAGTCATATATCGAGGAGTGTTCAGCTCCTTGACGGCGGTCAACAAGCAAGGCAGCTTCGCTTCAATGACTTCAAAGCCATCCTCCATCTGCCTTTCGACGATGACGGATTTTTCATCAATCTCGCGAATCTTCTGCACATATGTGATGGACGGAATGCCGAGCCGCCGCGCCGTCTGCGGTCCGACCTGCGCGGTATCGCCGTCGATAGCCTGCCTCCCGGCAAATATGAGGTCGTAATCCCCGAGCTTTCTGATTCCGGCCGCGATGGTAGTGGACGTGGCGCATGTATCCGCCCCGCCGAAAGCGC
Source organism: Oscillospiraceae bacterium (assembly GCA_009776905.1). GTDB lineage: Bacteria > Bacillota > Clostridia > Oscillospirales > Oscillospiraceae > WRMH01. The sequence goes on from WRMX01000050.1 coordinate 16,086, forward strand.
GGGACGAAAGCAAGACGGCGTCGTCAGCCCCCATGTTCAAGCATCTGCGCAGCATGTCAAGAGCCTGCGGCGGCCCCATGGACACGACGGTGACCGACGACCCCGGAAAGCGCCCGCGAATGTCAAGCGCGGCCTCCAAAGCGTTCGCATCGTCGGGGTTCAAGATAGAAGGCACCCCCTCGCGGATAAGCGTCCCCTTCACAGGGTCTATCTTGACCTCGTTCGTGTCGGGCACCTGTTTTGCCAAAACGATTATTTTCACAAGACAACCTCCCGAAAATTGTGTAATACTCGCGCTCGGCGAATTTTTTACGCGATATTGTGTCTGTTCAGCGCCTTGCGCTCGAAGGACGTTTTTTTCATCGGCACTGAATAACTTCGCGATATTATTATATGTCAAACGATAAATAAAAACATTATATTGAATAATACTTTTTCTTGCTATATAATGCGTAATATGCTAAATTGATAACCAAATGATACATAAACATAAGTATCATTGCATAGTTGGCGACAATGACAATGAAAGAGGGGCAAGCAAGTGAGTTCGATGCTATTTGACCACGAGTGGCAATTCCTCGTACAGATGACGACGCGCATCTACTATTGCGGAACATACGCCGAAACGTGCAACACCTACCTGCAGCAGATACGCACAGTCATTCCATACCGCAGCGGCGTGATCTTCCAAGCGGGCCGCGACAACGGGCAGGTCGTGCTGACGAACCCCATATCGACCGAGGAGATCAACGACAAGCACGACCACGACTTTTTCATCGAAGGGCGCTACCCCCACTGGGACGAATTCATAATGTCGCCCTATAGCTCCGTATTCAGGCAGTCCGACATCATCCCGCCCGGCAAATGGGAAAAAACCAGGGTGTACCGCGATGTCTGGCAGCCCAAAGAGGCATATTGGGGCCTGTTCATTTCGCTCGTGCATAAGGACGTTTCCCTTGCCATCCTTGGGATTTTACGCGAGAAGGGCGATAATGACTTCCATACTCGCGACATATTCATATTGAACACGCTCAAAGACCCGCTCGAGCGCAAGTTCTACAGCCTCCTTGAGGACCAGCGGCTCCTCGGGCGCTCGGGCGCGGAAAAGCTGCTGAAGACGGCGGCGAGCCACAGCCTCACGAAACGCGAGACCGAGATCGTGTCGCTTGTCTGCGCGGGCAAGAGCGGCGAGGAGATGTGCCAGTCGCTTTATATCACGCACGCGACGCTCAGCAAGCATTTGTCGAATATTTATGCGAAAACTAAGGTCAAGAACAGGACGCAGCTCTTCGCGCTCTTCCAATAACCCCCCCATCGTCGTTCTGAGCGCAGCGAAGAATCTTTCCCCGCCGCGCCCCCCATCGTCGTTCTGAGCGCAGCGAAGAATCTTTCCCCGCCGCACCCCCATCGTCGTTCTGAGCGCAGCGAAGAATCTTCCCCGCCGCGCCCCCCATCTCCGGCGCGCTCAATTTATGATAATAATTCAATATTTTTGTACAATAATTCTTTTTTTTCAATCATATAGCGCACGCGCACGAAATATGCTACAATGTGCCGTGAGTGCAAAACAATCCAAAAAATAACCGAAAATGAGGGGATGAAACCACAAATGAATACACCGAAAGAAGTCGCACAAAACTACATAGCGACAGGCGTGACAAAAACCAAATACACCGTTGGCAAAATGCTCCTGCTCGGCATCCTTGCGGGCATGTTCATCGCGCTCGCATGCGCGGGGACGACAGTCGCATCCTCGACCATCACGAACCCATCGGTCGCCAAGATCGTCACGGCGCTCCTGTTCCCCGCCGGCCTTGCAATGACGCTTGTTTCCGGCAGCGAGCTTTTCACCGGCAACTGCCTCATCATCATTTCCGTCCTGGAAAAAGAGGCAAAAGTCAGCTCGATGCTCAGGAACTGGCTCTTCGTGTATATCGGCAATTTCATCGGAGGGCTGCTTGTCGCCGCGTTGGTCGTTTATGGACACACTCCGTCCGTGCTTGCCGACAACGCCGTCGCCATCTCGACCATCAAAACAGCGGTCACGAAAACCAGCCTCACTTTTGGCGATGCCCTCTTCCGCGGCATCCTTTGTAATTTCCTCGTGTGCATAGCTGTCTGGATGTCCTTCGCGGCCAAAGANATTGCGGGGAAAATAATCGCCGTGTTTTTCCCCATCATGCTCTTCGTCGTCACGGGNTTCGAGCATAGCGTNGCAAACATGTACAGCATCTCCGCCGGNNTGTTCGCCACGAACAACTCCACATACACCGCCGCATTCGGAGGCGACTACAGCGGGCTGACNTGGGGGACGATGTTCACAAAGAACCTCATACCCGTCACTTTGGGCAATATAATCGGCGGGATGGTCCTGGTGGGGATCGGCTACTGGCTCATATATCTCCGCGATGCCACAAAGAAGCCCGCCGGCACTCCCCATTCAAATAAAAAGAAGAGAAAGTAGCAGCAGCAGCATTCTGCAGCGCCTCCAGCACTTGTCATTCTGAGCGCAGCGAAGAATCTTTCCCGCCGCGCCCAGCGCTTGTCTTTCTGAGCGCAGCGAAGAATCTTTCCCGCCGCGCCTCCAGCACTTGTCATTCTGAGCGCAGCGAAGAATCTTTCCCGCCGCGCCCAGCGCTTGTCATTCTGCGCGCAGCGAAGAATCTTTCCCTCCGCACGCTACATTCCAGGAGGTGGAACATGAACGACGACTTTGCCATCACCGAAGAAAAAACGGACGACGCCACAAGGTTCTACGTCAAAGGACGCGTCACCTCTGTCAGCGCGAACGTCCTCCGCCACAAACTCAATGAATCGTTCCAAATGGGCCGTGACAACATTATCGTCAACATGATGGAAACCACGTTTCTTAGCTCTGCCGGCATAAGAGTTTTGCTCATGTTCTACAAAAGAGCGAAAGAAAGCAGCGGCAGCTTTTATGTCGAGAGCCCTTCCGACAATGTTGTCAATGTCCTTGGGCTGACAGCGCTGGACGAACTGCTGTTGAAGGAATGAACGCAGCACAATTACCGATTACGCTGCACGAAACAATCAGGGGCTGATCGAGCATCAGCCCCTTGAAAACTATCTCCGCCGCCCATCACCACAAGCTCGGCGACGCAACCCACGCCTACCGCCGCCCACCACCACAAGCTCGGCAACGCAACCCACGCCTACCGCCGCCCATCATCCCAAGCACGGCGACGCAACCCACGCCTACCGCCGCCCATCATCCCAAGCACGGCGACGCAACCCACACATTAGGAAGGTGAGCACCATGACCATCAGAGCAAAAATACTCGTGATCGTGCTGGCCTTTTTCGCGTTTCTCGGGTCTGCGTTCACCATATACTCAATATTCACCACAGGGAACTACAAACGCCTGCGGCTCGAAGGCATAGAAAAAACCGTAGAATTCGAAGCTGAAAAGGTTAATAAAAAAATCACGGGCATAGAGCTTGGCGCGCTCCACTTCGCGATCAGCGGCCTCATATGCCGCGAGGAGCAATCGCTAGAAGTCGGCGAGCTCTCCGTGCTGGAGTTCCTGCGCGACTTCCCCGATGCGGAAGGCGGCGGGTTCTGGTTTGAGCCATATGCATTCGACGGGAAGACCAAGCGCACGGGTATCTACGCGTTTTATGACAGGGACGCCGGCTTCTTCGTCCTCGACGAAACAATGTACGTTGACGGTGCTTTGAACATCGACGAATACGACTACCACAGCATGAGCTGGTACCGTGAGGTCATGGACACTGTGACGCAGGCCGACCAGGTGGTCTGGACCATGCCATATATCGACGATTCCGGAGCGCGAAGCCTCATGACGACTGCGGGCGCGGGCATCTTTGACGAGTACCACAACCTCATCGGGACATCGAACATCGATTGGAAAATCGAGGACGTCGTCGCGGAGCTCACGGCCATCAAGCCCACGGAACACAGCTTCGTTCTGCTGTGTCTGCCCGAGCGCGACTACATCATATCTAACACATATAATGCGTCCTTCGACGCAAATGGCAGCAA
>WRMX01000051.1 GCA_009776905.1 Oscillospiraceae bacterium
AGATATCGGTAGAAGCTGTGCATTTCGGGATTGTGTAGGCATCCGCTTTCGCCAGCCATGTACAGCATGTGGCGCAGGTATGGCCGCCCCCGCTTGCTCACCTTGGTGTTGCCTTTATGCTGTCCGGAGCTGTTCTCCACATGTCGGCAGTTTTATGGCTGTATAGTCGGGGGAATCATGGTATAGCCTGCGGTCAATGTGGCTGCGGCCGAGCCTCAGCTCCGCATCGATAAACTCGGACAGATATTGATAGACATCAGTGCCTGCGTAGACCTTCACGTTCCACCGCTTGCATGCTCCAATGGTGAAACTGGATTTTATGTATTCATTGAATCTGATGACGCGGTCAGAATCCGGATATAGATAATCCTTCACAGAATCTTTCACATACTGGTAATCAAAGTTGTACGATGTCCCGTCTTTATATTTTATCGCCGTCATCGACTTGAACCATGGCGCGTAGGGGAGGTCCACGATAGACCTATATGCTGCCTCAACCTCCGCAAATTTGCATTTCGACTGCATGTACCTGCCGTCTTTGAGAAAATCGGCGAAATAAAACTCCTCCACGCTGTCGTCGTACCCAAATATCAGGACTTGATGATTTGCGTCTCCGCCCCTTTTATAAGCGGCGATCTTGCCGACGTTCGCGAGGCCATATACATACATGGATAAATCTATATTGTGTTTTATGTAAGAGACGAATGTGTCATATGGAGCAATGTATTCATATGGAGTGTCAAACATATATAAGTACGGTGACATGTCGCCCCGATGAAAGGTGTCGTCGGCGTTCACCCATGCCAGCCTCCTCGTATCAAAGTCACTGAAGAAGCATCCGGCAAAGGGGTTTTCGTCTGTAAGGTCCCTTCCGGGCTTGTCGATCACATATATCTGAATGTATTGCGAGTATATCCAGTCATATGCGTCTTCATGATTGAACAGGATTGATAGCGTGGTCGCATATGGCGGGAATGTAGTGATGGGCGATGTGGCTAACGGCAATATTTTTTTCATAACATTAGTTACTCTTAAGTGATTGTGGCAACGCATCTAAAGATAGAGATATCTTCCTGATGTAGATACAAAATGTTTGTTTCATTGTGCTACTTTGCGATAGTAGCACAACAATTTCGATAATGCAAGTACTTTTTTAAAAATAATTGTAGTAATTGTGCAATTGTGTTGCTATTACACGTTACGTGTTGTGTAACTGATACATAAAATCGCTATCATGGAGGTTTAAAAAATAGCTGAGCCATAGGCGCGGAATCTTTAAATACTCCAAGAAATTACAGGGGAAAGATTCTTCGCCTGCGGTTCAGATTGACATGCACTATAGTTTCCCTTAGCATAATGACGAGGAAAGATTCTTCGCCTGCGGCTCATAATGACAAGCACTATAGTTTTCCTCAGGCACTATATATACCTGCGCAGGAGCGTTGAAAGGAATTCCTCATATGCTTCGCCTTCCCCGATGTCCGCCAGATAATTATCCACCTGCTCGCTCTGCTCAATATTAAGCTCGTCCAAATCCGCAAGGCGGCCTACCATCCCCATGCGCCGGGCGACTTGATAGCGCCGCCGCGTCCGATCATCGAGCTTTTCGTAAGCGGAGAACACGGACAGCATCCGCTCCTTGTCTTGCGCCATATTGCCGTTGACGTCCTCAAAGAGGTTTATGATATGGTCGCTGAAAAGATACCCTTCCGCCTTGTTTATCAGCCCAATCATCTTTTTCAGCTCCAGCATCTTTTCAATATCCGTGCATTCCTTTATCTCTCCTGATTGCGCCTCATCATACCACTGCGTCCCTTTTTGCGCGACGAAAGTCCTTATCCTTACGAAATCCGGGTTTATCCTATTTATGACATCCGCGGTTTCCGATGCGTTGCCGTCCGACAAGCCCCTTCCCCCGACGCCCGGCATGAAATATACCGAAAGCTCGATGCCGGAGGCTTTGACTTTCAGCCCTGCCTCTATCTCCTGCGCTTTCGTGTGCCCTTTGTTTATCATGCGCAGGACGCTGTCGCTGCCGGATTCAAACCCTGAGTGGATGCGGTCGAGACCGGCTACCTTCAGCTCCGCAAGCTGTTCGACCGTGAACTTGTCGAGCGAATCGACTCTGCCGTATGTTGTCACGCGCTTCACCCATGGGTGCGTTTCTCTCAAGTATTCGAGGATGCTCCGCAGCTTGTCAAACGACAGCACCATTGTGTTCGCATCCTGCAAAAAGACCGAGTCCTCTCCCGAGGCGATCCACTGCATGATATAGCGGTAGCGCTCCCTCGTTTCCTCCGGAAGCGCATATATGCTCTCCATCTGTCCATTCCTGATGTTGTTCCTATAGAGCGCTGCTTGGTCGATGTCGGCCTTTATCTCTTCGACAGTACGGGCGCTGAACTCGTGCTGTTTGTATAAGCGGCAAAATTTGCACTTGTTCCAGGGGCAATTGCGCGTCGCGCGCAGCAAGAGGCTCCCCGCCTCGCTGGGCGGCCGTATCGGCCCGATTTCAAATTCTTTGCTCATACGCATCCGCTGCCTTTCGCATGGTGTCCGGGATTTCTATATGCTGCGGGCAATGCTTTTCGCATGAATGGCACGCCGTGCATTTTGACGGCAGCAGCCCTCCCGCCGTCACTTCTTCAAATGTGTAGCCGATGCTTCTCTTTTGATTAAACGTGATGAATTCGTTATATAGCTCGATCAACGCGGGGATTTTCAGCTTTTGAGGGCAGTTTTCCACGCAGTATTTGCAGCCGGTGCAGGGAATCGTCGGCATTTTATGCAGCACGTCCGCGACTTCCCTTAGTACCGCTTTCTCCTCGTCTGACAATGGTTTGAGGTTCTTGATCGTATTGATGTTGTCCTCGAGCTGCTCCATAGTTCCCATGCCGCTGAGCATGACGTGCAGCCCTTCAAGCGGCGCGACGAAGCGAACCGCCCACGATGCTGCGGAAACGTCGGGGTTTATCTTCCGAAGCATTGTTTCCGCCTCCGAGCCCGCTCCCGAAAGCAGTCCCCCTTTTACCGGCCCCATAATGTTGAAAGGCTTATTGTGCTTCCTGGCTGTCTCATACAGGCGGCGCGACTGGACTTCCGGGTCTTCCCAGTCCAGATAGTTGATCTGCAGCTGGACAATATCGACGTCAGGATGGCGCGAGAGCAAAATGTCCAGATGCTCGGGCGAATCATGGTAGGAAAAGCCGTAATTTCGTATGCGCCCCTGCTCCTTCAGGTTTCGTACGAAGTCCCAGCCGCCGATCTGTTCGAGCTTTTCGCCCGTTTCCAACGAGAGTCCGTGCAGCAGATAGAAGTCGAGATGGTCGAGCCCCAGCCTCTCCAGGGATGTGTCGAACGCTTTTTGCATGTCGTCCTGTGTCTTTACGAGGAAGACGGGCATTTTTGTCGTGACCATGTAGTTGTCGCGAGGATGCCTGCGCACAAGCGCTTCCCGCAGCGCTTCCTCCGAGCCCGTATATACATAGGCTGTGTCGAAATATTTGAACCCCGCTGCCAGATATGTGTCCACCATCTGCTTCAGCAGTTCCATGTCGATGCCGAGGCCTCCTGCCATTGGCATCCGCATGAAGCCGAATCCGAGCTTGCCGATCGTTTGTTCCATTTAGGCTCCTCCCATATTCACATTTCCTTGTATAATCATGATGCGTTCTATCGGCCGATTACCCCCGCAATCGTGCGAGCGGTCTCTGTTGCGTTCATTATATTAAACCTTCCCGCGCAGTCGCCGACTATATGGAAAACCGGAGAAACCGCCGACAGCGCGAACGCTTCATCAATCCTCGGAACCACGCCGGTTGCCGCAACTACCGTGTCTGCGGGTAGCAGAAGCTCGCCATTCGGGGTGGAGCAGAGGACGCCTTCCGGCGTGATTCTTTCTGCCTTGGCGCCAAAATGAATGTATATGCCCCTGCTCTCCAGTTCCAGCCGCGTGACCATGCTCGTCACGCCCGGCCCCGGCATTTTATCGCGCATCTCAATGATTTCCGCTTTTTTCCCGAGCGAATCCAGATAAACTCCAAGCTCGGAACCGGACGGCCCCGCGCCGATAATGACCACGTGCTCCCCGATGCGTCCGGGGTCCATATAGGCCTCTTCGACAGATATGACATGATCCGATGATATTCCCTCTATCTTGGGGACGGCGTGCTTCGAGCCAAGAGAAGCTATCACGGCGTCCGCTTTCGTCGCTTCCAGGAATTGAGGCGTCACTTCGCAGTTGAGGCGGACTTCCACGCCCAGCTTTTCCAGCTTGGATTTCTGAAATTCAATGTATCGCATCGTGTCTTTCTTGAACGGCACGTTCTCTTCACAGAGCAAGATTCCGCCTAGGCGCCCGCTCTTTTCGCACAGAAGCACGGAGTGCCCCTGCTCCGCACATGATATCGCAGCTTCCATGCCCCCGATGCCGCCGCCCACGACAAGCACGCGCTGTTTCTTCGGCGGAGCGGCAAAGCGGGTAAACTCATTATCGCGGCCTGTTTCCGGATTGAGCGCGCAATATATGCGGAAGCTCGGGAACAGCGCATCGCTGCATCCATAGCAGCGTATGCATTTCCTGATTTCATCGCGTCTTCCCGCCCTTGCTTTATTTGGCAAGTCCGGGTCGCAATTGAGGGCGCGGGCGGCATTGATGATATCGGCCTTGCCCGTCGCCAATATCTCCTCCATGAGCTCGGGGTCCGAATGCGCGCCCACGGACGACACCATCGACTTTTTCACATGCTTCTTCACTTCGGCTGCGTATTGCACGAATTTGCCGTCTTCGTCATACATCGATGGCGCCCACATCAGCGCGTTGCCGTTCTTTGTGCGCCCATGCAGGCCCGCCGAGCAGTGAATAATGTCCGCGTGCCCGTCAAGCTGCTTGGCATATTCTATGCCTTCCGGCACGTCGTAGCCATCCTCGAACTCGGTCACGGACATCCTGATCTCTATCGGGAAACCGCTGCCGCAGCTGTCATGTATCGCGTCGCAGACCGCCACGGCGAGGCGCGCGCGGTTTTCGGCGCTCCCTCCCCATTTGTCTGTCCGCTTGTTCACGGCAGGGCTGAAGAACTGTTGCAAGAGCCAGCCATGGCCGCCGTGGACGGTCACCATGCCATAGCCATAATATTTGACACGTGCGGCCGCTTCCGCGAACATCAGTATCGTGTCATATATTTGCTTTTCCGTCATCTCATTGCATTTGACAATGTCATATCCGTCGATGTATTCCGGGGAGGGGCCGAGGTGCGCGTCCGCCACCATCCCTCCGTGCTGCAATTCCATTGACGGTACTGCGCCTAGCCTTCTGATACGCTCTGCCAGCCTTGCCATAAAGCGCATCGATGCGTCATTCGTGATGTCGACGCCGAGCTTTCCGGTCCGGCTTACTGCCGGGTTGATGTGGCATTCGCCGATGCAGACTGTGGCGGCGCCGCCCATTGCCTTTTTTTCGTAATAGGCGATGAATTCTTCCGTTGGCGTGGTGCCATCCCACATAAAGTCCATGTAGCCTGTCGGGGATGTGAATATTCTGTTTCTGAAGAGGGTTTCTCCTATGAGGAATGGTTTAAACAGCTTGGGGTATTGAAGCATATTTTATGATCATCCTTTCTAATACTGCTCACGCCCTTGCGCTCGGCAGACGTTTTTTTTGCTTCATTTGTGCTCAAATGAGGCATCCTTGCCTCAGTTTCGCACCGCTCCGCATCCTTGCATGGGGCCCCCGAAAAGCCGTAAGGCTTTTTGGGGAGAGGAAGAGCGACGTAGTGAGTGAGCTTTCGCACTTGTGCGGAAGCGAATGATACGTAGTCCGCGATGACGACTGATGAAGCAAAAATAAACGTCTACCTCACCGGGCGTGAATTATAACACCTCTCAAAAATTATCCTTCAAAAATTCGTTCTCTAAATTGACAGTTGGTATTTTTCCTGATAGTATGTCTTGCGGAATCGACATCAATCACAAATTACAGTAATCGGGGAAACGTGAATGGTTAAGTACACAATAAAACGGTTGGTTATGATCATCCCTATCACATTGGTCGTTATCCTGGTCCTCTTTCTCATGCTATACCTTGTTGCGGGGTCCAGCATGACCCAACTGCGGATTTACGGCGGCGGCGACATGCTCGACAGAGTGTTTGAACGCTTCAAGGCGAGCGAGAACTTTTTCACGAAGTATATACGGTATTGCTACAACGTCATCGTGCATCTGGACTTCGGGCGGTCCAGCGCGACGAGGCTCCGCTTGATTGGCGAGCTCGATTACCGTGTCAAGAACACCATGCTGCTATTGGCGACCGGCGTCGGCGCGACCTTGCTGATCGGCATCCCCCTCGGCGTCGTCGCAGCTGTGCGGAAAAACCGCCCGTTGGACAGAATCATCAATGTGATTTCGCTGCTTTTGTCTGCCATACCAAGCTATTCGATGGCGATAGCCGTCACGCTCATTTTGGCGGTGTATCTGCGGATTCTACCCGTGGTCATCAGCTACATATCCCCGCTGGCATATATCATGCCGATGATCACATTGTCGCTGGGGGGCATCGCTTCGATAGCGCGCATGTCTCGCGCGAGCATGATTGAGGAGCTTGAACAGCCATATATAACCGCGCTACGCTCAAAGGGGCTGCGGGAACGCACCGTCATATACAAGCATGCGCTCAAGAACGCGCTCGTGCCTGTCATATCTTCTCTTGGCGGGCTCATCGCGCAGTTGCTTTGCGGGACTTTCGTCGTTGAGCATTTCTTCAACGTCCCGGGGCTCGGATCATATATGCTAAGGTCGGTCGGTTCCAGGAGCCACCTTGAAATACTCGGTTGCACGATTATAATGACCATGATTCTGGCAGTTACGAATGTTTTGACTGACGTGCTTTATTCGCTCGTAAATCCGCAAATCAAGCTGCGCTATTCCCGAGGCTCATCTAGAATGCGGCTTCCGCCCGTTGTGCCTGCGAATGTCAGAAAGGAGGCGGCGGAATGAGCAACATAGATAGCAGCGCCAGCAGCGTCGGCAGCGCGGTAGCTGCTTCCGACCACATCGCATCCCCTGCGGGCAACCATTGGGTCGAAGGCTTGCGAAGGCTGGGCAAGAACAAGGTCGCGACAATCTGTTTTTTCGTGTTTATCATTATTTTTCTCGCTTGCATGTTCGCGCCAGTTATCACTAAATGGGACTATACCACAATTAACAAGGATTTTCAATTGGAGCCGCCGTCGTTGAACCATCTGCTTGGCACGGACAATCTGGGGCGCGATGTGTTTTCCAGGCTGCTTTATGGCGGCAGGATCACGTTGAGGATCGCTGTCACCACAGCCATCCTGGCGGCTGCGCTTGGCTGCGCGATTGGGCTGCCGGCAGGTTATTTCGGTGGCAGGCTGGACGCTTTGGTTTCGCCGGTTCTCGACCTGATAGGCTCCATACCGGTCATTCTGCTGGTCATAGTCACGGAATTCGCTCTCGGCTGGGGGCGCGGCAACTTCATGTATGCCATGGTCATCGCGGCGATACCGCAATTTGCGCGGCTCATACGCGCTTCCGTCATGAATATCATCGGGCGCGAATATATCGAGGCCGCGAGGGCTCTGGGCGTGAGCCACAAAATGATCATGCTGCGCCATATAATGCACAACATTGCTCCGGCCTTGATAGTCCGTTTCACCACCGGGGTCGCCGAGGCCTTGCTGACCTGCACGATCATGGGGTATCTTGGCATCGGCATCAACCCGCCCACTCCGGAATGGGGGTATATCGTCTTCAGCACGAAATCATATATCAGGCGGGCTCCGCATTTGGTCGTAATCCCTTGCGTGCTCATTGCCGTTACAGTCATTTCTCTGAGCCTTTTTGGCGACGGGCTGCGCGATGCGCTCGACCCGCGCGACGGCAGGGTTTGAAAACAGTGTAGGTGGCGAAACCGCAATCCTTTGTAATATCTGTTTGTAATATCTGCAAGGCGAAACCGCGATCCTCAGATTCGGTTTCGCCTTGTAATTATGTCTGCTGCCTGTCTGCTGCGTTGTTGCGCAAGCCGCTGCCCGTTCCTTGCATACGCCTTGCAGCGCTTGCCTATTCTACCAAATATTCGGCGGGAGAGCGGAAGCACTTGCCACAGATGTTGCAACGCTTCTTGTCGTTGTATTTGCAAAAGCGGACGTTGTCGCCCATGTACGTATATGTGTGGCTCCTTGCGAACGGCCTGTCGTCAGCCTGCTCTTGCGGGATCTCAGGCTCGAGCGGCTCCCGTGCCTGGTTTATGGTGCCCCACGTCCCGGACAGGAATGCAGCTTGGAATATCAACGGCCTTTTCATCTTGCGGAAACGTATCGGGCAATGCCATACATTCGCGGGGACGCGGACGACGGTGGGTTTTGTGATGATTTTGCTCTCCATATGGTCGGGATCGTCGCCAAACAGGAACTCGATCTCGCAATCAAAATCAAAGATATTCATCGGGTCGGCGCCCATGAAGAAGATATACTCCTCCACGCCTTGGTGAACATGCGAATCCTCCATATCGTTAGCCGCCGTGAAAACCTGGTATCCGACATGGTACGTCGCGCCTTCCATGTATGTCTCGCCGCGGAAATAGAACTGCGGCGACGGGCACCAATCGCCCCAATTTGTCTCTTCTTTCGGGCAGGCCAGGACGCACTTGGCAAGCTCGTCCGTGAGCGGAGGCTTTGGCGTCTTCAGTTTTGCGGCATCGGTATATGGCTTTGATGCGTATCCGGGCATGACGACGCTGTCCATTCCCATCGGCGCCTTTGACGGGTCGTATGCGCCGGTGTCCGTATATGACTCCACCCCGTCTTCGTTTACGACTCCCCATTTGACATACGTATATGGCATTTCGGAAAGCTCGTCCGCGTGCGAGAAGCAATATCCGCAGTAGTTGCAGTCTTTTTGGGAGTCAAGCACGCAAATGCGCATCTCGTCGCCGGTATAGATAAATTGCCTTTCGCCATTGTCCTTGCGCTCGACAAATTTGACGTAGCCGTTTTTCCCGGCCATCATGACGGCTTGGAACAACAAAGGCTTGTCGATACGCACAAAGTTCAGCGGGCTGTGCCACCAGCCTTTTGGGATTCTAATGATCGTGGGCTCCGTGATCACGATTTTTTCCATCGCGTCATATTTTTCGCCCATGTAGAAATGCGCCTCAGCGTCCCATGAGCTGAAAACATCGGGCAAAACAGCGCCCAAAAACACGAGATACTCGTCTTCCCTGTGGAAATGTGGCTCGCGCTCCAGCAATACCGGAGCCTTGAACACCTGGAATCCCACGTTCATCCCCGCGCCGGGCATATCGCTGTCGCCGCGAAAGTACGCCTGCGGAGAATGGCACCAGTCGCCCCAGTTCGTTTCCTGCGGAACAAACTCATAAAAGAGCTTTTCATATTTCGCCTGCATGGTATTGACCTCCCGATTATTATTTTATTTTTTCATCTCTTCTGTCGATCAGGCTGATCGTCTTGTAGTTCGTAATGGTGTTCTTGAAGTCGCTGAAAATCCTGTTGAATTGGATCGCAGCCATGTCGCGGCTGCCCCAGAGCGAATAATATGACATAAGCGTCATAATCTCGTATACATAGTCCTTCACGATCTCATAGGGGCATTTTAACAACTCGGCGAGATCCCTGCCCAGCCTGTCGTAAAAGTCATTGACCTTTTCAAACTGCTTCTTCCGATGCTCCTCAAAGGCCGGGCTGGACACCGCCTGGTGGAGGAACCGCATCTGCGGGGCATAGTCCAGGCCAATGTTTGCCAGGCGCGGGAATATGTCGAACGAAGAGCTGTCGAATTCCTTTAGAGCTTCAAAATAAGCGCTCTCAATTTGTATAAAACCATAATTGACGCACTCGAACAGGATTTGGTTCTTCGAGCCGAAGTAATAGTACAGCGTGTTTGCGTTGATGCTCGCGGCCGCGCAAAAATCACGGGTCGTCGTGTTCTCGATCCCGCCCTTTACAAAACATTCATAACATTTTTCGATGATTTGGTTTTTCTTTTCGCTGTTGTCCGATTTGACTGAAACGGCCTGGCTCAATAGATATGCTCCAATCAAGTTTGTTAAGCGCTTGCTTAGCAAGCAAACGTATTACAACTCGGCGAAATTTTCTCATATAGCCCACCCATTTGCAATAGATTATCTTCCTTTTTGTGAATATCGCCAATCAATTTGACAATTGCTACAAATGTGACNAATCAAGGAAGACGCTCCTGTGCAATATAGTTAATCAAAGATTCCGTTTTTATGCACAACTGCCGAAATTGCGCCATANTACGATAATTGTTATTGACATTGCTCGTAAGGTTTATATAATGTATGAGTATATTGGATATATCNCCATTCCGGCGCTGCTAAGTGCGGATTGGGTCTATTGTTAAGCGCGCGCTAAACAAGCACGGCTACTTCCGAAACAGGGGGGACGCATTGGCGTGGACAGCAAATACAGCAAGTTAGTGTTCGATTTTCTGCCTGAGTACAACGAGGATGTTCTCATGTCGCTGGGCGGGGAGCCGGGCTTCATTGCGTCTCCGCAGGCTTATTTCAGGGGAGCCACGCAGATACCCGGCGCTGTTTTTAATGTCGGGTTCCAGATTTTTGTCAAGCCGTTTTTTCTCGACCGCATACCTCATCGGCACGACGTCGATGAGTATCTGATGTTCTTGGGCGGGACGTTTCCAAATATTTTCGATTTCGATGCCGACGTCGAGCTGACGATCGGCAAAGTCGGCGAGGATGCGGAAGTGTTCCGCATCAATACGCCGTCGATCGTCCGAATACCTGCCGGAGTTTATCACTGCCCCATCAATTTCACGAGGGTCGACATGCCGATTTTTTTCCAAGCCGCTTTGATGCAAGATATGTTCAGCAGCATCTACGACACTGAAGACGGAGGGAAAAGGGAGCTATATTACAACGGCCCCGTGATGTGCAAGCTGGATCCGAGCCAGAAATGCACCTCCTGCCGTAAATGCATCGAGCGCGATGTTTTCGCGTAAGCGTATTTTCCTCCCCTCGGCTCTTGCCGTGGCTCTTGCTACGGTGAACATCCGTAAACTACCCGTTAGCGGGTCATTATATTTTCATTATTATAAGGAGCGGTGTTATCATGTACGAAAAGCTAGTGTTCCAGTTCCCCCAGGAGAACAACGAGGCGGTTGGGGAAGGCGACGACCCGGGTTACGTCATCAAGCCGCAGGCATATTTCAGAGGTGCCTGCCAAATCCCGGGATCGGCGTTCAACGTCGGTTTCCAAATCTTTGTAAAACCCTTTTTCCTCGACAGGGTGCAGCACCGTCATGACGTGGAAGAATATCTGATATTCCTGGGCGGTTCGTTCCCGAACGTCTTCGATTTCGATGCGGACATCGAATTCACCCTCGGAAAGCTCGGCGAAGACGAGGAGCTCTTCCATATCACGAAGCCCACGATCGTCAGAGTTCCCCCCGGAGTCTACCATTGCCCATTGCATTTCAAGAAAATCAACAAGCCCGTGTTCTTCCAGGCGGCGCTGCTTGACGGCGTTTTCGGCGGCATATACGACACGCCCGATGGCGAGAGGGTGATGAAGTACAACGGCCCGATTCCTTGCAAATACGACGTCAACAAAAGGTGCGACACTTGCGGGAAATGCCTCGAGGAGGACTGGAGGAGCTAAGCGCAGGCGCGGAGACGAGATTTCGCAGGGCAAATTCATTTTGCTAATGAGCGAATTGATCCTTTGCGCGCGGCGTCCGGGAAGTGGGGGCTGGGCCCTCACGTTAGATACCTGACGGTTCCGCATCAGTCCGTAGCATATTGCGGTTTCCGTCATTAAGGCAGGTGAAATAATGTTAAGGTACATTGGAAACAGATTGCTGCTGCTGATACCCGTGCTTTTGGGCATTTCGCTTGTGGTGTTGGTGCTGATCGACATCACTCCGGGCGATCCCGCACGGATGCTTTTGGGCGCACAGGCGACGCAGCAGCAGGTGGACGACCTGCGCGAGGAACTGGGGCTCAACGACCCGTTGCCCGTGAGGTACGTGCGCTTCATATGGAACGTGCTGCATGGGGACTTAGGGACTTCGCTCATGACGAAGCGCCCGATAGTCGATGAGATGCTGCAGCGCTTCCCATACACCCTTATGCTCGTGTCGCTCAGCATCGTGCTGTCCGTCTTGCTCGGGATCCCCATCGGCATTTATGCATCGACTCACCAGAACACGTGGAAAGACAACACGGCGATGTTTTTGGCGCTCTTCTGCGTTTCGATGCCCAGCTTTTGGTTCGCGCTGCTGATGATACGGCTTTTCGGCGTGCAATTGCGATGGCTGCCGATATCGGGCGTCGCGACCTGGAAGGGATGGATTTTGCCTTGCATAGCGATGGCCCTTGGCCTCACGGCTCTCATCGCAAGGCAAATGCGCTCCGACCTTTTGGAGGTCATCCGGCAGGACTACATCACCACGGCGAGGGCAAAGGGGCTGTCGGAAGGCAAGGTCATATACCGCCATGGGCTGAAAAACGCGATGATCCCCGTCATCATGGTCATCGGCGGCGTGTTCGGCTCTTCGTTGGGCGGCTCGCTCATCGCGGAGGTCATTTATTCGATACCCGGCCTCGGACAATACATCATGTCGGGGCTTAACAACCGCGACTACCCCGTCATACAGGGCGGCATCTTAATTCTTTCGACCATGTTCGCGATCGTAATTCTGCTCGTCGATGTCTTGTTCGCTCTTGTCGACCCGAGGATTCGGTCACAATATGCGAGAAAAAGCAAAGGAAGGGGGAAGCGTGTTGGAGACGAAACGTAAACGTAAAAAGTCCAGGCTGTATGAGATTTGGCGCCAGTTGAAGAAAAACAAACTGGCCGTCGTCGCGCTGATAGTCCTGGTCTTGCTCGTCCTCTTGGCGATTTTCGCGCCGCTGCTCGCCCCATATCCATACGAGAAGCAGAACTCAAAACTTTCTTACGCAGGGCCTAGCGCGGATTATCTCCTCGGCAACGACAAGCTCGGGCGCGATATCTTGAGCCGCCTCATTTACGGCTCGAGGCAGTCGCTCCAGATGGGGGTCATCGCGGTCGCAATCGCGGCGACGATCGGCATCCTCCTTGGCGCGGTCGCGGGTTTCTATGGCAGGTGGGTCGACAACCTTTGCATGCGTCTGCTTGACATATACCAGGCCATGCCGATGTTCCTGCTGTGCGTTTCGCTGGCGGCGATAATGGGGCCGAGCCTGCGCAACGCGATCATCGCCCTGGGGATCGGCACTGTGCCGGGCTATGCGAGGATCATGCGGGCATCGGTGCTTACTGTGCGCGAGAAGGAATATGTCGAGGCTGCAAAGGCGATAGATGCGAGCAATGCGCGCATAATCCGCAAGCACATAATCCCCAATGCAATCGCGCCGCTTATCGTGCAGATCACGATGGGAGTCGGAGGCTGCATCATGTCGGGCGCCGCGCTTAGCTTCATCGGCCTTGGCGTCCAGCCGCCTATCCCTGAATGGGGCGCCATGATATCGGACGCCCGCAGCGTGATGCGCGAGCATCCCACATTGGCGCTATACCCCGGCATCTGCATCATGCTGAGCGTTTTGGCGTGCAACCTGCTCGGAGACGGGCTGCGGGATGCGCTTGACCCGCGGCTTAAAAATTGAGGTGGCTGTATGGAAGATAATTTACTTGAAATACGCGACCTTGTCGTCGAATACCACACCGATGACGACGTGATATACGCTGTCAACAACATTAACCTGACGATCAAGAAGGGCGAGACCATCGGCCTTGTCGGAGAGACGGGCGCGGGGAAGACGACGATTGCAAAAAGCATCCTGAGGATTCTTCCTCAGCTTCAGGCGGACTTGAAATCGGGCGAGATATTCTTCGAGGGCGTCGATATGCTGACGCTTGCCGAAAGGGACATGCGCAAGATTCGCGGGAACAAGATCTCGATGATTTTCCAAGATCCGATGACGGCTCTCAACCCAATCGAGAAAGTCGGCTTCCAAATAGCCGAGACCATCAAGCTGCACAACAAAATCCGCCGCGAGGAAGCGGAGCGGCGCGCGTGCGACATGCTCGAGATGGTCGGCATCCCGATGGACAGGTTCAGCGAGTATCCGCACCAGTTCTCCGGCGGCATGAAGCAGCGCGTCGTCATCGCGATGGCTCTGGCGTGCAATCCCTCGCTGCTGCTCGCGGACGAGCCCACCACCGCGCTCGATGTCACAATTCAGGCGCAGGTGCTCGACATGATGCGTTCGCTCAAAGAGAAGCTCGGCACTTCCGTCATTCTCATCACGCATGACCTGGGGGTCGTTTCCGATTTTTGCGATTCGGTCGCGGTCGCATATGCCGGCGAGATAGTCGAGCGTGGCAGCGTCGATCGGATTTTCAACAATCCGCATCACCCATACACTCTGGGGCTGTTCGGGTCGCTTCCGAGGCTCGATTCCACGGAGCCGAGGCTGAAGCCCATCAAGGGCCTGATGCCCGACCCCACCAATCTGCCGAGCGGGTGCCGGTTTTATGAACGCTGTCCCGATGCTGCGGAGGCCTGCGCGCTCTCGCCGCCGCAAGACATTGAAATCGAGCCGGGGCACACGATCAAATGCATCAGAGGCAAGGAGGGCGGGATATGACTCCATTGCTCGAAGTCCGAGACTTAAAAAAATACTTCAAGAACAAGGCGGGCATGCTTCACGCCGTGGACGGCATCGACTTTGTGTTGGAAGAGGGGAAGACGCTTGGCGTCGTCGGCGAGTCCGGCTGCGGAAAGACGACTCTGGGGCGGACGGTCCTTCACCTGATCGAAGCGACGAGCGGGCAGATCCTCTTTGAAGGGAAAGACATCTCAAACCCGACGAAACAGGAGATGCATGGCATTCGAAGGAAAATGCAGATCATATTCCAAGATCCATTTTCTTCGTTAAACCCCCGCATGTCCGTTTGCGAGGCGATCATGGAGCCGTTGGTGCTGCATGAGCATATGTCAAAATCCGAGATGCTCACGGAAACGCGCCGGCTCATGGATACCGTCGGCATCGCGACAAGGTTTGAAAACTCCTATCCGCACGAGCTCGACGGCGGGCGCCGGCAGCGCATCGGCGTGGCGCGAGCGCTGGCTTTGAATCCCAAATTCATCGTTTGCGACGAGCCGGTCTCGGCGCTTGATGTCTCGATTCAGGCCCAGATCATCAACCTAATGCTGGATTTGCAAGAGCAGCGCGGGCTGGCATATATGTTCGTCACGCATGACCTCTCCGTCGTCAAATATATTTCGGACGATATCATGGTCATGTACCTTGGCCAGATGGTCGAGAAGGCGCCTTCCGACGAATTGTTCAAAAACACGTGCCACCCATACTCCATTGCCCTACTCTCGGCGATTCCTGTCCCCGTATACCCGAACAACGCTCAACGGGTCCTATTGCGCGGCGAGATCACCTCGCCCATCAATCCGAAGCCCGGCTGCCGCTTCATGGCGCGCTGCCGGTTTGCGGAAGAGAAGTGCAATGAACCGCAAGTAATAGAAGAGTGCGCTCCCGGACACTTCGTTGCGTGCTGTAGATACAAGGAAATCAAGGAAAACAAAGACTAATTAGGAGGAAAAAATGAAAATGAGGAACACAAAGAAGATAGTGGCGCTGCTGCTGGCATGCCTGATGATCGTTTCGGTCGTCGCATGCGGAGGCAAGAAGGACAACAACGACAGCAATTCCAACAACGCATCCAACCAAGATTCGTCGACGAATAGCAACGCGAATACCGATTCGTCAAGCAACACCAACAGCAACAGCAACACCGACTCAAACGCGAACGCAAACACCAACACAAACACGGACAGCAGCTCCAGCTCCAACCACCCGGACAGGACGCTCAACATCGCATCCATGCAGGACAGCGGCACGCTGTACCCTCTCGGAGTCACGGGTGGATTCATCGGCGTTCTTTATGGGTTCTATGAGCCACTTTGGGACACGAGGCTGGATGGCAGCCGTAAATGGGTGCTAGCCACAGGATACGACATGATCAGCGATCTTGAATACACGCTGACGCTGCGCGAGGGCATCAAATTCTCCAACGGCAACGCGATGACAGCCGAGGATGTCATGTTCTCCATGGAGCTGTGCAGCGAAAACCCGCAGTTCGCGCTGAATGTCAAGGTCATCGACTTTGAGAAAACAAAGGTAACGAGCGATTACACGATCGATGTATGGTATACCGAGTTCAACGCGTCGCAGGAGCCGGGATTCCCGAGCCTGCTGATAATGGACAAGGAATCGTATGACGAGCTTTCGCTTTCCATGAACCCGATCGGCACGGGGCCGTATGTCGTGACGGATTATGTGGTCAACAGCCACTTGACGTTGAAGGCGCGCGACGACTACTGGGGCGGCGAGGTGCCAATAAAGAACATCCAGTTCAAAGTCATCAACGAGGATGCCCAAGTCATCAACGCGCTTGAAGTCGGCGAAATTGACATGGCCAGCATTCCGGTGGCGGAAGTCGATTATGTGAAATCGCTCGGGTACTCCGTCACCGCCGCGCCGGGCGGCTTCAACATGGTCACGATGTTCAGCATGCTCCCCGGCCAGCCTCTCGAGTCGAAAGAAGCGCGCTGGGCCGTGTGCCACGCGATTGACCGCCAGGCGATCGCTGACATCCTGTTCAACGGCATGTCCACAATCGTCGACTATCCCGGCTCCGCGAACATGATCGACTATGAGCCGAGGTTCAGCAACCTGAGCGAGATATATTCCATCGGATATAATCCTCAAAGGGCGCGTGAGCTCGCCGAGCAGACAGGCCTCATCGGCAAGACGATCCGCATTATCACCAACGGTTCGACAGCCTACAACACGATCGCGGAGATCGTCCAGGGCGGATTGCTCGATATCGGTGTCAACGCGGAAATCATCAATTATGACCAGGCCACGTATTTCCCCACGATGATGGATGCCAGCAACTTTGAAATCGCAATATTCAACCCTGCGGCTCCGAGCTGGATGGCGGTCGACGTCCTTGCTATGTACCTGACGTTCATCCCCCTCGGCTGGTCCGGCCCCGATAGGGACCTTTATGGGGAGCTCAGCATGGGCGCCATCGGGACGGCCAACGAGGCTGAAAGACAGAATAAGCTTTTTGAGGCGATAAAGATGTTCTCCGATCTGGTGCCTTGGTATGGGCTGTGCGAGTCCGTGGGCGCGAGGGCGCAGAACTCAGAGCTCGTCGGCGTCGAATATTTCATGCCCGGCTCGATCTACTACCAGGACATCTCGTGGAAATAACCCTCAGATAGTACCTGACGGGCGCTCGGCGTCCGGGTTGTGGGTGCAGCCCACGCATTAAAAGATTTTGCTTACGCAGGCCGAAGGGGTGCCCGGAGACGGCCACCCCTTCGATACTATAAATGAAAAGAGGAGCGTTTTATATGAGCGAGCTGAAATACAAGGACATGGCGTTCGAGCTGAAACCACAATACACCGATTGGGGCGACTGGTGTTATTCCCCGCAATTGTACTTCCGCGGCGCCGAAGACATTCCGGGCGCGAAGTACAACGTCGGTTGGCAGGTGTTTATGAAGCCGGTGCATTGGATGGAGCCGGACCCGCACTTCCACCGCGAAGAGGAATATCTGGTGTTCATCAATGCGGACTTATACCACCCCGAGGAGTTTGACGCGGAAATCGAGATTTGGCTCGGGTACGATGTCAGCAAGATGGAAAAGCATGTCATAACGAAGCCGACCATCCTCCGCATCCCCGGCAGCATGTGGCACTGCCCGATGGACTTCATCAGGATCGACAAGCCTATCTTATTCCAAGCGGTCTATCTGGATGGGACGAGCGGACGCGTGTCGCGGCAGATCGACGCCGATGGCAACGAGAAGTTCGTCTATGGCGGCCCCGAGCTCATGCATGGCTGCAGGCTCGACCCCACGAAGGACAGATGCACATATTGCGGCAAGTGCTTCCGCCTTGCGAACGAGGGCAAAGAATAGGGCACGGCGCGTAGGTAAGCGCTGTAAGGCGTATGCGGGGAACGGGCAGCGGCTTGAGCAACAACGCAACAACGCAGCAGCAGACATGCAGCAGACATGCAGCAGACATAATGACAAGGCGAAACCGGATCCGAGGATTGCGCGACAATCTCGCTTTCGGTTTCGCTTGCATTATTATTTTAATCAGATATAATGATAGCGCTTGATTGTCGGGAAGCAAATAACTATTAGTTGGAAGTATGAATGAGCAATACAAAAAACGAGCTCCCGGTTGGGGAGCGGACAGATGAGATTGTCGGAAATCATTACATTGCAGAGGGGCGCAGCAAAACAAAGCTGACCGTTGCGCTGCTGTTACTGCCGTGGCTGGCGATAGCCGGGCTGCCGATCATATCAGCGCTCAGCGACATTTCCGCTTCGCTGAACGTGCCGGAAAACACGGTGAAACTCGTTATCACCTTGCCGAACCTGTCAATGATCATCTCGTGCCTGCTGGGGGGCGTCGTCGTCGGGCGGCGATTGAGCTACAAAATGCACATCATCATCCCAAGCATCATTATGATCGTCACGGGCACAGCGCCGTTTTTCGTCAATAGTTTCACGATGCTTCTTGTCATGCGCGCCCTTTTCGGCCTAGGGATCGGGTTCTTGTCCCCGCTAAATGCAGACATCGTTTTCAAGCTCTATCCGGAGGAGGAGCGCGCGAAAATCATCGGAATCAGCAGCGCGTCCATGTTCGCCAGCTCCATCCTGTATACGCTGCTCGGCGGATACTTTGGCGGTTTCGGCTGGCACTATGTTTTTCTCATCCATCTGATCGCCGTCGTCCCGATGATCATCGTGTTATTGTTGCTCCCGAATATTTCGCTCGACAAGGTCGATTCCTCGAAAGCCGCCGTTGCTAAAGAGGGTTTATGGTCCCGGCTGCCTCCGAAGAGCTTTTATTTCATCCTTGTTGGTTTCGTTTTCCAGATGCTCACGTTCCCGATGGTCGTGAATGTGTCTTTTATCTTGTCGGAGCTCAACATTGAAAGTCCTGCCACATCCAGCATCGTGCTCACGATCAATACCATTACCAGCTCGATAGCGGGACTTGCCGTTGGCTTTGCCGTCCGGGCACTGCGCCGGTTCGTTTTGCCGCTCGCGCTCGCGTTCAGCGCTGTGGGGATGCTGGTGGCATCGATGGCCAACGGGCTTACGCCGCTTTTGGTGGGCTCCGGCCTTTCGGGAGTCGGTTCGTCGATTATGGGCACTGCCGTGATGCTGGAAGTGGCATATTATGTCAGAAAAGAGCATATCGGGCTGTTTTCGGGCGTGAACATGGCCGCATCGTGCATTGGCGGCTTTTGCATGACCGCATATACTGGGCTGCTCGCGAACCTGGGTTTGACTTCGTCGCGTTCTCCCTTGTTGGTTTCCGCCATTGGCGTCGCAGTAATGCTGCTGGGCTTCGTGGCGTTCATACTCATTAGCATGCGGCTCCGCAATCGCGAAACCGCATAGGATTGGTTCATAAGAGCATGATAGATGAATATCACGGACAATCATACTGCTCATCGACGCATTGGAGGTACCGTCTTTGCCTTGCGTTTTCATGCCCAATCGATTATAATTCTATCAGAAACAACAGAGAATCGCACGATGTGCGATGAGCCGCATCGTCGCTGTGAGCGACAGTCGCTGTGGGCGACAAGGAGGGTGAGAAGATGGATGATGTGCGAAACAGCCTGCCGATCGGAATCGACAGCTTCAGAGAAATCAGGGAAGAAGGTAAATACTACGTCGACAAGACGCTGATGATC
>WRMX01000052.1 GCA_009776905.1 Oscillospiraceae bacterium
ACGCAGCTACGCTGCGCACCGCGCTTCGCGCGGCGTTAGTGCCTTAGCGATTGATATTAACTTGTTTTTTGTTAGCGTTACGAATCGCTAAGGCACTAAAATTATTGCTTGAAATGTAGAAAACTCTATGGTATTATAGTCGCTACACGGCACAAAACGATGAATTTTCACCTTTCATCATTAGTGACTACAATGCGCGCAAACGACCGACAACGCGCAAAACGGTAATAGATGAAAAAGCTCAACCAATTCATAAACAACCACTTCACCACAGGCGAAATCTCGTTTGAATCGAGGACGCTTAACTTTGTCACGGTTTTCGGCGCAATAGCATCGATAATCGCCCTCATATCACGCATAATAGCCGGCATGCCCTTCATCTCCATCATCCCGCTAATCCTAATGACGGCCGCAATCATCGGCGTCTTTATCATGTCCATACAAAGAGCAAAGCACGCGAAAATCCTCACAACAATCATCGTATGCGGAGTCAGCTTTGTATTCTGGCCCATACTATTCGCGACAGCAGGATCCGCAAACTCCGGCATGGCCGTCTACTTTGCGCTCGCCATCATACTCTGCTTCACTCTTATGACGGGCAAAATGCGGATACTCGCGCTGATACTGACATCCGCAATCATAGTATTCTGCTATGTTTCCAACATATACCACGGCTGGAACATATTGCCATCATGGCCGCAGATTGAACTCAGCAGTCATCAACGCTTCATTGACATTATGCAGTCAATATTCATAGTCGGATTCCTCGTGAGCATTATCATCATGTTCCAGACCCACCTATATCACAACGAGAACAGAAAAGTTGAAAAAGCAAATTCAGACATCAAGCAAAACGAGGAACTCCTTACGCTCATCAATAACGCAGCGGTCGTGCTCCTGACAGCCGAAGCAGACAAGTTTGAAGAAGCCCTTGTGGACAGCATGAGAAACCTTGCCGAATGCCTCGACATAGACTGCATCTACATATGGCGGGTCGTAGATCGGGACGGCATCTCAGTTTATCAAAAGCTATTTCAATGGCTTGTGCCCGACAGCGCTCCATCGACGGTCTACGAGGCAATCACAGGCTCGGACATCCTGGAGCGCTTCACAGAATGGGATGAGAAGCTGCTCGGCCCTAAAGGCTACCTATCCGAACCTGCGAGCAGCTTTACGGGATTTCTCGGGAATGCCCTGACCGCCGCAGGGATAAGGCATATTATGGCGTTCCCCGTTTCACTGCGCGGAGTGCTGTGGGGTTTCGTTTCGTTTGAAAACAGGCACAGCGAGGTGTTTTGCACCGAGCAAGAAGCAGCAATACTGCAATCCGGCAGCCTATTGCTTGCAAACGCCGTTGAACGCCACGAAAGCACGCAGCAACTCAATGAGAAGCTTGTCCAGCTGCAGCTTATGGACAAAGAGCGCGCGGACGCGCTGGAAAAGGCATTGCAGGCCAGCCGCGCAAAAGGCGACTTTTTGTCGAATATGTCCCACGAAATCCGCACTCCGATGAATGCTATCATCGGTATGACGGCCATCGGCATGGCAGCAACCGACATCGACCGCATGCAATATGCATTTCTAAAAATTGAAGATGCGTCAAAGCACTTGCTTGGCGTCATCAACGACATCCTGGATATATCAAAAATCGAGGCAAACAAACTGGAACTGTCCCCGATCAGCTTCGATTTTGAAAAAATGCTGCAAAATGTCGTCAACATAATTAATTTTCGCGTCGATGAAAAGAAGCAGCGTTTCTTTGTCAATATCAGCAGCGACATCCCTCGCGTGTTCATAGGCGACGACCAGCGGCTAGCCCAGGCAATTACAAACCTCCTGTCCAACGCGGTCAAGTTCACGCCCGAGGGCGGAACCATCACGCTTGACACAAAGCTCATGTCAGATGAGGACGGCCAATGTCGTCTGATGGTCAGCGTTGAGGACACTGGCATTGGCATCTCGCCCGACCAAAAGTCCCGCCTTTTCAACTCATTTGAACAGGCGGAAGCAGGCACTACTCGCCAATACGGAGGCACCGGCCTCGGTCTTGCGATCACTAAACGCATTGTCGAACTGATGAATGGCGATATATGGGTGGAATCTGAACCTGACAAAGGCTCCAAATTCATCTTTACAGTCATGCTGACGTGCGACTACAGCGAGAAAGGCAGCCTCCTTGCGGAAGGCGTCAATTGGAGCAATATCCGCATCTTCGCGGTAGATGACGAGCCGGAAGTGCGTGAGTTTTTCCAGCGGATGGCCGACAGCCTCGGCATATCATGCATAGTTGCCGCAAGCGGAGAGGAAGCAGCGCAACTGCTCGCGGAAGACGATGGCTTCGATATATATTTTCTCGATTGGATATTGCCGGGAATCAGCGGGATCGAGCTTGCAAAGCTAATACAATCGAAACCTGTACGCAAATCAATCGTCGTTATTTTTTCCTCGGCCGACTGGAGCATCATCGAGGACGCCGCGCGCAACGCGGGCGTTGAAAAATTCCTGCCAAAGCCGCTGTTCCCCTCTATGATCGTCGATCTCATCAATGAATGCATAGGCAGCGAAGTTGTCACCGAGCAATTCAAGCGCGACGACGAGCCTGAGGACTATTCCGGACGTGTGATATTGCTCGCCGAAGACGTGGAAATAAACAGAGAAATCGTCCAGGCGATGCTCGAGCCGATGCACCTCACGATGGATTTTGCGGAAAACGGCGCGGAAGCCGTGGATGCGTTTGTCGCTTCCCCGGGCAGGTATGACATGATATTCATGGATGTGCAGATGCCCATACTTGATGGTTATGAAGCGACCAGGCGCATACGTGCGCTCAAGATAGATGAAGCGAAATCCGTTCCTATCATTGCAATGACTGCTAATGTTTTCCGTGACGATGTCGAAAGATGCCTGGACGCCGGCATGGATGGCCATCTCGGAAAACCTCTCGATATGGATGAGGTCAGGAAAGCTCTGAAGCAATACCTTTGATGTGAAGCTCGCGCCCCATAGCCCATCGGGACAGCCCGCTAAGGCACTGTAACGTGAGGCTCGCGCCCCATTGAGGGTACTATCCGGGCTTCCGCCCCCTAATGAAAGGCGTTGACACTCTTGGACGAAAAAAACAGCGTATTAGTCATCGACGACGAAAAATCCAACCTTCTCTATTTAAACCATATATTGAGCCCGGAATACAATATAATGATGGCCAACGATGCGAAAAAAGGAATAGAGATGGCGATTGCCCATAATCCGGATCTCATCCTCCTTGATATCCTCATGCCTGAAATGGACGGTTACGAAACGCTCGCGCTGCTCAAAAAAACTGACGAAACCAGCAATATTCCCGTCATTTTCATCACCGGGCTTGACAGCCGCGAAGACGAAGAGATAGGCCTCGTCTCCGGCGCCGAGGACTACATAACAAAACCGTTCAGCGCTACGATTGTCAATATCAGAGTTAGAAACCAGATAAAAATTATAAACCAGATGCGCGCAATTCAACGTTTGAGTACAATAGACCAACTCACCGAAATAGCGAACAAACGCAGCTTCAACAGCCAGTTGAGCATGGAGTGGCGCAGAGCCGCCAGAAATAAGGCCCCTATCAGCGTCTTGATGATCGACGTCGATAAGTTCAAAAACTATAATGATAGGCATGGGCATTTGCAAGGCGATATCGCGCTAAAAACGGTGGCGATGGTGTTGAAAGAAGCGCTTAAGCGTCCTGCTGACTTCGCAGCCCGCTGGGGTGGAGAAGAGTTTGCCATCCTATTGCCATCGACCGATATGGAGGGGGCACTGACTATTGCCGAGCAAACACGCGAGAACGTAGAAAAAACAACAATCCCGCGTATTGACGGGAAAACCTCGCGAGTCACGATCAGCATCGGCGTCAATACGCAAATCCCTTCACAAAACGATTCCATGGACGATTTCATCTACAACGCGGATATGGCTCTATACACAGCAAAAAACACCGGCAGAAATCGAGTCTGCCGCGCAACGTAACGAAGATATGGCCTCGCAGGTCAGGCAGGATACGGATGCTCGTTCAGCGCCGTATTTGACAAGCAAAGCCATTTTATATAAAATCATATGATTGTTCAGGAGAGTGGCAACCAGCCATGCGCTCCGAAATTATTCAATCATATAATGGGAGGGATACTATGTTAAAAAATCTTCCGATACGTATAAAAATGATTGCAATATACGTGTGTATGGTGGTCTTCACCATACCGGCCTTGATTATCTTCTGTTCAATAATCGCATGGCTCACTAACAACCTCGGAACAGACAGCGCCACCATTGTCAACTCAGCCCGCAAAATCGTCAGCTTCGCGCCATGGGTATGCGCGGTATATGTCATAGTATATGCCGGCGTTGCATATTTTATCGCGCACATCATCGTCAAGCAAACAGCAATCCCGATGAAAAAAATGTCCGGGTTGGCAAAACGCCTCTCCGAAGGAGACATCAACGTTACGTTCGACCACAGAGCGGGCGATGAAGTGGGGCAGCTTGCGGAAGAGCTGCAGCTCATGGTCGACAGCATGCGCAAGCAAGCTGATGCTCTGATAGTCATCTCGCAAGGCGACTTGACTGCCAATGTCACTGCCCGCTCCGACAGCGATGCGGTAAACAAAGCTATTAGCCAGATGCTCGACAATAATAACCGCATGATGCTCGAAGTAAGAGCCGCTGCCCGCCAGGTCGCCAATGGCGCAAAGCAGATGGCGACCGGAGCCCAAAGCCTCGCGCAAGGCTCCACAGAGCAATCTGCTTCCATTGAGGAACTCTCCAGTTCGATTTCCGAAATTGCGCGCAAAACAAAAGACAATATGGAGAGAGCTGACAAAGCGGCCGAGCTTTCCGACAGCATTAAAGATATGGCTGAAAAGGGCAGCAGGCAGATGAGCGAAATGATGGCCGCCGTCAACGAGATCAGCAACGCCAGCAGCTCCATCAACAAAGTCATCAAGGTGATAGACGACATCGCTTTCCAGACAAATATTCTGGCCCTCAATGCCGCCGTCGAGGCGGCACGCGCCGGCCAGCATGGCAAAGGCTTTGCCGTCGTGGCGGAGGAAGTCCGCAACCTCGCGGCAAAAAGCGCCGAAGCGGCGAAGGACTCCGGCAGCTTGATCGACAACTCGATTGCTAAGGCGTCGCTTGGTGTCAGGATTGCCGGCGAAACCGCTGAGAGCCTGGCGGAAATAGTCACCGGCATCAACGAAAGCAACCAGCTAGTCCGCGACATTGCCAGGTCTTCTGATGAGCAGTCGCAGGACATCCAGCAGATCAACAGCGGTGTTGACCAGGTTGCGCAGGTAGTCTCCCACAACAGCGCGACCGCAGAAGAAGAAGCCGCTGCTTCCGAAGAGATGAGCGGGCAGTCCACAGTGCTCGAGCAGCTCATTTCACAGTTCAAGCTCAAAGACAGCGGAACGCGGCAAACGCTCCCACCGGCCGCGGAGACCGAGCGGAAGCGTTTTGACATACCAAGCAGCAGCGAATATACATATTCCGGCAGCGACGTCGGCTTTGGAAAATACTAACGTGGGCTGCGCCCACAACCCGGACGCCGCGCACTACGGCTAAATTCCCTTTATTGCGCAGGTGAATTTGTGGGGACTCCACCCTCACAACCCGGACGCCGCGCGGCATCCTACGACAGATACTGACGTAATTTCTCAATGACCTCATTGAAATCGAGCGGTTTGCCAATGTGGTCGTTCATCCCCGCTGCCATGCATCGTTCCACATCCTCACGAAACACGTTCGCTGTCATTGCAATAATCGGAATGGTCTTTGCCTTCGCAGCATCCATTTGCCTGATTTGGCGGGTCGCTTCAAACCCGTCCATTTCAGGCATTTGCAAATCCATAAGAATAATATCATATTTATCCGGCGAAGCGGCGAACAGACGGACGGCAGCGGCTCCGTTTTCCGCATAATCGATCATCAAGTCCATCGGTTCAAGCAGAGCAAAGACAATTTCGCGGTTTATCTCAACATCCTCCGCCAGCAGCACGGACCGCCCCGCAAAATCGACCGTATACCCGGTTTCGCTGATTTGTTCGACGGCCTTTTTCGTGCCGATGCTCTCGTTGATCAAATCCACGATGACAGACGGGAAAAGTGGCTTCGGTAGGAATTTGCCAACGCCGGCCTCGCGCGCCTCTTCCTCGAGGAAGTTCCAGTC
This sequence comes from Oscillospiraceae bacterium, assembly GCA_009776905.1. GTDB lineage: Bacteria > Bacillota > Clostridia > Oscillospirales > Oscillospiraceae > WRMH01. The sequence continues at coordinate 6,200 of WRMX01000052.1, forward strand.
GGCTGAAGAAAACACTACGACGATGGAGTTCAATGGAGTCTTTTCCTGGATCTTTGCCGCAAGCTCGACCCCATTCATTCCCGGGAGCTTCCAATCGAGGAAATATATGTTGTAATCATTGTCCTGCTCCAAAAGCTCGGCGGCCTCTTCGCCGCTCGCAGCCACAGTGCAGTCAATATTCAACTCCTCGGCCATCATCGCGAAAAATTCACGGATTTCAGGCTCATCGTCGACTGCGAATATGCGAATGTTCTCCCAATTTATGCTTTCATCAAGCAGCCGCTTTCTCTCCTCTTCTCCTCGTTTGAGCATGACGGTGAATATGAATTTCGACCCTTCTCCCGGTGTGGATTCGACCCATATTTCGCCGTCCATCAGCTCCACGATGCGTTTTGATATCGAAAGCCCCAGGCCGGTGCCGCCGAACTTCCGCGATGTGCTGGCGTCTGCCTGTTCAAAAGAATGGAACAAGCGCGCCTTCTGCTCGTCGGAAATGCCGATGCCTGTGTCTGTGACGCTTATTTGCAGCTTGCATATGCCATCTGTCTCCGAAACGATTTGCGAATCGAGCGTAATCGAGCCTTCTTCAGGCGTAAACTTCACAGCGTTGGACAGCAGATTCATGATAACTTGCGACAACCGTTGATCGTCGCCAATCAGAATATTCGGAATCCCCTTGCCGATGTTGATATACAGCTTCTGGCGGCGTTCGTCAACTCGCAGGTTGATGACATCCGCGACCTTTTGCAGCATTTTTTCAAAATCAAAACTGACGGGCGACAGTTCGAGCTTGTCTGCCTCGATCTTCGAGATATCAAGTATATCGTTGATGATTCCGAGCAATTGCTTTGAGGCTCCGTCGATTTTTTTCAAGGCATCATCTTTTTTATCCGCATTTTGCGATAATTTGCCGATAGTCGTCATGCCGATTATCGCATTCATCGGAGTACGTATCTCATGGCTCATGTTACTGAGAAACGTGCTCTTTGCTTTTGACGCGGCCTCGGCGATTAAAACTTGCTCCTCAAGTTGCTGCGTCCGCTGCTTCACTGTCGTTTCCAGAATCTCATTCATCTGAGACGCCGCTTCAAAGCGGTTTGTATATTTTCGAGCCAAGACAAAAGCCATGCATATCATAAGCAACGAAAACCCATATCGAGTGAGCAGCATGCCTGTATGGAACAGCACTAAATCCAACATATCATATGCTGCGGCGCACGTGACGATCAGCATAGGCAGGAAGATATTGCCGAGCTCCGTTTCTCTGAGTCCTTTGATGAGCCTTTTCCACACAGCAGCCTGCTTGCTCCCTTGAGCATTGCTGCCTTGTTGCTTGATGGCGCTCTTGAAAAATGTGTATATCAGGTCATACCCGACAATGTAGACGATGTAACACCCTCCGTATATTTGCCATATGGTCAGAAGATCCCCTGCAAACCAGATTGGGAATATGCACTGCAACACAATGAACGCNACGCATGTGAACCCNTATATGACAGTAACCCGTTTTGCCTTGCCAAAATTNAGGTTTTCCAAAAACACGGCAAAAGCAAACCAATACGTGATAAGCGCCGCATACTCGATGCGCAGCGTGATTGCCGTATCATTGAAAAGGTGGTAGATGACCGGGCTGCGCGCGAAGAAAAACACTGCCAGCAATCCGGAAAACAATCCGAAGATCATGTTGTACCTGTCTGTCTTGCGCAGGAAATACAACAAGACATGATACAACCCCAAGAAGATAAAAACTGTGCACAACGCAACAGTCAGGAACACCGTGCCGGCGCCGGAAATTTGCGAGAAATTACCGATATAATACGGCCCGGTATAAAACAAACCGGTAAAATTGCTGCTGCGCGTTCCGATGATATGTATGACAAGGCGGTTCACGCCCTCATTAAGGCAGCGCTTATCAAATGGGATGCAAACGCCCCTTTGGCTTCGCATCGATGTGATCCGATTTGCCGAATCCATATAAATCTGTTTTGCAACAAGATCGCCATTGATATATATTTCCCAGTTTTCACCAATCCCGGCAAGATACATCCCGGGCGCGATCGGGTTATCGCCATAAAGGCAGTCGATTTTCTCCCAGCTCATTTGAAATGGAATCAGTATCGTAAAATCTTCGATCTGCCGTTCCGCTATCGACAGAAAGCTTGATGAAGCGCTTGAATACGAGCCGGTGGGCAGCATGCTCATTCTGATATCGGTATCATGAAATGCCGGCAGCTCCAGATCCCAATCTGTCAACACGGGATCCAGATTTGCATATGCAGGCTCATATCCGTTTTTAACATAAGCCGGAAAAGCCGTTAAGTCAGTATATAGGATATCTCTGGCGACAGAGCCGCCGCTCCCCAAGCTAAAAAAGAATACTGCCGCAACAGCAATCACAGCCGTGAATGCCAGCCAGACAGAAATGTTCTTTCGCTTCAAGAAAAGCTCCCCCCTCAGTATGCGCTCAACGCGGGTAGCGAATATAATCAGTTGTGTTTAATTGATGTTGCGTGTCGCTAATATGAGCGCGCATCTATATCCGCTTTTGTGATAGTCGTTGCATCAAAGGCAACTTCTTCCACAAAGGCAAGCTTCTCGGGAGTCACGCCGTTTTCCAACTGTTTGATAAGCGCTTCAACGCGCGGGCCATGCAATGGGTTGCATTCAACATTATAATTGATCTTGCCGCTGAGCGTTTCATTCAGCCCTGCATTTGTCGCATCGAAAGAGATTATGGCTACTTCTCCGTTTACGCCATATGTTTTGTTCGCCGCGTCCAGCGCCTCGATGGCGCCGAATGCCATGTTATCATTTTCGCAATAGATCACGTCAATGTGGCTGTATTGTTTCAGCACATATTCCATGACTTCCTTGCCCTTGACTTGCGTGAAGTCGCCGGTAGCACGATAGATGACGTCCCAACCGCTGTTTCTGTCAACACCGGCGGCAAGGCCTTCCGTGCGGCCTATCTGCGCCGATGACCCAAGGCTGCCTTGCAAGTGCACGATTTTTAAGTCCGCGACATCCTTGAAAGTCGTTTCCATCCATTCGACAGCCACATCGCCTTCGTTGCGGAAATCGGATCCTACCCAGCATGTATAGAGGCTGTCGTCCGTCGTCTTGATCATCCTGTCGACGATGATGACAGGAATACCCGCAGACTTAGCGTTTTTCAGGGCATCGTCCCAACCTTCTTCCGTGACTGGCGCAAATACGATATAGTCTACTTTTTGAGCGATAAAATCATTTATCGCTTGTATTTGGTTTTCCTGTTTTTGTTGGGCATCTTTCAGCAGCAGCCTATATCCGTTTTCCTCGCTGAATGTTTCTCTCATTGATTTCGTATTCGCGATGCGCCAGTCGGATTCCGCGCCGACCTGCGAGAAGCCGATAACGATCAGTCCTTCGTTGTTGTCAGCGGCGTTGTTTGCTTTGTTGTCGTCTTTTTTGCATGATGTGAGCGTAAATGCCGACAGCATCATTGCGCATATGAACAGCAGTATGGTTTTTTTCACACTTAGACCTCCGATTTCCACGATTTTTTAAACAGTATACATTATCCGGCAAAATAAAACAAGCAAGATAATTCTTCTGTTCACGCCCTTGCGTAACACAGTAGCCGGGAGCTTGGAAGAAATCCCAAGCTCCCGGCATTTCTTGTATTCTTTTAAACAATGCCGCGTGCCAAAGCAATGCGAATCGCATCATGCATGCTTGTCACGCACAACTTATCATAAATCGAATTAATCACCATTTTCACAGTGTTCACAGAAATATTCTGACTCGCGGCAATCTCCGTGCGCGAAAGCCCCTGAGAAAGATCCTTCATTATCTTCGTTTCACGATTGGTCAAAACAAACCCGCAATCGCCTTCGCCCGCCGCCCTGTTCTCAGCAACCATATGCGTCAACCTGCGCGCAAACGCGGATGCCTTACGATTGATGTCTTCCAGCCACGGCCTTGGAATTGAACAAGACCCTTCCCTGAGCGCGGCGCCGGTCAATGTCCTCATGTCCTTGGAATACTGCGTAAACGGAGTAATGAAGCCATTTGGCGCAGCAAGAGCATAAGCCTCCTCCAAGACGCTAATAGCCTCGGAACGCCGTTTAAGCTGATACAGCGTCAAGGCTTCGATGACCTTATACATGATACTCGCAATCAACAAAGAACAGTCGCTCTGCGAAGTCTCCAAAAACGCCAACAAAGTGCTATACTGCCGCGTCACATAACGATATTGCGCCCTGATGCGATTTGCATAACTCTCCAGAAAAGCGGGATGAGCGTACCCGACAAAATCCGACTTCAGCCAATCCGGAATTTGTTCCGGCTGCCCAAGCACAAGATAATAATGGCTGCGCGCAATGTCAAATGCCTCGTATCGCGTGGAATACTCTTTGATATCCAGCATATCGGCGATCTGCTGCAGCAGCCCATCGGCCACGCCAACCTCTCCCCGCGAAAACGCAATGAGCATCAGATATTGTATAGAACGGTTAATGATGTCAAACTGGCCTTTTGCTCTCGCTTTTCCCAAGGCGACATTGAAATACTGTTCCGCACTGTTTATGTTTCGCCGATAGAAGTACATCTCTCCCCGCGCAAGGTCATCGAGGCCATATAGATTTCCATTCAGCGCATGCGCGGAATATGGGATCGCACGCGACAGCGCATCGATATACTCCTCCGGAGCGCCGGAACGGTTCGTTCCGACAAGAAGCGCGTATGCGCCGACAGGTTGGTTCGTAACCGGCCCGTATGACTCATATGGATACTTATCATAATACTCGCTGAACTTTTTAAAATATGTATCAAAATCATATGTATGCGTATATGGGCTCATAATCATCCGCATGATTGCCAACGCGCCATAAATGCCGGCAATCGTTTGATATTTCTCGGGCGAATCGGGCCGCAGCTCATATTCCGCGATATACTGCAGCGCCATAGCCGAAGCCTGCTCCGGCAATCCAAGACATATCAATATCTTTATATGCATCGACGGAAATAATATGTTATCACATACAGCGTCCTTCGGGATACGATTGAATATTTCAAGAGCAAACCTTGCAGTATCAGGAGAAATCTGCAGGTTCAGCACATAGATCATCCGCATTATCGAATCATAATCATATGCCTTTTCATAATATGAAAGAGCATCGATAATATAGCCGTTGTTCTCGCTCCATTCCCCGGCTTTTTTATATGTATCACATATTTCCGCTTCGGCCAATTCATCATGATGCTGGCGCAGATAATCCATGAAAAGGTTGTGCATCATATAAGCCCCAATGTGAAAATCATACCGAACATATGCGTTGAGCTGCTCCAGCTCATTTATGAGCTCGTCGCTGTCCGCCAATGATTTGATTAGATTGGCTGCAAAATGATCGATGAGCGAGACTCGCAGCAGCAGATTGCGAAGCTTTGGAGAAACCATTTGCGAAAGCTCGGTCTCTATCAGCTTATACACGTTTTCTTTCATCGCTTCCAGAGCATATCTTTCATATTTTGAATCTTTCAAAAATGAACGGCCGATCAGGTTGATGGCGAACGCCCACCCGCGCGTGTCGTCGTATATGTCGCGAATATTCTGCCGCGTAACCGGCAGCGCCTGTTGGTTGAAAAACTCTGCGATTTCATCTTCAGTGAAACACAGCGCATCTTCGCGAATCGTAAAAATCTGTTCGCGCAGCATCAGGCTGACAATGCTGACCTCAGGCATTGTCCGCGAAATTAAAACAACTGTCGCGTTTGGGGGCAGCATCTTTAGCGCCTTATCCAGGAATTTCAACACAGATCCGTTCTTCAGCAAGTGAAAATCATCATATACCATGATATGCTTCCCGGGAAAACTCGGCGCTTCCCTCATTAGGTCGGCAAATTTTCCAAAAGCATCATCCGTCTCGGGGAAGCCAACCTCCAGAAGCCTTGGCGCGCTATGCGGCCATGATATGGATATCATATGGACAAAGCTCTCCCAGAATCGCGCAGGGATGTTGTCCCTATCAGTCAATTGGATCCAAGTCGTATATGCTCTGAAATTCTGTAAAAATGAGTAGACCGCTCTTGTCTTGCCATATCCCGAGCCTGCGTAAACAGCGACCAGAGGGTAGCTCATTGCATCTTCCAGCAATCTTTGAACGCGTGGTCGTTCCAAATAAGTGCTGTTTTTCGGGAACACTTCCATGTTGCAGTTAAAAAATCCACCGGCTGCCATTAGTACCACCTCATTTAATCAAGCGATTGTTTGCATTTTACAAAACAATCGCTTGATTGTCAAGGGGGTGTAGAAGCAAAAGGTGAAATTTCACACTTTTGGGTGTATTTTGCGATACAGATTCGCAAATACGGGTCATGATAAAAACCGCACAAACAATTTATGATACAGGAGCCGTTCACAGGAGTGGACCGGGACGCTTCATGTTGGTATACAAAGTTCATCAGAAAGGAATGATTGACATGAGCCTTGCGAATAACAGCAACACCGGCGAAAAGAGCAACGCTGACAACGTTGAAATTGCCGAAGGTGTCTATTGGGTCGGATACAAGGATGATAAGGTGGGCTTGCAATGCAACTCCTATTTGATCGCAGACAGAAATGAAGCTGTTTTGATAGATGGCGGCAGCCGGAATGACTTTAGCGCGGTAATGCTAAAAATAGTACGCGCCGGAATCAATCCCGGAACGATCGTCAGACTAATATACCAGCACTACGACCCCGATCTCTGTGGAAATCTCCCGCAAATGGAAGTGCTGATCAACAACGAAAACCTGAAAGTGCTGTCGCATTGCGAAAACAACATTTTCCTCGACTATTACTCCACGAAGACAGAAAAGCAATGCATAGAGGAACAAGGTCTCAGCTTTGAATTTGCGAGCGGGAGGCGTCTGGAGTTCATACACACGCCATATGCCCACTCGCTTGGGAGCTTTGTGACATATGACACAAAGACAAAGACGCTTTTCAGCAGCGACATTTTCGGGAATTATGACACAACATGGGATCTCTTTACGCAAATTGACGACGCCTGCACTACCTGCGATGCCGGCAACACATGCCATTTGACCGGAAAACCCTGCCAGCTCGCGAGCATTTCGGACTACCACAGACGCATTATGACTTCCGATAAAGCCCTGGCATATGCTCTGCAGCAAATAGAAAATTTGGACATCTCAATCATTGCCCCGCAGCATGGCAGTATCCTCAATACTGAATTATCACAAAAGATCGTGTTCGATAGGTTAAAATCCATGAAAAAAGTCGGCATCGATAACTATATATATGGAGCGACATTATGAGTGATTCAATGAAATTGATTAAAGACTTGCACGACAACTTTGATTCTTTGGCATCATACCCCGATGACTTCCTCATCACGTTGTTCGAGCATTTTGCGGACAAGGTCGATGACGAGATTCAAAATGAGCTGTTCACGGAGCTCATGGTAAAATATATCGAGGTATCAAAAAAATTGAAAGAATCTAATAAAAAACTGCAAAAATACAGCGCGCACCTGGAAGAGATGGTCAAGGACAAGGTGAAAGACATCACCGCATCGCAGGTGGCCGTTATACACGCGCTCGTAAAACTATCCGAATCCAGGGACGATGACACGGGCGCCCACATCGAACGGACATCGGAGTATTGCCGCGTAATAGCGGAAAACATCATGCAAACAGGATATTATGACAACCAGATCAATGATGTCTACGCGGCAATCATAGAAAAGGCCAGCCCTCTGCATGACATAGGAAAAGTCGGGATTGCAGATTCGATACTCCTTAAACCGGGCCGTTTGACAGGCAGCGAATTCGACATTATGAAGACACACGTGCTCAATGGTTATGAAACGCTGGCATGCGTTGAGAAGCTATACCCCTCGAATAAGTTTGTCAAAATCGGCATGGAGATATCACGATACCATCATGAAAAATGGGATGGGAGCGGCTATATGTACGGCCTGTCAGGAGAGCGTATACCGCTTTCCGCGCGCATTATGGCATTGTCCGATGTTTATGATGCTTTGCGGGCGAGGCGCGTATACAAAGAACCCCTCCCGCACAACGAAACGATTGAAATCATCGCGCGCGGGAGAGGAACGCATTTTGACCCTGTGCTGACGGATATCTTCCTCGACAATCATGATAAGTTCGGTGAGATTTATGACCGCCTGACAACGACCTCACGTTAGCGCCGTGGCGCGCGGCGTCCGGGTTGCGGGGACATAGCCCTCACGATAAATACTTTGGAAGCATATCGGCTATCTCATCAAAATCGCTATGTAAAATGTGCTCCGACAAAGAGCTCAACAAAGCCCGCGTCGAATCCGACCACTGCATGCCATCCAGTTCGGCAAGAATGCTCTCCATCGCTGTCTCGTCATATTCGTCGCACGCTTCTTTGAGAGCGCTCAATTTGGCGCGTAAAAACTCCGGGTCTTCATCGACAACGTCGGCGCCGAGATCCTTCTTCGGCGTCAGTTCTTCGACAACCGCACGTAGCGAGTCGAGGAATATTTGCGTCTCATTGTTCAATATGTTCAAGTCGCCGTCTCTGCCCGATGTTTCAAGCTTTAAAGCAATGGCAGATAGCTCCATCTTCCCGATATTTGCGAGGGCGCTCTTCATTCCGTGTACATGAATGACATAAGTACGCATGTCATCTTCGCTGCAATCACTGCCTTTATTGACGATCGTCTCCAAAACCTCAAGCGATTTGACGGCATCTCTCACAAAAACTTCCGCAAATCTCGGATCGAGAGCTATGGCCTCTCCTTCTTTAGGTTTATCAGTCCTGCTCTCCGCCTGTTTGCGCGCAGCCTCCAGTACTTCAGGCGGCTGTTTGTCACGAATGAGCCGGTTGAGCACCCCGTTTAACTGCCGCACATCAATAGGCTTTGCAATGAAATCATTAAAACCATTCCCGAGGAAAATCTCAGCCTGCCCGGAAACGGCGTTCGCCGTCAGCGCAACAATTGACTCCTTATAGCCCATTTGGCGGATGATCTTCGTTGCTTCGACGCCGTCCATCTTAGGCATCATATGATCCATGAAAACAATGTCGTATACGCTGCCGTTCTTGATTTTTTCAATAGCTGCAAACCCGCTGTCAGCAGAGTCGATCATCAATCCGTATGGAGCCAAAAGGCCTCTGGCGACATAAATGTTCGTTTCCACATCGTCCACTATCAAAACGCTGCCATATGGCATAGGTTCGCGCGCGATTTGCACCCTCTTCATCTGCGCCCTGCTGCGGGTGCGGAACTTATGCAGGTTATCCGCAGACTCTTTTCCGAGAATGCTGGTGCCAGATCTGCCTTGCGGAAGATAAACGGTGAATGTCGAACCCTCTCCCGGCTTGCTTTTTATATCGATTCTACCGTGCATCATCTGGACAAGATTGCGCGTAATGCTCATTCCGAGACCGGTGCCTTCCGTCGTGCGGTTCGTTTCCACATTGAACCTCGAATACTCGTCAAACAGCCTGTTGACCTGTTCCTCAGTCATGCCCTGCCCCGTGTCGCTGACGCTGAAAATGATTGTGACATCATCGTTTTCAGCGTTATCATCTTTATCGATCATCAGTTTGACAGTGCCGGATTCCGTATACTTGAATGCATTCGACAGAAGATTGTTTAAAATCTGTTTCACTCGCAGCTCGTCGCCGACCAAGTGCGCCGGCAGATTCTCATCAATATAAAGCTCAAACTCGATCGGCTTGCTGCCGATTCTCATCATATTAAGCTGGGCGGTATCGCTGACCAAGCTTGCAGTTTCATATCTGTCGATAATCAACTCCAGCTTTCCCGCTTCGATTTTTGACAAGTCCAGGATATCATTGATGATGCCCAAAAGCATATCACCGGATGTATATATCTTGTCGAAGGCCTCTCTGACGCCATTCTCGATCGTGTCTTTCTGAAGCTGAATCTCCGTGATCCCCAAAATAGCGTTCATAGGAGTGCGGATTTCGTGGCTCATCGTGCTTAGGAACGCGCTCTTTGCCTTGTTCGCCGCCTCCGCTTCGATCCTGTGCCTCTCGGTATCCAGCAGGATATTTTTCGTCTCCGTAATATCCATGAGCGCGCCCGCGACGCGTAAGGCCGTCCCATGCTCGTCGCGAATCGTCTCTCCCGACGCGCGGTAATATGAATATTCGCCATCCTTTTTCATCAAGCGATATTCGATGTCGAACGGGGTTTTACCCGTTTCATCCATCAAATGCCTCGCAAATGCATCAATAGCCCCCTCTTTGTCCTCCGGATGCAGGCGATCGATCCAACTCTTGAAAACACTTGGAAAATCATTCTCGTCTTTGTAACCCAGCATCTGCCTGAACTCATCCGACCACACGAACGCATTGTTAGGATTGACCGGGTCGTCGGATACGATTTCCATGTCCCAAAGCCCGATTTTTGTAGCCTTTGCGGCGAGATTCAATTTGAGCAGTTGCAATTCATTGAGTTCGCGCGCATGGGCGAGCTCCATCTCGCGCTCATAAACATCGGTCATGTCGATGATATACCCGACGACGGCATAACTGTCTTCATATGGTATTCTTTTAAGCTCGACGTTTATCCTGCGCCTGCTGCCCGCAAGCACCAACTCAGTCTCAAACCTGTTCGTCCCTTCTTTGATGGCAGTCACGAAATACTCCGGAATCGGCCTTGCGCGCCTGCCGTTCGACATAATCTCCGGAACCGCTCCAGTGAGCCGCTCCGCAAAACCGGCGAGCATCTCCTCTTTCGTGTCAAACCCCATGAACGCAATGGCCGCAGGGTTGCAATCCAGGATTCTGATGTTGCTGTCGAACAGTATGTTTATATGCGGGTTTGCGTCCAGCAAAATACGCACGCGCTCTCCCGATTGCAGCATGCTCCTTTGCGCTTCCGCCTCCTTCATCGGCGAAATATCGGTAAAGCTCTCAAGCATCGCGGGCTTTCCTTTGAACTGAATCTGAGCGGCGGATTTCAAGACCGGGATGGACGAGCCGTCCGCTTTGATGAACATCCGCTCGGCGCGGTCCATGTTTTTGCCCTCATCCATAATCGGGCACTCATGCTGTCCGAACAGCGTATAGCAGATTTTTCCTATCATGTTTGCCTTGTCCCCGCCATAAAGCGCTACGGCAGCGGGGTTAGCATCAATAATTTCGCGTGTTGCGGCATCGACGATAACTATACCGCTCTCGACCTTGTCCCAAATCATCTCAAACTGCTCGAGCATGTAGAGATTCTCTTCCTTCAGCCTTTCCTGCAGCTCAACCATTTCCGTAACATCGTCGATGCTGCCGACAACGCCCGTCACCTCATCGTTGTCGTCAAAAATCGGGGTTGTCCGCGAATGGAACCGTTTCCCCTCGATATCGGAAATCCAGTCCTGCGGCCCATCTTCAATCGTTTCTTTGATTTTTTGGATGATATCGAGATGCCGGCCTTTAACTCTTGCGGCGTCCAGCGTTTTCCCCTCTAAAAATGAAGGCGTCACGCCGATTTCGTCAAGATAAAGGCCTTTGAACAGCGTAATCGTTTCGTCTTTGTCAACGCTCCAGATTACGCCCGGATAATTTGAAATCACCGCATCAAGCTTTGCATTTGTCTCATCCAGCAACGTCTGCATCCGCCTGTCCGACTCGTGCAGCTTCTCCATATCCAGCAGCTGCTCATGTTCTGTTTTTGCGGATTCGATTGCTCTGACGATGCAATTCGCGGGAAGATTTATCCCAAGAGCGATTTTTCTCGCCATCCCCCTGCATGTGTCGCTCCCGCAAGCGCCGCAGTCGATGTGCTGCCTTTCGTAGTCCGTCTTGCCGAGCGTCTCGAGCGCCTTCTCGATATCATCGTCAGAAATTTGCGGGATTGTGATATCGATGGGATGGTACTCTCTCATAAAATGCGCGACATCTAATTTATCATCATAAGCTTTATACACTTCTTCATAAAAGCTTCTGTCCCGGTTTTCCGTGGCGATGCTTCTGCTGATGTCCATCACGCGGTTTATCGCGAAAACATTGCCGTTATCCACGCAAGCGGTGCCGACGTTGCATCCCTCATGGCAGTTCAACACGTCAAAGATATTGGGGAGCAATTCGCTCGGAGATTCGGCATACGTATTCAAGCGCTCATACACATAATGCCCTTCTTCTCTGTCAATGCTGACTTTTTTGCCAAGGTAGAATTCGATATTCTCTTTCAAACCGCCGGGCATCGGGTAGAGCGCGCCGATGCCGTCGCCCGCACGGTCAAATTCCGTCTCTTCATTTGGCAGCTGTATGTCGTTGCTTTCCAGGTATTCCAACAGTTTTTTAAATGTAACGTTGTATTGCGCGAGCCCTGTTTCTTCAAACTCATTTGATTTTGCAACGCAGGGCGTCAGGGCTGCAATACTATCGGTGTTGCCGTCATATTCCTTGACATAGACACAGGTGCAACCCATGGGGCTGTGTATTGGCGATAAGTTCTCCAGCAACTCGTGCTTATATATTTCGCAATATTTGACTATAGCGGGGCAGGGCTGGGTGATCAAGTGGGCATCGCCTATTTTTTCCACATGCTTTATATGCGCCCATGTGCATATATCGGCGCCGAACGACACATCGTATATTTTTCTGATGCCTTTATTTCTCAGGTATGAGAATAGTTTTTTATATTCAGGCATATTTGTCCTGATTGAGGGCGCCACGACGAGAGAAATCGGCGCCCCTGCTTCTAAATCGTCGAAAAAGCGCGTGGTGTCGTCGATGAAGTATCTCGCTTCGTGTCTGCAGGCGGAAACGCACCTGCCGCACGTAATGCATTTTTCATGGTCGATTTTGACCTTTATTTCGCCGTTTTCATCTTGATACGTAATATTGGGCGTTTCCATCGGACATTCCCTTACGCATCTGTTGCATCCTGTGCATAATTCATGATTCGTTTTAACTGTCTCGCTCATTCGTATCCCCCCTGTCTGTGCTTCGCATACAATATGCACAATAAGCCCATTATTTACATCATAATGGCAACGAGCATTTTGTCAAGAGTTTTGTAGAAAATAATGTATAAAAAGTACCAAGAAGGCTACTTTTCACGCCCTTGCGCTCGGCAGGCGTTTTTTTTGCTTCATTTGTGCTCAAATGAGGCATCCTTGCCTCAGTTTCGCACCGCTCCGCATCCTTGCTGCGCTAAATGAAGCAAAAATAAACGTCTA
>WRMX01000053.1 GCA_009776905.1 Oscillospiraceae bacterium
GCTGTCCCGGCGCCCCCCGCTGTCCCGGCGCCCCCCGCTGTCCCGGCGCCCCCCATAGCTGCGACCAGCTTCATAATCTCCGCCGCGCGTTTATCATACTCTTCTATTGGGAAAATATTTGGGTTATAATATAGAAGCGTGATATCGAAAAACGGAGACAAATACTCAAGCACATAACTCGCGCAAGGAGCGCAGCAACAATGCAGGAGCAAAGTAGGCCTCTCCCCGGCCAAGACATCGCTCCTTGGAGCGGCGTTCGCAACAATACTCGGAATAGCGCTCGTGCTGCCGGTTGGCTCCTCGTTGAAGCCCACTCTCGTAGCGGCGGCATTTTTCTGCCATTCCTCCGGGGTGGTAAATCGCATCTAAATGTACTTTCTAATCCTATCCGTCGCCAACGCAATGTCCGCGCTGATCATAATGGTGAATTTCACATTCTCACGCTCGCCAAACCCTTCGCACCACTCGAGGAACGATTCGAGCCTCTCATCGACATCAGCATCGATGATTCTGAGCATGCTGTCGAAAAAAATGTGCGTGATATCGTAATTGGCTGAATGCAAGCCGCTGATAAAACCCTTTAAAAAACCATAACCATCGAATTCGTATTGCGAAGCCTCGATGAGCCTAACCTGATACGGGATGTCATATGTCAGCTTCGTGCCCTTTTCAATGCAGACAACATCGCCCTGTTCTTCAGCGACAGCCGCATTTACCAACTCGATGAGCTGCTTCGTCTTTCCTGAACCCTTCAGACCCATGATTACCTTAACCAACTTAATCAGATCCTTTCACATGCGATATCAATATCATAATATGTCTTGCGGTTCCGGTGCAGCCGGGAGCAAGACGGCATCCAGTCAATCATTGTTTATGATTGTGTAAAGACCAGTATACCATTTATTCCCCCCGCAATCAACAACAAAAAGAAAATAATGGCATACCACCATCACCCTCCCACCTCCCCACCACCAAAACAACAAATGAAGGAGACGCTACAAATGTCAATACTAGGCATAATCGGCGGCGCGGGCCTCCTCGGCACGACGACCGCGTTCTGCGTAGCCGCACGCGGGCTATTCCGCGAAATAATTCTGTCGGACGTCCGCAAAAACCTTGCAAAAAGCCACGCGATGGACATCGAACAGGCAATCTGCGAAACAACCGGCGTAAAGCTCTCAACAGGCGAAATCGACGAACTGAAAACATGCGATATCATACTTAACGCAGCCGGAATCCCGGAAATGAAAGCCTCCTCGCGTGACGACTACTTGGCGGGAAACATCGCCATATACAACGAACTCGCAGAAATAATTAAACGATGGGAAACATGTCCAATAATAGTTAGCGCATCAAACCCAATTGACGTGCTAAATTATGAATTATATCGCGCGACAGACATGCCACGTGAACGATTCATCGGGTTCAACAGGAATGACACGCTCCGTTTCAAATGGGCAATATCGGAAGAGACAGGAATCCCCGTCTCGCTAATAGACGCGATGGTGATTGGCGAGCACGGCGACAAGCAAGTCCCGCTCTTCAGCACGCTGACGCGCAGAGACGCAGAAGAGGCTCCGTATTTGTCCGACGCGCAAAAAGAGAACATCATCCACCGCATATCAACATGGTTCAGTGAATACCAAAACCTTGAATCCGGCAGATCAAGCGGCTGGACATCGGGCGTCGGCCTTGCGCGCATCCTATCGCTAGTCACCACGGAGAGCGATGAAGTGTGCTCATGCTCGGTCATCCCCGATGGCGAATACGGCTTGCGCGGATTAAGCATAGGCCTCCCTGTCAGGCTCGGCAAATCCGGCGTCAGAGAAATAGTCGAGATAGAATTGAGCGCCGACGAACGCATGCAACTGACAGCCGCTGCAGAAAAAATCAAACAAACTCGAACGTGAGGCTTCTGTTCACGCCCTAGCGGCACCTGCGTGTAACAACATGAGCAATTTACGTATAAGACCTGTATACGCAAGACCGGTTAAACACAGGCCGGTTTGCGCACAAAGCCGGTTACGCAGATTGACTTATTGTCAAGCTTTTGTTACAATTCGAGAAAAAGCAGAGTAATACGGATAATATAAAGGAGGACCCACCATGCCATCATCACAACCCATCCAATCAAACGCCGCAGCAACAAACGCAGACCCATACTTCCGCGACGTAAAACAATACTTCGCGGTCGAAAACCACATCTTCTCGAGACGCGGCGCCTGGATCGCGCTGCAAGCAGACTCTGCAAAATACGGCAGAGGCGCGCTGTATATAACGACCAATCGGGGCAGCCGCTGCCACTCGAACGATCAAACATACAGCAGGCTATACAGGATATACGCAACGCACGAAGGCCGCAAAGTCCCATTCGCGATAAAAACCGAGGCAACCGAACTCACCCTCCTCACCCGCCACGGCAACGTGCGCTTCACATTCGCGGACGACACAAAGCTCATGGCCGAGGGCGATGCGGGCATGGGCCTCTTCTTCCAACGCGACGGCGAGCCATACGAAGTCATCAAACCTCGGCGCGACGGAGCTTGGGAATCGCCGATGCGCAACGCCAGGCCCCTCCTGTTTAAAGGCCTCGAAGGCTCGACGATCACATTTGACGACACATGGAACTTTGAAAAATTCAAATGCACGGAGATGCGTGGACGGACGCAGCCGAATGCGAGCGGAAAGTTCACGCTCGTCGTTGAAGAATTCTTCTACGGCGCATATACGCGCGACGAATACCCCACATATGCCGACGCAAAGGCCTCCATGCAATCGGATTGGGACGACTTCCTCAGCAAGATGCCGCATTTCATCGAGCCGTTCGAACAAAAACGCGAGGAGACGGCATACGCGCTCTGGACGCACCTTGTCGCGCCATCGCCGATGACGCCGACATGGCTAATAATGATGTTCCCCGGCGTCGTCGGCTCCCAATGGCAGCAGGTGCAAAACGCCGTTGCCATGCAGGAGCACTCTGAACTCTCGCTCGATCTGATGATATCATATCTATACCGCCAGAGCGAAGAGGGGCAGCTTGCGGATTCATATGACGATGACTTTCTTTCGACACACGACACAAAACCGCCGGTCCACGGCTGGGCGTTGAAAAACATCATGAACCATCGCGACATCACGAAGGTATGGCCGCGCGACAAAATTGAGATGCTCTATGAGGGCGCGGGCCGCTGGGCCGATTGGTTCATGCAATACCGCGACGACGACCGCGACGGCCTGCCTGCGTTCGAGTCGGGGACGGAAAACGGGCTGGACGAATCCACAATTTGGTACGACCAGATCAACATGGCCTCCCCCGACGTCAGCGCGTACACGGTGCTTAACTTTGAAGTGCAGGGCGATCTCGCAAAAGCTCTCGGAAAGCCGGATGCGGAGGTCAACGGATGGTATAGGAGATCAAAAGACCTGCTGGAACGCATGATCGACAAATTATGGGACGGCGAGCATTTCGTCGCGCTGCGCGAATACACACATGAGCCGGTGTTCACAGGCACGATCACTCATTATATTCCGCTTGTCCTCGGCAGCAGGCTTCCCGAGCGCATCATCGACAAGATGGCTGCGGACCTGTCCGAAGATGGCGTTTTTCTAAGCGAGTATGGGCTTGCCACCGAGCGCTTGGACAGCGACCTTTTTGAGGTTCAAGGTGTTCAAATGGGGAGAGGCGCCATCGACCCTCCGGCCGAGCTGTTTATCACGACGGGTTTGTGGGACGCAGGAAAAAAGGAACTTGCGCGCGAAATCGTAGACCGATACTGCGGAAGGCTCATGGACCGAGGTTTCTCTCACATCATAGATCCGATTTCCGGCGACGGAAGCCCGTTCTGGGGCACATGGTCTCGCTGCGTGTTCACGATTTTCGCCCGCATGGTATCAGAAGACGCATAGCAACCCGGACCGCCTGACAATCGGGATTCAACAGCAAAATGCGCAATAACGATATAACGTGCCAATGCACTTTTGTTGTGCGCGGCATCCTTGACGCGCCGTCCCCCGCTCCCCCGCACACCGCACTCCGGTTACTGCTTTGGAGGTGATGGCTCATGAAGAGCATAAGAATAATTAGCCTGTTGCTGCTTTTCACGATGACAACAGCAATAACAAGTTGCGGGCCATTGGCAAAAACAACCACCAGTCCTTCCAATGTAAAACTGACTGCAGTTGATCTGATGTCAAGCATAAAGCAAAAACCAGTAATCATCAGCACCAATGCCTCCGACAACAATGCAGCAGCAATCGATTTTGCAATAAGGCTCTTCCAACGCTGCCTATCAACAACAGAAAACACATCGATATCACCTACCTCAGTCCTGTGCGCGCTTGCAATGACTGCCAATGGCGCCAAAGCAGACACTCTATCGCAAATGGAGGATGTTTTAGGCCTCTCCGTATCTGAATTGAACGAATATTTCTATGCATACATTAAAAGCTTGCCATCAGATGAGAAGTGCAGTATGAACTTCGCAAACTCCATATGGATTAAAGATGATGATAACTACACAATAGAAGATATCTTTCTACAAACCAATGCAGATTATTATGGCGCATCGATCTACAAAGCGGCTTTTGACAGCAATACGCTAACGGACATGAATAATTGGGTAAATACGCATACAGACGGTATGGTCCCAAAAATTATCGACAAGCTGGATGATTATGCTGTTATATATCTGATTAATGCATTGGCCTTTGATGGAGAATGGCTGGAAATATATAAAGAGAATATGATTAACCCCGGCATCTTTACATGCTGGTCCGGAGAAAGAAGAAAAGCAGAGATGATGCATAGCGACGAGCATGCATACCTTGATGACGGCAACGCCACGGGTTTCATAAAAGCATACGCCGGAGGCCGGTTCGCGTTTGTTGCGTTGCTTCCTAACGAAGGTCTCTCCATCGAGGACTATGTTTCAACACTATCGGGGCAGAGCCTAACATACACCCTCCAACATAAGCAGATTGAAAAGGTGAAAACCGCCATTCCAAAATTTGAAAGCGAGTATTCGCATGATATGAAAGATATCCTGAAGGAGATGGGCATGCTCTATGCATTTGATGAAAATAACGCAGATTTCACCAAGCTCGGGCACTCTCGACAAGGCAGCTTCTTCATAAACAGGGTTCTTCACAAGACGTTCATTTCTGTGGACGAACGTGGGACAAGAGCCGGCGCTGCTACTATTGTTGAGATGGCTGAAACGGCGATAGTGGATAAATCAAAAACTGTGTATCTGGATCGGCCATTCGTGTATATGCTTATAGACCAGAGAACTAATCTACCGTTCTTCATCGGCACAGTTCTGGAAGTGTAGCAGCCGATGCCCACATCGCCCCGCACACACATCCCCGCACACACATCCCCGCACACACATCCCCGCACGCATATCACCTCGCCTCCCCGCTCCCCCGCTCCCGCGCACACTGCACTCCCGCTCCCACGCTTCCCGCGCACCCCACGCACCCCCCGCTCCCAACGCGCTCGTAACGTTGAAGTAACTCAAACGAAAAAACCGAATATAAGCAGCAATGGAAGCGCGAATCATATGAATCGCGCTTCCTTTTTATGCGCCTGCGCGCCTTTGAAACATTGAAATTCAACAACTTTTTCACAATAGTATGAATTTCGCCGTCAATTTGAAATAATCCATTGACATTCAAGCAAGTGTCTAATTTATGATGAATATAACTCTAAAGGCCCGGAACCATAATGAAAACTTGTAAACAATGAAGCCTTTATGGTTATATCGCTGCGCGACGCGCGGAGCGCGCGGCGTCTAGTTGTGGGTCGGAGCCTCACGCTATGCATAAAACCGCTACTAAAAATGAAACCGCTACTAAAAACGAAGGAGAGATTCGCCATGTTCAAGATCATCAAAAAGACACTCGCATTGCTCATCGCAGTCAGCATGCTGTTCATTCTCCCGATAGCCGCGTTCTCTGCGGACGACGTCAGCCAAATAATTGCCGATGACGGCATGACCATCGTCGGCACATACGACGACATCAAGGACGCGTTCGACGCAGTGCAAGACGGAGAAACCATCAAGCTGCTCAAAGACATCACATATTCAGGATCGATAAAAATCACGGGCATCACGATCACAATAGAGACAAACGGCAACACGCTGCTCATTGACGCGGCGCCGAACGGCACGGCGCTCACGGTCGACGGCGGCAACGTATACCTCAACAATGAAGCGGACGGCGAGTTCAACGTCGTCGGAGGAAGCGGCAGCGGGCGCGGCCTCGTCGTCACAAACGGCGGCCATGCCACAGTGACCAATGCATCGCAGGTCGGGGGCGCCTCCACAAGCGCGCGCACGGTATATGCGACCGGCCCCTCCTCGACAGTCACCGTGCTGGGCAATGCCATCGGCGGATTCTATTCGCTGGGCGCGGAAAATGGCGCATCAATCATGGTCCTCGGTAACGTCTCCGGAGGCGGAGGAATGCTGGTCAGCGGCGTCGGCACGTCAGTCGTCGTTTTCGGCTATTCTTCCGGAGGCGGCACGGGCGTTCTCGCAACCGACGGAGCGAGCGTCTTCGTTGGCGGCAACGTTTACGGAGGCGGATACGGAGTATATGCCGAAAGCGGCGCGCAAGTCACTGTCAACGGCGCGGTCAAAGCATATACTGGCGACCAAGTCTATATAAGAGTTGGCGGCGCGGACAAGATGCAGGAAGACTATGAGCCAACATCAAGCAAAGACGGATATTTCGAATATCAACGCGGAATCAGCAACGTTTGGGTCAAATATTTCGACCCGCCGCTGGTCCGCTTCACTGTGACATACGCCCCCGGCGAACACGGAGACTTTGACGCGCAAGAACACACCGGCCTGAAGGAGGGCGCGGAAACCCCCGAGCCGCCGACGGAGACCCCCGGCAAGCCCGGCTGGATATTTGACAGCTGGTCGCCCGAAGTGAGCGAATTTGTCACTGCAGACGAAACCTACACGGCCCAATGGACGCCCGACGGCAGCGAAGTCAAGCCGCCGCTTCCGCCGCCACCGCCGCCTCCGGACCCGGCGCCCATCACGGTCGCGCTTGAATCAGTCAAGACCGTCTCGGGCGAGGGCGCTGCTATGACGGACAAGAAATTCAACTTTGCGATATATGAAGACGGCGAAGTGGTCGCTACAGGCAGCAACGATGCGGGCGGCGCCATTATCTTCAGCGAAATAGAATATGACGAACCCGGAACCCATGAATACCTCATAAAAGAAACGTCATCCGGGCTGAAAGGCTGGATGACGGATGATTCCGAATACAATGTCACCGTGAACATAAAGAACCGCAACAACAGGCTCGTCGCGGAAATCGATTACCACGGCGGCGGCTTTCCCTCTTTCCATAATCATTATATCGGCGAAACTGCAACGCTCAAAGTATCAAAGACGATGGTCGATGCCGATGGCAACATTGCGGGAAGCGGCCTCGAATTCTACATAATATTATACGAAAAGACATTGACAGGTAGCTGGTCAATGGTCGGGGAATACGCCCTATCGGCAAATAGCCATGCGGTCGCGATAACAGGCCTGCAGGGAGGGAAAACATATCAAATTGTTGAAAAGACGAACGACTGGTACACTCCGCTCGGATATCATATGTCGATTGACAGGGCGCCGGTAGGCAGTGTCGGCGGCCCCTCGATGGCCTTCTACGTCCCGCCGCTGACAAACAGTATGTCGATCGATGTCGTCATAAGCAACATGCAGACCGACGACCCCTCTGGCACGCCGGGCGGTGGCATGCCGGACGAAGACCCTCCGAATGTCGATATAACCGACACCGACATCCCGATGGTCCCATTCATCGATGAACACCATGCGTATATCATCGGATATGCGGACGGAAAGGTCGGCCCTGATCGAAACATCACAAGGGCGGAAGTGGCGACGATATTCTTCAGATTATTGACCGACGACGTGCGCAGGGAGTTTTGGACGAATGAAAATCCGTTTCCGGACGTCTCCCCTGCAATGTGGCACAACAACGCAATATCGGTCATGCACAACCTTGGCGTAATTAAAGGCTACCCGGATGGCACTTACAAGCCGGGCAGCCCTATCACAAGAGCCGAATTCGCCACGATAGTTGCAAGGTTCGCGCGGATGATGCGCTTGACAGCAATCCATGGACAAAACTTCTCTGACCTTGGCAGGCATTGGGCACAGAGCGACATCAACTATGCAGCTTCGATCGGTTGGGTCAATGGATACCCCGACGAGACTTTCAGGCCAAACAGGAGCATCACGCGGGCCGAAACGATGACTTTGGTCAACAGGGTGCTCGGCAGAATACCCGAGCATGCAGATGATTTGCTGGTCGGCGAGATGATTGTCTGGGTCGATAACGCAGACCCAAGCGCATGGTACTACCTCGCAATCCAGGAAGCGACGACCTCGCACATACCGGAAAGCAAGGATAAGCCTGTGCCCGGCCAAAAATATTCATATGAAAGCTGGCTGGAAAGGGTATCAAACCGCGACTGGGCCCTCTTGGAGCGCGCATGGACCGATGACATAGCATTCACCGAAAACTGGTAGAATGCAGAACGTAAAATGCAGTAATGGACACGTAAACCGCCTGGAAGCGAACTCGTTGTCCTCGGGGAATCAGTGGGGGCTCTGCACTCCCCCACTGATTCAGCCGCTGACGCGGTCAATTCAAAACGTAGTTTTCATGCGTAGATTCATCACGCACTTCACTTCGTTTAGAAGTGGGTGACTCCTCCCCGCGCTTATGCTACACAAGCCCCAGAATGGCATATAAATTCTTCTTATACGCTTCGACGCCCGGCTGCCCGAACGGATTGACCCCCGACACGAGAGCGGATATCGCGCACGAACGCTCGAAAAAATAGACAAGCGCGCCGAACGACGCTGCCGACAGCCTCGGCACGCTCAGCTCGATTATGGGCACTCCCCCATCGATATGAGCCTTCTTGACAGCCTCCGAGGCAGATTTATTGACCTCATGCATCCCCATGCCCGCAAGCGCAGAAATTTTGTCGTCATGCAAACTCCCGCCCGGTATCGCCATATCGGCACGCGGCTCGCCAAACGAAACAAACGTCTCAAACAGCGTGCGCTCGCCCTCCTGGATGTATTGCCCCAATGAGTGCAAATCCGCCGTGTAATCTGCAAATGCGGGAAAAATGCCAATGCCCTCCTTGCCCTCGCTCTCTCCGAAAAGCTGCTTCCACCATTCGCCTGTATAGCGGAAAGCGGGCTCGAAGCAAGCCAGCATCTCGATTTTTTTGCCATTCCGATACAGAGCCTGGCGCGTGGCCGCATACAAACGGGCATTATCGACGCCCGACTCCATCTCTTCAAGCGCCCCGGCCATCACCGCGTCGATATCTATTCCTGCGACGGCGCACGGCAACAGGCCCACAACGGTCAGAACGCTATACCTGCCCCCCACTCGCGGAGGCATTTCGAGGCAGGCGTAGCCTTCGCGCGCAGCCATTTCGCGCAACGGCGAACCGCTGCTGTCCGTTGTCACATATAACCGTTCCTTCAAGCCATCAGCGCCATACCTGTCCAGCAGCATGGCCTTGAAAAAACGGAGCGCGATGGACGTCTCGATCGTCGAGCCGGACTTCGAGACAACATTAACCGAATAATCCCTGTCGCCGATCAGCGCGATCACTTGCTGCAAATACTCGCCCGAAGCGTTGTTGCCCGCAAAATAAATATCGGGCGTCCCCTTGGGCAGCGCGTTATAGTTCGGCGAAATAATATACTCAATGGCGGCGCGCGCCCCCAAGTATGAGCCGCCGATGCCGATCACGACGAGCGCGGCGGACTGGCCGCAGATTCTCGCGGCCATATCGCGAATCTGCGCGGACAACGCAGCATCATACTCCCCCGGCAACCCGATCCAGCCCGATTCGTTAAGCGCGGCAATCTTGTCATATGCCGCTTGCGAATCGATCCTCCGGACCTCGCCCTCGTCGATAAAACCATTTATGCCATTAATGTCAACACTAATCACAATAATAACCTCCTAACAAACGTACGATGATTTTAACACTTTAATTACACATTTTCAACATGTTTACGATTAGTTTCTATTGCCAATGCCTCACGCATGTGATAGAATTGCCTCAATGGTATTGAGGAACGCTGAAAGGATGCTGAAATGAAGTTTTTTATAAGCTCGATCCCATTCTTTGATGCAAAGATGGCAGTCCACGCATATAGAATGATGGCCCGCGACGGCAGCAAGCTCATAGGCTCGGACGAATATTACCGCATGCAAAGCGCGGCCATGCAGTCGCCCGCGCTCGACACCGTCGAGCAAATAGGCGTCGAGCCGTTCGCAGGCGACAACGACCTATTCATCGACATCGAAGAATACCAGCTCCTCATGGGCATGCCCCTTGGCGCAAACCTCCCCCCGGAAAAGCTGGTTTGCACGGTGCAGCATGCTATCGTCAACGACGACGCCATTCGCGCGAAACTGGACATACTCCTGGAAAACGGCTACCGGCTTGCTGTGGAAGGCTTGCCGAAAAGCCCTGACATTGAAACGGTGTGCGAAATATTCGACTACATCCTTCTTGCCTTCAATACCGAAAGCTTCGCAAGCGACCTTAAGCAATTACGTGACCACCTGTCGCAAATCAAGCTCATCATAACGAACATACCCGACAAAAAGAGCTTCGACATGTTCGCCGGCATGAGCGACATTCTGCTGACGGGGGACTTTTATAAAGAGCCGATAACCGAGGGAAAAGTTGAAATCTCGCCCATAAAAATCAACGCGCTGCATCTCATCAAGCAAATAAATGATGAAAACTTTGATCTCAGCTCCGCTGCAAAAACGATCGAGCATGACCCCGCGCTGTCAATATCGCTCCTTCGCTTCATCAATTCCATAAATCCGAACAGGAGCAAGAAGATTGAATCCATTCGCGGCGCCGTGGCGATTCTCGGGCAAAAGGAAGTAAAAAAATGGGCGACGGTCGCGATATCGGTCGGCATCGGCGAAGACAGACCGAGCGAGATTACGAGGCTTTCGCTCATCAGGGCGAAATTCGCCGAAAACCTCGCCCCCGCGTTTGAGATGGCGATAAAGTCCGGTTCTTTATTCATCGCGGGCCTGTTCTCGCTCCTCGACGTGATCCTGCAGTTGCCGATGAGCCGCGCAATCGACGAGGTCGCGGTCGTCGATGAAGTGAGGGAGGCCTTGATTACCAACACCGGCAGAATCGCCGAGGTGCTTGGTTTGATACGCCTATATGAGCGCGCCGACTGGTACAGCGCTTCGATTAGCATGGTAAGGAACGGCGTCAACGCTGATGTTGTCACCAACGCTTTCATTGACGCCCTGCAATGGTATAAGCAGCTGCTCAAGTCCATCGACAGCGAAGGCGAAGGCGACGAACCTGAGCCCACGCCGTAACTTCTGCAGCTCAGCGGCAAAAACCTCTTGCAAACACCAAACAAGTCTGATACAATGCAAAAACCGGAGCAACCGCTCCGCTCAACGCGGGCATAGTTCATTGGTAGAATGAAAGCTTCCCAAGCTTTAGAGGAGGGTTCGATTCCCTTTGCCCGCTCCAAATTATGAGAAAACCCGCAGCCATGCAAACTGCGGGTTTTCTATTGCAAAAACTGGGTTTTCGCCCATTTCGCCGACAACAATTTTTTTGCTGCTTGTACGTTCCATTAGCAAAAAACACAGCCTTTTCTGCGTATATTCTGCGCACTGATTGCACTTTTTGTATAAACTAACTGTTTACAACAACTGTTTATCGGTTTATACTGAACGTGAGAGAAGCGAATACACTTGTAAGTGGAACGAATGCCCCTATTATTTGTTAGTGTGCCGAGGGAAAGGAGCTTTTTCATGCAAGGCAAAAATAACGTACAGTCAACGAACTACTCAGATGTATTCATCGAGAACGTCCGATATTTTAACTCCATATACCGCAACGGTCTTGTTAATGCTCCGATTTGTGCAAGCAAATTACAGAACAACAAGCACTCCTGTGGTAGAACAGCAGTATCTGTAATAACTGCTCTCAGCAAAACGTATTATGACTTTGGAAGGATGATCCTGGAACATGGAGAATGATATGCAAGAGATTTCTACACCTGAATATCCGATAGATGGTGGTGTTCCTACTGACCAAATGAGCGCGATTATTGCTCAGATTGAAAATACTATTCTGGTCCGTTACCGACCCCTGAACTATTAGCAGGCTATGAAAAGTTGTTACCTGGAACTGCAAACAGGATCATCAATGAATTTGAGTTGAATTCTGCTCACTCGCGAGATATGGAGAACAATTCTCCGAAATGGAAGCTAGAATTGAATTACAGAAGCAACAAGATTTGCAGGTAAGAAGAAAAAATGAATCTCTATTCAAAATAACACCGTTCGAAGAAGTTCTATATGATGAGTATTTAAATGATAAAATACCACGTAACGAGGATCAACTCAACTGGGCAGAACACCGTCTTTCCGAATTGGGATTTCTGAAGAACACAGAAGACAGGCGAATTAGTTGGCTGGATGAACACGAGAGTTATGTAGTTTATGCTGATCTAAGGGCTAATGGCCGTATTGACTTTTCGGTGTGGAAAAAGCCATTACCAAAGAAAACAACTAAGTCTTATAAGCATCGAGTACTTAGTTTTTACTTTTTGGATACGTGGAAAAACAAGCTGAAACAGAAGTATGAAGCACAATTATCAAAACTATAAGTATTGCAAACATCAGGATGGTCATTCGGCAAATTCTTGAATATCATTTACATTCTATGATGGTTAAACGCTCCTCGAAAATCGGTGTTAAACAGAAATTTTAAGAAATGAAGGAGACGTTCGACAGAATATAAAAGACACATAAACCATAACTGAGCGCAAAAGTGTCCAAAAAGACGAATTTATATAAATTAACTGTTTACTTGTACAATCTATTAGCGTATAATTTGGATAGAGATTAGAAGCAGATGCAATCACAGGGCGCGAAGCCTCTGTATTTGTCAGCATATCTGGAGAAAGGAGCTATATTATGTCAAGTGCTAAAGAGGCTGCAAACTTCTTCATTGATCTCGCCAACAGAGATGAGCTAGGCGACGGAATGACAAATTTACGAGTCAACAAACTCTTATACTTGGCTCAGGGATATTGTTTAGCCAGAACCGGTGCGCCGCTCTTTGACGATGATTTTTTAGCATGGGATTACGGTCCCGTCGTTCCTAGCATTTATCAACGATACAAAAAATATGGCAGAAACCCAATAGATAAAGTAGACGCTGACTATAGCCACGAATCCTTTCTACCCGTAGAACTTGGTGTATTGATTGATGTGACGGGCGAATATGGCAAATATACCACCGGAAAGCTGGTAGACTTTACGCATTGCACTGGTTCTCCATGGGCAGATGCCATTAAAACCGACAGCAAGCTAATTGATAAACAAAGTATAAAAAGCTACTTTAATACATTAAGAACGCTAGATTTCGCTGATGCGTTTTTACCGAATCTTGACTTACCTCTGTATGACATAAGAAACAGCGAGGGTGTCTTACTGTTACCATCAGACGACGACGATTACTACGCGGAGCAAGCTGATGACGTTTAACCAATGGGAGATATGGAACGCTATTGTTGCATACGCAGACAACCCCGATGAATCCAAACGTCGTCCGGTTGTCATACTTGGCCAACAAGAGATGTCTGTGATAGCGCTTAAAATTACCGGCACGGAGCGCTCGGTGTACAAAATACTAAACTGGTCTGACTCTGGTTTGTACAAACCGTCATACATTGTTTGTACCGAAAAGTTGTTGCTTAAGGAGACTGATTTTCAGGATAAACTAGGGGTATTACACCCCTTAGACATTATTAACTTAGCCAATTACCTTAAGCGATGAATCCAACGCCCGCCCACGTCCGTGGGCGGCTTTTTATCCGCGATAGGCCATCGCATACCCATCGCAGGAGGAGTAGCCGGAGAATACTTCCACCTCTAAGCGAAGCGTTAGCATGAGCCGCATTCCCGCATCACGTGAAGCGCTCTATTTAAGCCGCCGCGAAGCTGCGGAATCGACGGGAGTCCACTCTCCCTCCTGATTCCCCGAGGACAGCGAGTTGGCTTGTAAACCCCTTTCTCTTTGACAATTGCGCTCATAGTATGGTAGACTGCGAATATGACAAAAACAGAAGCCCTCAAACAATACTTCGGACATTCCGGCTTCCGTCCTGCACAGGAAACCCTCATAGATGCGCTGCTATCCGGCCGCGACGTCTTGGGCGTGATGCCGACAGGAGCAGGCAAATCCATATGTTATCAAATCCCGGCCTTGCTGATGGCCGGGACTGCGCTCGTCGTTTCGCCGCTGATATCATTGATGAAGGACCAGGTCGCGCAATTAAAGCAATCGGGCATTCCAGGCGCCTACATCAACTCGTCGCTGACAAGCGCGCAGTACCGCGAAGTCATTCGCCGAGCGAGCGAAGGACGTTATAAGATAATCTATGTCGCTCCCGAGCGACTGGAAACAGACGAATTCCTGCGATATGCGACCGGTACGAGAATATCGCTCGTTGCGGTGGACGAAGCCCACTGCGTCTCCCAATGGGGGCAGGACTTTCGCCCAAGCTACCTCGGCGTTCCGAGGTTCATCAACATGCTCGCCACAAGGCCTGTCGTCGGCGCGTTTACGGCGACAGCCACAGCGGAGGTAAAGCATGATATGGAGCGTCTGCTGGAACTGCGCTCCCCTCTGAGCCTTACGACCGGTTTTGATAGGCCAAACCTATACTTTCAGGTTGCGAAGCCTAAATACAAGCCTGCTTATTTTCGCGAGATTATATCGCGCAGGGTCGGCAGCTTTAGTGCGACGAAGAGCAGCTTTGGCAAGGCGCAGGGCAGCTACGGCGCTGGCGGCAATTATTACTCGAGCGGCGGCATCTCGACGAAGAGCAGCTACGGTGCGGCGCAGAACAGCTACGGCGCTGGCGGGTGCGGCATCGTATATTGCGCGACCCGAAAGGCCGTGGATACAATATACTCCGAGCTTAAAAACCAAGGTTTGGCCGTTGCGAGATATCATGCCGGCATGGACGATGACGACAGGCGGAAAAGCCAGGATGACTTCATAGGCGACCGCGTCGCGGTGATGATCGCCACCAACGCCTTCGGCATGGGGATAGACAAACCCAACGTCAGATATGTCATCCACTACAATATGCCCAAAAACCTCGAGAGTTACTATCAGGAGGCGGGGCGGGCCGGGCGCGACGGCAATCGGTCCGAATGCATACTGATGTTTTCGCAGGACGACATAAAAATTGCCGAGTTCTTCATCAACAACTCCGAAAAGAATGTGGAACTGACGGAACAGGAACGCCGCATCCTATTTCAAAGAGACTATGAGAGGCTCGACAAGATGATCGGATATTGCGAAACCACAGGCTGCTTGCGGGTATACTTGCTTCGATACTTTGGCGACAAATACAAAGGGAATTGCGGTAATTGCGGTAGTTGCAGCGCCGCGAAAAGGCAGCGCGGAGGCATGCGCAGGTACTAACAATCGCCGGCCGCGAGGCTCGCTTCGGTCGTAGCGCACGGCGTCCGGGCTGCGGGGCTCGCTTCATACGACAAGTGTCGTAGCGCACGGCGTCCGGGCTGCGGGGGTGGAACTTGCACAACTGTTTGCGGTGCAGCCCGCTCCGCATGGCATCCGCGGGTTGCGGGGGTGGAACCCCCACGTTAATATCATAAGGGGGATATCAGCATGCAGAATGATTTAAAAGGCTTCCACGCATTTGTCACAGGAGGGTCAAGCGGCTTTGGCTTTGAAATGTCGAAAATACTGTTATCGCACGGCGCGACGGTGGCTATTGCGGCGCGGGGCGGCCCCAAGCTGGACAACGCATATAACAACTTGAAAAGCGAAGGCTACGATGTCCATGCGCTCGACATGGACGTGCGCAGCGAGCAATCGGTTGCATCTGCCGCCGCATGGGTCGAAACGAACTGGGAAAAGCTCGACATGTTAGTGAACAACGCAGGCATCGGCATGGGAGGTGCCATGAAGAGCGCCGGTGGCAAGCCTGCGTTGTTTTTCAACATTTCGCCCGAAGCGTTTCGCGACATCGTCGAGACAAATTTCATCGGATACTTTCTAGTTTCGCACGCATTAGTGCCTCTAATGGTGAAAAATGGCAACGGAAGGGTTGTTAACGTTTCAACGAGCATAAGAACCATGACGGCCCGGGGGCAGCTGCCATACGGTCCCGCGCGCGCTGGTGCCGAGGCTATGTCGGCGATAATGGCGGAGGAATTGAAAGAGTTTGGCATAACTGTCAATGTCTTGCTGCCGGGGGGCGCTTCGAACACCGGCTTTGTGCCGGAAGAGGAGCGGGAAAGCGCGGCAGCGCGAGGCTTGCTGCCTGCAACAATACTGAACGAACCGATATTGTTCCTTGCGTCCGAAAAGGCAGCAGGAATGACAGGCGAGAGGATTATAGGAAAAGAATTTCACCAATGGCTTGTTGAAAAAGGTATATCTCTATCGTGATGCCCCGAGCCGGACTCGGCGAAGAGCTGCGAACCTCCACACTCGCTGAACCCCCCGCCATGAGTTCCGGCTACCCCAAGAATTCGCGTTTCCCGCCCCGGGCCGCCATGCGCCAAGCACCCGGCCACCACGCTGCCCCGGCCCCTTAGCTGCCGCGCCGCATACTCCCAAACCTCCACGCCCCGGCCTCTTTGCTGCCGCGCCGCATACCACAAAGCCTCTACGCCCCGGTCGTCATGCTCCGCACCCTGTGCAGCCCGCATGAACCGTCAAGCCTCTACGCCCCGGCTTCTACTCCCAGGTCCTCTTTGACCTTCACCGTGACAGTCTCCTCATAACAGGAGAAGCACTCGTCGACATGGGCTTTTGCCGGTTTCGGAGACAAAAGCGACACGACAGGCACAATAACGAGCCCCGCCAGCATCGCGAACGCGCCGGCGTTGATCGGCGACTGAATGATCGTCGGGAACGAGCTCCGGAAGAGCATATTCAATATCATCAACAGCGAGCTGAACAGGAAGCTGCACCACACGGAAACTTTGCTTACGCGCTTCCAGTACAACCCATATAGGAACGGCGCCAGGAACGATCCGGCGAGCGCCCCCCATGAGACCCCCATCAATTGCGCGATGAACGCAATGCCCTGCTTATACTGCAATATGGCAATCGCGCCTGATATTACGATGAATACGACTATCAACAGCCTGATCGACACGAGTTGCTTCTTGTCGTCCATTTTTTTGACTACATGCCCTTTCAGGAAGTCAATTGTAAACGTGGATGCGGACGCCATGACCAACGATGACAGCGTTGACATCGAAGCAGCGAGGACAAGAATGATCACGACCCCAATGAGCAAGTTGGAAAAGCCCGAAAGCATTGATGGGACTATCGAGTCGAAGCCATTTGCCCCGACTGTCGCCGTGTCCGAAAACAGCCGTCCGAACCCGCCCATGAAATAGCACCCTCCCGCGATGATGAGCGCAAAAAACGTGGAGATGATCGTGCCTTTCTGGATCGCCTTTTCGGACTTTATCGCATAAAACTTCTGGACCATCTGCGGCAGCCCCCACGTGCCCAGCGATGTGAGGAGCACGACCCCCAGCAAGCCCAACGGATCCGGGCCGAAGAACGACGCAAAGATGCCGGGCGTGGTCGATACGGCCGCATCTTCGATCTTGGCGAGTTCTGTTATTGAACTGATGAACCCTCCGTGGCTGCCGAGCACGGCGGCGATGACCGCGACTATTCCGACAAGCATGATAATGCCTTGGATGAAATCATTGACTGCAGTAGCGAAATACCCGCCCGCTATCACGTAAATGCCGGTCAGAACTGCCATCGCAACGATGCAAATGGTGAAGTCGATGTGGAACGCCATTTCGAACAGCCTGGACAAACCATTGTAAAGAGACGCTGTGTATGGTATCAGGAAGATGAACACGATGAACGACGCAGCGATTTTCAACGCATTGGACTTATATCTGGCAGCGAAAAATTCCGGCATCGTCGCGCTGCCGAGATGCCTTGTCATAATCCGGGTGCGGCGGCCGAGGATAACCCACGGGAGCAACGACCCGACGAGGGCGTTCCCAATGCCCACCCATGTGGCCGACAAGCCGAACCGCCATCCGAACTGGCCTGCGTAACCAACGAATATGACCGCCGAAAAGTACGATGTCCCATATGCGAATGCGGTCAGCCACGGGCCGACGGAGCGTCCGCCAAGGACGAAGCTGTTGACGTCGGATGCTCGCTTCCTGAAGTACAGGCCCACACCGACAGTGATTGCGATGAATGCGATGAGCAAGAGGATTTTGATGAACATTGTGACACACCTTTCTTTCTTTCCGGAAAGGCGGCAAAACAAAACGCCCCCGGAATCATTCCGAGGGCGGCAATAAACCGCGGTACCACCTCAGTTCCGCGCGGCCTCACGGCGCGCGCGCTCGTGGAGTACAGACATACTCCATGCGCCATAACGGGCGCCCCCGTCGCGTCCTATTCCGGCACTGCCGTGCCGTTTCAGCGCGCAGCTCGCAAGATGTATTCCCCTGTGGCGTCCCGATCGGCTTTCACCGCCCGCCGACTCTCTGACAGGCCGCATATGCAGGGTACTTCTTCCCGGTCATCGCTTTTATTGTATAGATTTTATAGAAAGTTTATGTTTTTGTCAACATATTTTTCATTGTGGTATTGTATGAAATTTCGCAATTTAAAGCGTAAAAGATTGTGCTGTATTGTCATTATACCAGAAACGACATCCGCAGAAACCGCTACAATTCACGCCCTTGTGCTCGGCAGACGTTTTTTTGCTTCCTTATCGCTCAGATGCGCATCCATGCGCATATTCGCGCCGCTTCGCTTCCTTGCTACGCGGTCGGAAGCAAAATAAA
>WRMX01000054.1 GCA_009776905.1 Oscillospiraceae bacterium
AATATCTACATTAACAGAAAGAAATGGAAATAGCAACGATAGTACCCGCTCCGATTGGCATGATCCGGTTAAACTAGTGTACTGCGAATTTGAGGTTGATGCATAATAAGATTGATTCTTCTAAGGGTAAAGCAAAGCCGCGGTTTTCACCAACGCTTATACTGCGAGGCTTTTGATTTTGCGATGACACACATAAACAAATAAGGAGGCAAATACAATGTACGAAATCATCCAGACTTACGGTGGCATGGGACTAGGGCTGCTTGGCGCAGCGCTGGCCGTCGTGCTCGCCGGCATCGGCAGCGCGAAGGGCACGGGCATGGCGGGCGAGGCGGGCGCGGGCTTGCTTTGCGAAGACCCCGGCAAGTTCGGCAAGGTCATGATCTTGCAAGTTATCCCGGGCACGCAGGGCATATACGGCTTCGTCGTCGGGTTCCTCGCGCTCATGTTCATGGGGCTGCTCAACGGTGCGGCCGTCGGCATGTCGTTGGAGCTCGGCTTCCAATACTTCACGGCCTGCCTCCCGATCGCTTTCGGCGGGTTGATCTCCGCGATAGCGCAGGGCAAGGTCGCGGTATCGGCCATCAACATCCTCGCCAAGAAGCCGGACGACTGGTCAAAGGGCATGATCCTGTGCATCACGGTCGAATTCTATGCGATCCTCTCGCTGCTGGTTTCGATTTTCATGCTGCTCTTCATCGAACATCCGACACTGTAGCCCGCAATTGGCCTAAATGATGAAAAAAGGCTGGTATTTACATGAATGGTATTGAAAAAATCATCGCGCACATAAAGTCGGAGTCCGACGCGGAATGCGAGGATATCAGGCGCGCGGCGGCGGAGGAGTGCGAGCAGATCCGCTCGAAATACGCTAAGGCGGAGCAGGATGAATATGAAAAGCTCCTGGCCACCGGCAAGCTCGACGCCGACAACCGCCTGGAGCGGATGCACAGCCTTGCGATGCTGGAATCCAAGAAGCACGTGCTCATGACGCAGCAGGAAATGGTCGCGGATGCGTTTGAATATGCGGCAAAAAAAATCCTGGGGCTGCCAGAGCCGGAATACGTAGCGCTTTTGGCGAAGCTCGCCGCAGCGGCGTCGATGACGGGCGGCGAAACGTTGGTCCTATCGCCAGCCGACAAGGGGCGCATAGGCGCCGCCGTCCTTGAAGGGGCAAACGGCGCGCTGCGGGCCGCCGGCAAGAACGCCGGGCTCACGCTTGCGGAGAAGACCGCCGACATCAGGGGAGGGCTCATCCTCTCCGGGGGCGACATCGAGGTGAACTGCAGCATCGATGCGCTGCTCGAGGAATGCCGCAATGAGCTGTCGCCTGCCATCGCGGCGATACTGTTTGATTGAAAGGTGTGAGCGCTACTATGAAAGATGCAGATTTCCTGTTTCTTACGGCCTTGCTCCGCACCAGGGAAACATCGATGCTCAAAAGCGACAAGATCGACCGTATGCTGGACGCCCAGGGCGCAGACGACGCGGCGAAGCTCCTGATCGACTGCGGATATCCCGACATGTCCGGCATGAACGCCGACATGGTCGAGGTCGTGCTGCAAAAGCGCAGGGCGGATATCTACTATGAGCTCTCGGCTTATGAATACGCACGCGCCCTGCTTGACTTGTTCAGGGCCAAATATGACTACCACAACGCCAAGACGCTTGTGAAGGCAGCAGGGGCTGGCATCGACGCGACGAGGCTGCTCTCGGCGTCGGGGCGCATCGACGCGGCTGCGATGAACGAGGCGTTCGCTGCGGACAGGGTAGGCGACCTGCCTCCCCCCGTGGCCGAAGCGATCAGCGGAGCGGCGGGCATATTGTCGCGGACGGGCAGCCCGCAGCTCGCGGACATAGAGATTGACAAAGCGTATTATGCCGAGCTGGCTTCGCTTGTCAAAACGATGAAAAACGATTTCATCGCGGGCTACATATCGCTGCTCATCGACAGCGCGAACCTCCGCATCGCCGTGCGCTCCTCGCGCACCGGCCGAGACGGTGCTTTCCTGCAATCCGCGCTCATACCCGGAGGCAACGTCGGCATCGAGCAAATCGTGGCGGCTTACAACGATGGCGCGCTGGACGCATTCGCAGGCGACAGGCTGGCGCAGGCAGTTGGCCTCGGGATGGAGATTATGCGCGGAGGCTCGCAGACGCAGTTCGAGAGAGCTTGCGACGATGCAGTTTTGCTTTACGTGACGGACACGGCGTTCATCAGCTTCGGCCCCGCACCGGTCGTCGCGTATCTGGCGAAGCTCGAATGGGAGATCACCGTCGTCAGGATGATCCTGACGGGCAAGATGACCGGCATATCAAAGGATGTTATCCGGGAAAGGCTGCGTGAATGCCATGTATAAAATCGCCGTCATGGGCGGTAGGGACACCGTGATGGGCTTCAAGGCCCTCGGGCTGGACACATACCCCGTTTCCGACGCTACGGAGGCAAGGGGCATATTCAACAAGCTCACGTCGCAGGACGAAAAATACGCGATAATATATCTGGAGGAAACCCTGTCAAAAACGCTCGCGCAGGAAATAGCGCGCTTTACCGACAAGGCGACTCCGGCTATCATACTTATACCCGGGCGCGAGGGCTCGCAAGGGCTGGGCCTCACCGCGCTGCAAAACGCCGTCATCCGCGCGATCGGCACGGACATTTTGTGACCCGCGCCATTCAACTGCAACGCCATTCAACTGCAACTAGGAAAGGACTGATTAAATGAGCGGCAAAATCGTAAAAGTCGCAGGCCCGCTTGTCGTCGCCGACGGCCTCAGCGACGCGAACATCGCGGACGTCGTCCGAGTCGGCCACCAGCACCTAATCGGCGAGATATTGACAATGACCGGCGACTCCGCATCGATTCAAGTTTACGAGGAAACCAGCGGCCTCGGGCCGGGCGCCGAGGTTTACACCACAGGCGTCCCGCTTTCCGTCGAACTCGGCCCAGGGCTTTTAGAGAATATATACGACGGCATCCAGCGCCCCCTCGTGGAGATACGCAAGCTGACCGGCTCGACCATAGCGCGCGGCGTCGACGTCCCGGCCTTGGACCGCGCGGCGGAATGGGAGTTCGTCGCGACCGCCGCTGTCGGCGACGAGGTCACGGGCGGCAGCATAATCGGCACCGTCAGCGAGACGACGGCCGTCGAACACAGGATCATGATCCCGCCGGACGTTGCTGGCGTGATCGAATCTATTGAAAGCGGCACATACACCGTCGAGCAGACGGTCTGCAAGGTCAAAACGCCGGACGGCGAGGTCCAAAGCATCTCCATGATGCAAAAATGGCCCGTGCGCGTCGGGCGGCCATACCTAAAAAAATCGACTCCGGACACCCCGCTCTGCTCCGGGCAGCGCGTCATCGACACGCTGTTCCCATTGGCAAAGGGCGGCACGGCGGCGGTCCCCGGCCCGTTCGGCAGCGGCAAGACGGTCGTCCAGCACCAGCTCGCGAAATGGTCGGACGTCGACATAGTCGTCTACATCGGCTGCGGCGAGCGCGGCAACGAGATGACCGACGTCCTCATGGAGTTCCCGGAGCTGCGAGACCCGCGCACCGGGGAGCCTCTGATGAAGCGCACGGTGCTCATAGCTAACACATCCGACATGCCTGTCGCGGCGCGCGAGGCGTCCATCTACACCGGCATCACGATCGCGGAATACTTCCGCGACATGGGCTATGACGTGGCGGTCATAGCAGACTCCACGTCACGCTGGGCGGAGGCGCTGCGCGAGATGTCCGGACGGCTCGAGGAGATGCCCGGCGAGGAGGGATACCCCGCATACCTTTCATCGAGGCTGGCGCAGTTTTATGAGCGTGCAGGCACGGTGGAATGCATCGGAGGGGAGAACCGCAAGGGGTCGCTCACGGCGATCGGCGCCGTCTCACCTCCCGGCGGCGACACATCGGAGCCAGTTTCGCAGTCGACCATGCGAATCGTCAAGGTTTTCTGGGGGCTGGACGCGTCGCTCGCGTACGCGCGCCACTTCCCGTCGATAAACTGGCTCACTAGCTACTCGCTATACCTGGACGGGCTGAAGCCGTGGTTCGACAGCAACTTCGGCACTGACTTCCTGCAAAACCGCACGAAGACGATGGCTCTGCTCCAGGAAGAGGCGGAGCTGCAGGAAATAGTCAAGCTGGTCGGGCAGGACTCGCTTTCCGCCCCGGATCGACTGACGCTGGAGACGGCGAAGATGGTCCGCGAGGACTTCCTGCAACAGGACGCGTTCGCGGACGTGGACAGCTACACGTCATATGAAAAGCAGGCCACGCTCCTGTCTTTGATATTATATTACAACGAGCTTTGCAAGGATGCCCTGGGCAAGGGCGTCGAGGACGTCGAGCTGCTGTTCGGCATACCGGCGCGCGAGCTCATCGGCCGCGCGAAGAGCGTGCCTCCTGCGGAATATGAGGAGCGCTACCGCAACATCGCGCTCGACATGGAACGTGAAATCGCTGATGTTATAAAGGGAGGCGACGAGGCATGATCAGAGAGTACCGCACGATACAGGAAATAGTCAGCCCGCTGATGGTTATACGGAACGTGGAGGGCGTCACATACGACGAGCTCGCCGAGCTGGAACTCCCGAACGGCGAGGTGCGCCGGTGCAAGGTTCTGGAAGTGGACGGCGACTCCGCCGTGGTGCAGTTGTTCGAGAGCGCCGCGGGCATAAACCTCTCCGCGTCGAAGGTGCGCTTCCTGGGGCATCCGCTGGAGCTGGCCGTTTCCGGCGACATGCTCGGGCGCGTATTCAGCGGGATGGGCAAGCCCATCGACGGCGGGCCCGAGGTTTTGGCCGAGTCTCACAACGACATCAACGGCCTGCCGATGAACCCCGCCGCGCGCGACTACCCCAACGAGTTCATACAGACGGGCATATCGTCGATAGACGGCCTGAACACATTGGTGCGCGGGCAGAAGCTCCCGATATTCTCCGGCTCGGGCTTGCCGCACGCCCAGCTTGCGGCGCAGATCGCACGCCAAGCGAGGGTGCTGGGCAACGAGACGGACAACTTCGCAGTCGTGTTCGCCGCCATCGGCATCACGTTCGAGGAATCCGAATATTTCGTGCAGGAATTCAACCGCACGGGGGCCATCGACCGCTCCGTGATATTCACCAACCTCGCCAACGACCCCGCCGTCGAGCGCATCGCGACCCCGCGCATGGCGCTGACCGCCGCCGAATACCTGGCGTTCGAGAAGGACATGCACGTGCTCGTCATCCTCACGGACATCACGAACTATGCGGAGGCGCTGCGCGAAATCTCCGCCGCGCGTAAGGAAGTCCCCGGGCGGCGCGGATATCCCGGCTATCTTTATACTGACCTCGCGACAATGTACGAGCGCGCGGGCAGGCGCATCGGCAAGAGCGGGTCGATCACGATGATTCCGATTCTGACGATGCCCGAGGACGACAAGACGCACCCGATACCAGACTTGACGGGATACATCACGGAGGGGCAGATAATCCTCTCGCGCGAGCTGCACCGCAAGGGCATCATGCCTCCCGTTGACGTTTTGCCATCGCTTTCCAGGTTGAAGGACAAGGGCATCGGCGTAGGGAAGACCCGCGAGGACCACGCGAACACGATGAACCAATTGTTTTCCGCGTATTCGAGGGGCAAGGACTCCAAGGAGCTGATGACGATCCTCGGCGAGAGCGCGTTGACGGCGACGGATCTGTTGTTCGCGAAGTTCGCCGACGAGTTCGAGACGCGCTACGTTTCGCAGGGGTACGAGGACAACCGCTCCATCGAGGGGACGTTGTCGATCGGCTGGGAGCTGCTGTCGATCCTCCCGAAGACGGAATTGAAGCGCATCAAGCAGGAATACATCGACAAGTACCTCCCCGAAGGGGAGTAAAGCGTTGGCTGTGTCTCAATTCAACGTATATTCGCAAAAGCAGAGTTTGGGTTGGGAGCGGAGCCTCACGTTAGAAATTATCAAAGTGAGGTGAATGTCGAGAATCATTTCTCGACGACAATATGGCACAGAAAACTATTTCGCCCACGCGCATGGAGCTTACGCGGCTCAAGACTCGCCTGAAAACCGCGACGCGAGGGCACAAGCTGCTGAAAGACAAGCGCGACGAGCTCATGCGCCAATTCCTCGAGATCGTCAGAAAAAACCGCGAGCTGCGGCTGCGCGTCGACGAAGGGCTGTCGAACGCCAACCGCTCGCTCGCCGTGGCGTCGGCCATCATGTCCCCGGAGATGCTGGAGCAGTCGCTGCTCTATCCGAGGCACAACATCGAGCTCGACATGGCGTTCAACAACATCATGTCCGTCAACGTGCCAGTATACAGCTTCAACACCGAGCTGGACGATTCTTCGTCGATTTTTCCTTATGGCTTCGCCCAGACATCCGGCGAGCTCGACGACGCGCTTGCATCGCTGGAGGGCGTGTTCAAGGACATGCTGGAGCTGGCGCAGGTCGAGAAGACCATGCAGCTCCTCGCCGACGAGATCGAGCGTACGCGCCGCAGGGTCAACGCCTTGGAGTATGTGATGATTCCCGAGATGCAGACGAACATCAAGTACATCTCGATGAAGCTGGAGGAGAACGACCGTTCGACCAAAGTCCGGCTGATGAAGGTCAAGGACATGGTGCTCGAGACCGCCGGCTATGGCAAGTGATGGATTTTCGTTTGAAGGCTTGCGTACTTATCCTCGGATGACATTGTCAACCGAGGATAACTGTTTGATACATTACAGCAGACATATTCGCGCGATGCGGACGGAAGGCACAGATGCGGACGGAAGGCATTGAATAGTATATAGTTTTTAGTATAATTGGTATATAGTTGGTATAAAATAAGGCAAGGAGGCGACAACCATGAGAATCGGGGAAGCGAACAAGGGCAATTATAGGATTTCCTTTCAAACGCCAAGCAAAGATGTCAAAAGCACTAGCAAAGCCGAAGAACACACAGACGAGGCGCTGCAAAAAGCTCCGGACGAAATAACAGAGGCCGATATCGACGAAGTGACCATTTCCAATGGCTCAATTGCAAAGGCAAAAGAGGAAAACAACCTTTCAGATGCTCTGGAAAAGATGAGGGCCGAGAGCCGGGAGCTTCAAAGGCAGCTCGAGGCAGCGCGCGAACAGGGCGACGGAATGGCAGACTATTTTAAGAAAAAGCTGCAGTGCATAATTATCGCCATGCGAATCATGCAAGGGGACAAGGTCCCGCCCGAGGATCACCGTTTCCTTGCTGAAGAAGAGCCTGAACTATACCATAAGGCAATGTCAATGAGGGTTGAGAAAGAAGACCCGGAGGAATACGACCGGTTGTCGGAAGACGAAGAAAATGATTCCAAGGCGCCCGACAATGGGGAGGCTGAGCCGGTTCAGGGCGGTAGCAGGGAAGCTGCACTCACTGCTGATTCCGTCGTCGATTCCGTGCCTGTTTAAGTTCCACAGCGGGAGCGGTGCAAGCAAGGCTCCATACCCAGTTTGTCGGGGAAGTCGTGAATGTGAAAGTGGACAGTTCGCTGCAAGAGAACGACCGTCAACCGCTTATTGAGCAGATTAAGCCGATCATTTTCGCGCCGGATAATAGAAGTTATTTTTCTATTGGCGGAGAAGTTGGCAAAGCATTTTCTATCGGGAGCGCATTTGGAAGTGGAAAAAAGTGATCCAAACCAGTGCCGCTTGAGGAGGATTAGTTCAACCCCAAATATTCTTCTAAACATAAACCACTTGCCATTATTTCTCGCGCTGCGGCTGCGCCGACAAATCTGAAATGCCATGGCTCATATGTAATCCCTGTTATAGCTTCCTTTCCGCTCGGATATCTTAATATAAACCCATATTCAGCACAGTTGTCAAGGAGCCATCTTACTTCAGGTGTTTCCGCTTGTTTGTTATCGAGAAGCTGATAATCTATAGAAACTATATCCGCAGCCAACCCTAAATTATGTTCGCTTGTACCGGGGTATGCGATTGACTTGCGGGCTTCTGTTTCTGCCTGCGTTTGACTGAATCCGGAGGCGACAAGCTGTGAAACCTTGTTATTGAATAATGTGCGTTGAAACTCGACGGTTCTATATGCTGAGCATACGACCGGGGACAACCCTTGCGCTCTCATTGCAGATAACATCTCGTTGAGTTGATCAATCGCTCGCTCGTCAAAAAGCAAGCTATTGGGCAACGGTTTCAAATTAGGAGAATGATTGTCGGGTAGTGGATTTTCCGCGTTTACTAAAAGCAACATCCATTCTTCGCTATCATTTTGCGCCTGAGTGATAATTCTCTGCGGCGACATTTCTAAAGTACACCCACACTCTCTTCCTGGCAAAATTGAGATTTCTGACCCTTGCAGCCCCGCTATTTTCTCTTGCCGCATTCGCTTTACCTCGTTAATGCGGTCATCGTGCGTATTTTCACCAGCGTAAGCAGCAATACTCACAACACCTGATATAGCTAGAATTATCAATGTCAATACGATTCGAGGATTTCTCCTCCGGTTTGTTGCGTGTTTATGTTTTCTCATATAAATATCTCTCCTTGGTGCAATTTGTCAAAGCATGAATAGACAGCTCCCTTCTGTGACTTTTTATAATCATAGCAGGGAATTGTAGCGTAACCTTTTCCAAGTTGTGTCTAAGATGTCATTTTTTCATTTCTTTATTTTTACCCTTTGGGTCCATATGGGTTAACGTTATCCACAGGGTATGGATTAAGATAATCTCTCTGTTGATTTCGCTGATCTCGCTGATGCTGCTGTTGTTGCTGTGTCGGAGCGTTTTGATTATTGTCTTTATCGACACAACCGGCTGACATCACCCCTATTGACATAACAGCAACAAGTAAAATAATTACTTTTCGTATCATATGTAGCCTCCTTAAAATGAACATCCCTGCTATGGGTGCGTCTATAGTAGCAGGGAGATGTTATTTAGTTACGCCGGAGTTGCGGAGAAGTTGTAAATTATCATTGATTTATGTTCGCCAGATTGCTCATTGCTCCGATCAAAC
This sequence comes from Oscillospiraceae bacterium, assembly GCA_009776905.1. GTDB lineage: Bacteria > Bacillota > Clostridia > Oscillospirales > Oscillospiraceae > WRMH01. The sequence continues at coordinate 8,989 of WRMX01000054.1, forward strand.
GTAAGTGACTAATCCTCAATTTCATCTATTCCCTCAATACTGTAACTCCGATATAGCTGCGGTTCTTGCATGGACAGATATACATGTATATTTGAGACTACATACGTGCCCTCAGTCGCAACCCTGCCTGTTGTGTTGACTACTGCCCAAGCTTCTCCGTCCGCTATCAGAGTATATGCTGACAAATCAATGATATCATTTGTTGTTTTAATGCCATCATAGCTATCAAGACCCAAATCATCAATAAATCTGACTAATACATTCTTAATAGCGTTCGGGTACAAAGCTGTTTGTGGATATGAGTGAAGTGCGATATTTGCCTTCAATACCTTCCCCGTTACGGCGTTGATATCTAAATTAGTATCCATGTAAACGCTTGAATAGGTTACTGTCCAATAACTATAGATTGGATTTAGGAACTGCTCGCTCTGATCAAGCGGAAGTCTTTGAGAAAGATATGCGTTTATCCTCATGTCTTCCCAGTTAAACAGTTCAGCAGGAATAATTCCGCTTTCGCTGAAAACCGAACACCATGCTTGCCCGGATTCAATCGCTTGCTCCATTGTTATCTGGCCAGCTGAAGGCTCGTGAAGTCTCTCGATAGTAGGAGATTCCAAATTCTTTATGATAGAAATAATTTCATTTTCTGACAGCGTTGGTCCGTCTGTGTTTTGAGCATAATCCGGTAACATAGGTGCTTCGACATTTGGATCATCAACCGCGGTAGATGAAATAGAAGATTCAGGTAATCTTGCATCAGGAGCGTTCATCAATGTAATCCCGGATGCAGAAAGCAGAGCGTCAGACCTCATATCGATCAATGTGCTTGTTAAAACCCATCCACCAATAGCAATTACGAAAGATAGTATTATGCCCATGGCGGTGAATGCTTTTTGCTTATTCATTATCTTCGATCCCTCCCAATGCCAAGTCAAGTTTGACAATGGTTCCAATGCCTTCAATGCTACTAAACTCAAGCGTACTACCGTGTACTTTCGCAATTTTAGCGGCTAATGACAGACCTAGACCTGCGCCATGCTGTTTGCGTGAGCGGGATTTGTCCACCATATAAAACGCCTCGGTTATTTTGCTCAGTTCCGTTTCCGGTATACCTCGCCCGTCATCGTTGACACTTACACTGTAACGACTTCCGTTTTGTGAACCGACTATTTTTATATTGTGCCCTCCGGCTTTTGTAGCGTTATCTATCAGATTTAACATCAAAGTTTTGAAAAGGTCGTATTCTACCATAACACTAGCGGGATCGATTTTAGGAATTAGCGATGCCTTTCTTTCCTCAAGTAAAGGTTTCAGACTGCCTGCTATATTCTCAAAAAGCTCATCAGATCGCATATCTTCAAGCACAAAATCCTGACGATTTAGTACAATCAAATCCAGCAGCTTAAGCGACAACGATTCAAGGCGCAAGCCCTCGCTTAAAATGTACGAAGCGGCGTCTTTGACCTGCTCCAGCGGGAGTGATTTTTGATAAAGCATATCCGCATATCCTATTACCGAAGTGAGCGGTGTTTTTAGTTCATGCGCGAAATTGGCGACAAAATCTTCTTTTTGCCGCGCACTTTCCTCCAGTTCAACTATCTTGTCCTCAACAGCGTCAGTCATAATATTAAAGCTCTTTGATAGTTCGCTAATTTCATCTCCGCCTTTAGTTGGTAACCTTTCATTGTACTGACCCCGTGCGATGTCTGCAGCAGCTCGGATTACGCGTTTTATCGGTCTTGTAATGAACGCGGAAAGTATCAATATTACAGCCACACTTAGTAAAAGCGTGATAAAGTATACTTTTACGAAGCTCTGTGCCATCTGCTCTTTTTGCGCTACCACGTCGCTTATATCTGTTGCTACCAAAAAATATAACTTCACATTACCTTGCGTAAGTTTGCTGCATACCATAATGTAGCTTCCGCCGTCCACCTCCTGAAACTGGTGGACATATGAATTGTCGGGAACATCGCTCAAAATAATAAAGTCTGTCTGTGCGGGTAATTCGGAATACAACAGTGTTTTGTTTTCCGTGAAAAACGCCAATAATCCGCTTGCGTCTGCGGACAATTGCTGTAAAACCCTTTCGGAGAACTCTTCGCTGAAAGTGTCCACATTTGCAATCAAGCCCGCTTGCGCTGTAAATTTATCGTATTGGTACTGATTGATTGCCCGCTCTGCCTCCCGACTAAGCGCTCTTTCGTGAGAGAAGGTGATGAGCAAATATCCGGACACAAGGAGCGCAATGCAAATGACGAGCGTCGCGCAAATGAATAATTTGGCAAACAAGCGCATACTTCATCCCTCCAGACGGTATCCTATGCGGAACACCGTCTTAATACGTTCTTCCAATCCGAGTTTTTTGCGGAGTCGCTGTATATGAGAATCCAGTGTGCGGGTTTCGCCAACAAATTCTTCTCCCCATACTTTTTCATAGAGCCTATCCCTATATAAAGCCACATTTTTGTTTCGGACTAGTTCAACCAGCAAATCAAATTCTTTTACAGTCAAGTCAATAATCTGCTCGCTCTTTATCACTTGGCGCGAATCTGTGTTGATCGATACATCAGCTAAAGAAAGCAGTTTTTCGCTTTTGCCGTATCGCCGCAGCACAGCTTCGACCCGCGCCAACAGTTCTCCAATTTGAAAGGGCTTCACAAGGTAATCGTCCGCTCCTAGCTTTAATCCTTTTATTCTGTCGTCTACCGTGCCTTTAGCTGTTAAAAATATGACAGGCGTTCCAAGCGGTTTTATGTATTCCAGCAATTCAAATCCGTCGAATACAGGAAGCATTATGTCAAGAAGTATCAAATCGTAATTCTCTTTTTCAATAAAGTCAGCGCCTTTTTTTCCGTCAAAGGCGCAAGTGCAACGATAACCCTCGTCGCTTAAATTCACGTAAATTAAGTTTGCAATAGCCTGTTCATCTTCCACTATTAGGACATTCAACATTTGCAATGCCTCCTCTCCGGTAATTATATCTTATCATGGAGTTGTGTCATAGTTGTGTCAAAGTTGTGTTATAGCTATATCGTGTTTATTTTGATGTCTTCACTCGCTCGGTCATGTCGCGCTTGCGCGACGCGACTCTCGCTTTGTCGCTCCTGTTCACGCCCTTGCGCTCGGCAGACGTTTTTTTGCTTCCTAATCGCTCAGATGCGCATCCATGCGCATATTCGCGCCGCTCCACCTCCTTGCTACGCGGTCGGAAGCAAAATAAACGTCTACCTCACCGGGCGTGAATTGCAACGCTTCGTTCGACAATAAAAGGTGTTTACCCCAGGGCAGAGCCCTGGACAACGCGCCTTCGGCGCGCGTTGCGCGGCAGGGCCGCGCGGTATTCGACCTTTTGATGTCTTCACTCGCTCGGTCATGTCGCGCTAGCGCGACGCGACTCTCGCTTCGTTCGACAATAAAGTAAACATTCTGTTAAAGTGTCATTGCGACTGCTCATTTTGTGATATGATGTTTTGGCGTGGAGCTAAGCGCTCTCGCCAAAACATCGTTATATTCAACTAAGGGGTCTTTTTAATGCGCCGGACACACATTATCATCATATTGCTAATAGCGTCGCTTGCCGCTGCAGCCTGCAACAAGGCGGCGACGATCGCCACGCCTTGCTCTCCCACAGACATCGCGGACGCGATCATCACATCGCAAGACAGCGTGTCTACGATGGAGCTCCTGCTGCCAAGCGATGACTACTTTCAATACTATCTCTCCGATATATACATGCTCGACGACGGCCTTGTCACTGATGGGGCAATCTGCTACGGCATCGGAATGGCGGCAAACGAGGTCGCTGTCCTTGTGCTGAACGACGCGTCGAGCGTCGATACCGTCAGGGACGCCCTGCTCCGCTACATGCTCCGCCGAGCCGACGCGTTCAGGGGCTACGCGCCCGAACAGGCCGCCATGCTGGAAAACGGGAAGGTCGCCACAAGAGGGGAATACGTCGCATTGATCGTTTGCGAGGATACGAAAAGCGCATCGGATGCATTCACGGCATGCTTTAGCAACAAACTGCCGAAAATCAGCGGAAGCCTTGCCGCGTCCGCGCTAAAAGCCTTGGACAGGCCGGACGGCGGAGATGAAGATAATGGCGCCATGGCCTCGGACAGCGCAAGCGGCGATGAGCTTGGGGGCTCCGCGCAGAATGGTGGTGCCGAGGTAGACGACTCCGGACAAGGGGCGCCCTCGCAAAGGCAGGGCGCCGACGGCACGGACGCTCCACGGCCGGGCGCGGCCGATGCCAACAATTCTGCAGCGGAAGGCGGTCTTCCCGGCGGTGACATGGGTGTCGATGAGAAGTCGGACAACGGCCTCGAATATGGAACCGACGACCCGGATTTCGACGACGAATTTAGCGAGGAGTACTTCAACGAGGCTAAGGCAAATGGCGAAGCGCGTCTCAATGAGCTGTTCAACTCGCAGACGGGCGGCGGCAACGGGGCAGGAGACAGTGTCGATAATTCCGCGAACAACAATGCTGTCGATGGCGGCTCAGGAGCTATTGGCTCCGCGAACGGCAACTCGGGATCCAATAGTAATGCTAACGGAAACACAGCAAACGGCAATCCCGGCTCCAATAGCCCCGCTTCTGACGACACCGGCGGCGGCACTCCCGGCGGCTCGTCGCCCGGCTCGGCCGCTGAGTCCGGCACAAGCGCGTCCGCAGGCGGGACGCCCGGCTCGGCCGCTCAGGAACCCGCTCAAAGCAACAATAGCGGCAGCGGCGCCGGCGCATCCGACGCTTACGATCCGGCGGCCATCCGCAGGGCGTGGAGAAGCGGGGACTATTCATCGTTGTCAAGCATGAACCGCAGCATCCTGACGGCCTGCACGGAGGTCATCGGCTCGCAGACGAACTCCGGCATGAGCGATCTCGAAAAAGAAACGGCCATCAACGACTGGATCGTCGATTGGGCCGATTATGATCACGAAGCCAACAGCAACTCGCCCTATGCGAATCCCGATCCAAACAACAGCAATCCATATGGCCTGCTGTACAGCAAAAAGGCGATCTGCCTGGGATATACGTTGACCTTCCAATTGTTCATGGATTTGCTGGACATCGAGTGCATCACCGTGCGCGGGACGTATCAGGCGACGGGCGGCGAGCATGCTTGGAACATGGTGAGGATAGATGGCGCGTGGTACTGCGTCGACGTGACGTGGAACGACCCGGCCGGGCCGAATCCTGCGCTCGCTGCGAAGCACAGGTATCTCAACGTGACGACGGATTTCATGCGCGAGACGAAGCACGAATGGGACGAGAGCGCCACACCCGTTGCCAACTCCGGCAAGCTGACATTGGACTAGCACCAAACTTACGTTGGGGTCTTTGTCAATACACGTTTGGTTCAACGTTTGGATCTTTTTTAGTATTTTCTATTGATGTTCATAAGAACCTATGATACAATGATTGCGTTGCAATCATTGTATCACGCGCATGTGTCCTCTCTGAGGACACGCGCTCATACAATCTGATAATCGCCGCGCTGTCAGAGACAGCGCATGGCGAGTATCATAAATTGCGCTAATACGTCCGTTTCCGCTTTTCGATTCAAGCGCAATTTATGATACAATACCTGTGACCAATTTTTGACGACATGGGGGATTGATATGGAAGAGTCTAAGGATAAGGTCCTGCCGGGGACGGCAGCCACTTATATCGTGCATGGCGAAAAAGGATTTGAAAAAATCGAGATGCTGCTGGAAGCGACGGGCGGCCTCAGCCTTTCGCAGGTGTGCGCGGTGACGGGGCTCGAGGGCACGACCATTCAGAACTGGGTCAAACGCGGTTGGGTGGCGCATCCGAAAGGCAAGAAGTATGAGGAAATCCACATAGCCCGCGTCCTGATAATCAACGCTTTGAAGGACTGCATCAAGCTGGAGCACGTCTCTCAGCTTATGACTTACGTGAACGGCAACGCGGCTTCGGATGCCGTCATCAAAGAAAAGGACTTGTTCAATTACCTTTGCGACGCATTGCAAAAGCTCGGCCAGGTGGACGACCTCTCTCGCGGGGGGGTCGATTCCGTGGTCGATGTCGTTATCAGCGAGTACGACAACACAGATCCATATGCGCGCGCGAAGATCCATAAGGCTCTGGCTGTCATGATTTATGCCTGCGTCTGCACGGACGTGAAGCGCAGGACAGAGGCGATGATGGAGCAGGTTCTGCATGAGATCGAAGACCCTGAAAGCATTCTTGTCCCGTTTGGCGGCGGAGGCTTGGCTACAAGCATGAGCGGCGGTGCTGCCGCTGCCGATGTTGCGGCTGCGGCCGGAGATGCGGATGCTGTGGCGAGTGCCGGGAATGCCTCCGACGGTGGCGCGGCTGTGGCCGGAGGTTCCGGGGCTGCGGCGAGTGCCGGGAATGCCGGATCCGGGAGTACGGGAGCCGAAGCTTTGTTCGCCGCGCAAAGGAAGCTGCTGCAACCGTTGCAATCGCAACAGCAATCGCAGCAGCAACAGCAACCGGGCAAAGCGGCGCAGACAGCAGCGGCGGGTGCGCAGATGACAGCAGGAGCGCAGACTGCAGCAGCTACTGCGCAGACAGCAGTGGCGGCGCAGACAGCGGCGAGTGCGCAAACAACTACGGGCGCGCAGGGAGATGCGGAAAAGTCAGCAGCTGCTCCAGAGCCGAGGAAGACTATCGCCCAAGCGCTGCGCGAATGGGACTTGAAGCCGGCCGAGACGATTGTCGACGATGAAAACGCCGCTGCAGAGCAGGAGGCGGACGGCGCTGCGCAGCTAAACTCCACGGAACGCACGGTTGATGATGCTTCCCACGATGAGAACGCCGAAAAGCCTGCTCAAAAGCCTTGGTATTTCAGACGTAACTGATTATTCCGTTTTTTGTTGAGTGTTTTCTTCTGCTATTCCTCTGCCTCATCCTTCGCGTAGCGATGGATCTTTGAAAGCCTTTGCGGCAGAATAAGATTCTTCGGTCGCAAGGTCCCTCATAATGACAATCATATAGGGTCTCATTTCCTTAGAATCCTTGTATAGCACATAATAATGAAAGGAGCGGTGGCAAATATGCAGTTTTTCGTTGATTGGTGGCGTATAATAGGCCTCACCGGGCAGATTATGGCATGCGCGGCGATTCCGTCATCGCTCATCCTCATTTTGCAGGCCATATTGATGCTTGTCGGGGGAGGCCTCGGGCATGACTCCGACAGTTTTGACAGCGATGGGGCCGATGTCGACGCGGGTGATTTTGATGCGGACGGCAGCGGCTTCGACGTCCACGGTATCGACGGAGGTGGCGCGCACGGCTTTGACGCTCATGGTTTCGACGCACACGGCATCGATGTGCACGGCTTCGACGGAGGTGGCGCGCACGGCTTTGACGCTCATGGTTTCGACGCACACGGCATCGATGTGCACGGCTTCGACGCTCACGGCTTCGACGGAGGCGGCGACTACGATGCGGGCGGCATCGACGTCCACGGTCTCGATGTCCACGGCATCGACGTCCACGGTCTCGATGTCCACGACTTAGATGGAAGCGGCGACGGCACAGACGCCGCATTAGGCTCCGGCAGCTTGGCGCACCACTTCGTAAGCGGAGCGCATCATGGCTACGGCGATGCCGACCACAGCGATGCCGACCACCCGGACGGCGGCAAATCCGGCGGCCCGAAAATGCTGACCGTCCGAGGGATTATCGCGTTCTTTGCCATCGGAGGCTGGGCGGGGCTTGCGGCGCTATCGGCGGGGATACGCCCGATATGGTCTGTGCAGATATCGTTGCTGGCGGGCGTCGCGGCGATGATAATGTCGTATCTGGTCATAAGGTTTGCCATGCGCATGCAGTCAAGCGGGAACATTAACTTAAGAAACGCCTTATCGCAAACTGCGGAAGTATACATCAAGATACCGCCAATGCGCGAAAACACGGGCAAGGTCATGATGCTTCTGCAAGAGAGGCTCGTCGAGGTCGATGCTGTCACGGACGAGGCCGACGCCATCAAGCCGAACACGATAGTCGAAGTAATCGGCACTGTCGGCAGCGACTGCCTTGTCGTGCGCACGGCTACGGCAGAAACCGAATGAAAGTACACAGTCTTTCCGGATGGTGTAACTTCAATATAACGCGCTTGAGCTCGGCAAACATATAAACGCCCATCCCAACGGGCGTGAATTATAACGCGACATTTGTATGAAGAAGCGGTTCTCGTTGAAGCAGGATTCCCGCGACTTTTGTCGTGGGAGTAAAGACATATTTGGAGGTAATATCATGGGACCTATGGTTTTGATTCTGGTTTGCGCGGTGGCGCTGTTCGTGTTTATCATGCTGATGCTGGTGCTTTCGCGCTATCGCAAATGCCCCTCGGACAAAGTGCTCGTCATATTCGGAAAAGTGGGGACGAACCCCGACGGCAGCCCGCGTTCGGCGCGATGCATACACGGCGGGGCGGCGTTCATCTGGCCGGTGATTCAGGCGTACCAATACTTGGACCTGACGCCGCTGACCATCAACGTCGACCTCACGAACGCGCTGTCCCACCAAAACATACGCGTCGACGTGCCGTCGCGCTTCACCGTCGGGATATCTACGGAAGCAGGCGTGATGCAGAATGCGGCGGAGCGGCTCTTGGGTCTGAAAATGACCGAAATCCAGGAGCTCGCCAAAGACATAATGTTCGGCCAATTGAGGCTTGTCATCGCGACCATGGACATCGAGGAGATCAACACCGACCGCGACAAGTTCCTCGAGGCGGTGTCGCACAACGTCGAGACTGAGCTAAAGAAAATCGGGCTGCGGCTGATCAACGTCAATGTCACCGACATCACCGATGAGTCCGGATATATCGAGGCACTCGGAAAGGAAGCGGCGGCAAAGGCCATCAACGATGCGAAGCAGAGCGTCGCGGAAAAGAACCGCGATGGCTCCATCGGCGCGTCCAAGGCCATCAAGGACGAGCGCATCGCGGTCGCGGCTTCAGACGCCACGGCCGTCGAGGGCGAAAACCAGTCCAAGGCGCTTATAGCGCAGTCTGACGCAACGAGGCGCGAGTCGGAAGCGGAGGCGCAGCGCCGCGCCACCGCAGCGGAGCGGACGGCCGAAGCACGCGCGCTTGAAGAGGCGTATGCCGCGCAGGAGGCCGCCGAGAAGGCGAGGGCGGAGCGCGATGCCGCGACCGGCCAGGCCGATGTCATCGTTAAGGCGCGCATCGCGAAGGAGCGGCTGGAGCTCGAAGCGGAGGCGGAAGCGGAGCAGGAGCGCCGCCGCGCCAAGGGTGACGCGGACGCGATATTCGCGCGCATGGAGGCTCAGGCTCGAGGCATTCAGGAAATTCTCGAGAAGCAGGCCGTGGGTTTCGGCAAGGTCGTCGAGGCCGCCGGAGGCGACGCGAACGCCGCAGTCCAGCTAATGCTCGCTGACAAGATCGAGGATATAATGAAGATCCAGGTCGAGGCCATCAAGAACATTAAAATCGACAAGGTCACCGTATGGGACGCCATGGGCGGCGAGGGCGGCTCGCCCACGACGTCGAGCTTCCTTTCGGGCATGATGCGTTCGATTCCTCCGCTGAATGAGACGTTTAAGATGGCGGGCATGAACATTCCCGGTTTTCTCGGCAGCGACGCGGCGGTTGTTGCGTCGGAGCCGGCGGTTGTCGCAGCAGAGCCTCCCGCCGAAACAGAAGCGGCGGAGACGGTGCTTTCGGAGGGATCTGCGGAGCCGGCGCTTGCGGGGGGAGCTGCGTAGCCGTCAGCGACATAACCGGGAGTTGGTGCAACATGATGTCTTTCTATAGGAAATAGCACGATGGGTGATGAGCTGCATCATCACGATGAGCGACAAGGAGGGCTAGAAGATGGATGATGTGCGAAACAGCCTGCCGATCGGAATCGACAGCTTCAGAGAAATCAGGGAAGAAGGTAAATACTACGTCGACAAGACGCTGATGATC
>WRMX01000055.1 GCA_009776905.1 Oscillospiraceae bacterium
CTTATCGCTCAGATGCGCATCCATGCGCATATTCGCGCCGCTCCGCTTCCTTGCTACGCGGTCGGAAGCAAAACAAACGTCTACCTCACCGGGCGTGAATTGCAGTCTGAAGGAGGCTATATATGAATAATCAGTTCAGCAGAACCGCTATGATGTTCGGCAGCCCGGCTCTTGAAAAGCTGGAGAAATGCCGCGTCGCGGTCTTCGGCTTGGGCGGAGTCGGCGGACATTGCGCCGAGGCGTTGTGCAGAGCGGGGATCGGCGCGCTCGACCTATACGATGGCGATGTTGTTGATGTCACCAATATCAACCGCCAAATCATCGCCACGCACAAGACTGTCGGCGCCGACAAGGTCTCCGTCATGCGCGATAGACTGCTGGAGATCAACCCGAATGTTTCCGTACTAGCGACTAAAATATTCTATCTGCCGGAGAATGCCGCGACAATTGATTTATCCGTATATGATTATGTTGTTGATGCGGTTGATACCATAACGGCAAAACTTGAACTGGTTTGCCGCTCCAAAGCGCTTGGCATTCCGGTCATCAGCAGTATGGGCGCAGCGAACAAGGTAGATCCGACGGCTTTCAGGGTGGCAGATATTTATGAGACATCTGTATGCCCGATCGCTCGCATAATGCGCAGGGAGCTGCGTAAAAGGGATGTCGGCGAGCTGAAGGTTGTCTTCTCGACAGAGCAGCCTCTGATCCCCCTCTCGAGCGACTTCGTAGATATGCAGCGGCCGCTCCCTGCCAGCAACTCTTTTGTCCCTCCCGTCGCCGGGCTGATCATCGCCGGCGAGGTCATAAAGGACTTAATAGCGTTGCACGGCAAGTAGCGGCCGCTCAAATTTGAATAATGTATCAGTTGCCTATTGTTAATTAGTAACTGACGGATTCACAACGTCAACAAAAACAAGTTATTTTTAGTCCGTCAGTTACTATCGCCGCGCGAAGCGCGGTGCGCAGCGTAGCTGCGTGAGGGACAAGCGAGTAGGGCGAACTTCCACCCCACGAAACCTTGTTTCGCGGGGACCCCGGAAGATTTCGCCCGTGAGCGAGCTGTCCCGATGGGTTGTGGGGGTGGAACCCCCACGTTAGACTAAAAAAACGCGGGCGAACACGCGGGCCGTGCCTCTATTCACAATCCCCGGCACCCATAGGGGGCGGTGCCCGCATCGTCCCCCCATTCACTGCCAATTGTTCCCCTCATGCAAAACGCGACCGCACGGACGCGCCGCAGGGAATCGCGCATGCGGCGGAGTCAAAGGAGGAATAACAACGTGGAAGAAATATTGATCTTTCCACCCGAAGACGTGCAAAAAATGTTCGCGCGCCTCGGCGAGCTGACGCTCGACGTGTCCGATATCAGGAGGAAGTTCCTCAATTGCCCATATGGCGAGGACCCGAGGCAGTCTCTTGACATATATCTGCCTAACGACGGCAGCGGGCCATACCCAGTCGTTTTCTTCGCGCATGGCGGCGGCTGGACAAGCGGCAACAAAGGCGACGTGCAGGTTGTTCCTTTCATCGGCGGCGTCGCTCGGGGCTATGCCATAATCAGCATCAATTACAGGCTGCTCCCTAATATTCGATATCCGGAAAACCTTTTCGACATAAAGATGGCGCTCTCCTGGGTATCACAAAATGCCGAAACATATCTGCTCGATCCATCGCGAACCGCTCTTTGCGGAGCATCTGCGGGTGCCCACCTTATGATGATGGCCGCATTCACGCAAGGCCAGCCCGTCTTTGGCGACATTCCCGGGGCTCCCACATGCCGTGTTCTCGCCGTCGTCAACCAGTTCGGGCCGTCAGATTTCGCCAAATTCCATGCGCATTATGACGAATCAGGTTACCCGCGTGCGCAGGCGCCCGGGGAGCCAAGCTCGCTGGACGATTTGCTCGGCGCCAAGGCTGAATCCATCCCAAACCTTGTGCGCTTCATTAACCCTATCGACAACGTGCATCCCCGCATACCGCCCGTTCTAATCCAACATGGGCGGTATGACCCGATCGTGCCATACCAGCAAAGCGTCGAACTATACGAAAAAATAAATTCTGTCGCAGGAGAAGGCATGGCGGAACTGGACTTGAGCGAGGAATTTCTGCATGCCGATCCCGGCTACGCCGCTCCCGAAAGCGTCGAACGCATCTTCGCATTCCTGGACAAACATTTAAAATGAAATGTAGGGCGCGGCATCCTTGACGCGCCGTTGTAGGGCGCGGCATCCTTGACGCGCCGTTGTAGGGCGCGGCATCCTTGACGCGCCGTTGTAGGGCGCGGCTTCCCAGACGCGCCGTTGTAGGGCGCGGCATCCTTGACGCGCCGTTGTAGGGCGCGGCATCCTTGACGCGCCGCTTTTCCCCCGAAATGGTCTATCCCTGCTGCTCGACCGGTGTTCCGTCCGTCATGCAGCAGGGATAGTAATCTTCACGTGGAATGTAAATGCAATATAACACAATTTTCCGGGGTATGTGTGTACATAGCTTGAATTTTTTATGACATTCGTGCTAAAATCTATTAAGTAATTGTTACATGACAGGAGACAAACAATATGCCAATGGTCGAATATTCAGAAAACGGAGTCTTCATAAAAGGCGGCGCGCCTGTACCGGCAACTCAATACGCAGACGCCGCACTCGTAACAGCAACTCAATACGCGGACGCCGCGCAACGCCCGTCAACCGCGCAAGCACCGACATTCGCGCAAGACCCATCTGCAGCGCGTGAAAAAACGATGGCGTATAAAATCCTCAGAGCGCACGACAAAGGTGCCGCCAACGACTGCGCCGCCAACGACTGCGCCGCCAACGACCCCGCCGCCAGCAACACCAACACCAGCACCAACACCAGCACCAACGACACCACCGGCAGCAGCGCAAACGCCGTCAACGACCCCGCCGCCAGCTTACGAAACACCGGCAATATGCGGCTGGTGTTCGACGCGCTCGTGTCGCACGACATCACATACGTCGGCATCATCCAAACAGCGCGCGCATCCGGCATGACCGAGTTCCCCCTCCCATACGCGCTCACGAACTGCCACAACAGCCTTTGCGCCGTCGGAGGAACCATCAACGAGGACGACCACGCATTCGGATTGTCCGCCGCAAAAAAATATGGAGGCATCTTTGTCCCCGCAAACCATGCTGTCATCCATCAATACGCTCGTGAAAAGCTGGCGGGCTGCGGAAAGATGATTCTCGGATCCGATTCCCACACAAGATACGGCTGCTACGGAACTCTCGGCATCGGCGAAGGGGGCGGCGAGCTCGCGAAGCAACTGCTGAAGAACACCTATGACGTCGATGCGCCGGAAGTCACGCTCGTGTGGCTTGAAGGTACTCCCCCGCGCGGGGTCGGCCCGCATGATGTCGCGCTCGCGCTTGTCAAGGAGACTTTTCCGCACGGCAAGGTCAAAAACAAGGTATTGGAGTTTGCAGGCCCCGGGATCGGCGCGCTATCAATGGATTTCCGCATCGGAATCGACGTAATGACGACGGAGACAAGCTGTTTGTCGTCAATATGGGAAACCGACGATGAAGTACGGAAGTTCTACGACAACGTCGGAAGGCCGGAGGATTACCGCGAGCTGGCCATCGAAGATGGCGCCTACTACGATTCGCTGGTCAAAATCGATTTATCGGCGATGGAAGCGATGATAGCATTACCGTTTCACCCTTCAAAGGCTGTGACAATCCATGATCTGCAAAAAGAACCCGCAAGGATATTAAAAGAGGCGCAAGACGAATGCAATAAAGAATTAAGCGGCCAGGTGCAGCTTGACCTGCTGCAGTGCATCAACGAAAATGGCGCTGTGCTTTTCGAACAAGGGGTCATCGTCGGATGCGCCGGAGGAATGTACGAAAACATATCGGAGGCAGCGGATATTTTGCGAGGAAAATCCGTTGGAGACGGCTACTTCGAGCTGTCGGTCTATCCGTCCTCCACTCCAATTTCCCTGGCGATAACTCGTGATGGCATATCGGAGACGTTGATCGAATGCGGAGCCGTGATGAAGCCTGCATTTTGCGGCCCATGCTTTGGCGCTGGAGACACCCCCGCGCATAACACTCTGTCGGTCCGCCATGCGACGCGCAATTTCGCGAATCGCGAGGGGTCAAAACCGTCAAGCGGGCAAATCGCATCCGTCGCTTTGATGGACGCCAGATCGATCGCTGCGACGGCCGCGAACGGCGGGGTTCTGACTGCTGCGACAGACATCGAATACGAAATAACGCCGCGCGTGTATAAATACGACGGCGGCGTGTATGAAAAACGTTGCTATGATGGGTTCGGGCGGCCCGATCCAACTGTCGAGTTGCGCCTTGGGCCGAATATAACGGATTGGCCGGATTTCGCAAAGCCGGAAGAGAACCTGCTGTTGAGGCTGTGCGCGGTCATCCGCGACGAAGTGACAACGACCGACGAGCTTATCCCTTCAGGCGAGACCTCGTCATATAGGTCAAACCCTGTTGCGCTGTCCGAGTTCGCATTATCGCGCCGAGTGCCGTCATATGTCGCCGATAGCAAGGCGACGCGCAGCCTGGAAGATGCAAGGCGCAACGGCACGCTCGCTTCTGCATCCGGCAGCGTAGACTCAATCGAAGCGAAGGCATCGCGCAGCAATCTCGCAACTCCATCCGGCCACTCAGATACCACAGCCGCAGACCCGACGGACCTCGCGACGGAAGCCCTGGCCGTTCTGGAAAAAGTCGGCGGCGACACGGCGACAACGTCGATCGGCTCCTGCATATTCGCGAAAAAGCCCGGAGACGGCAGCGCTAGAGAACAAGCGGCCTCGTGTCAAAAAGTGCTGGGAGGCCTTGCAAATATATGCTATGAATATGCCACCAAGCGCTACCGTTCAAACTGCATCAATTGGGGCATTGTGCCATTCACAATCAGCAATGATGAGCCGTTCGAGTATAACACGGGTGATTGGATATATGCCGCCGATGTGCGCAGCGCGATCCTTTCCGGCATCGAAAAAATACCCGCTAAAACGATTTCCAAAGGCGCTGTCCGCGATATCACGCTAGAATGCCGCGGCCTGACCGACGACGAGCGGATAATTCTAACAGAAGGCTGCCTAATGAATTATTATGCAATGCTAGCGCGATAATCAACAGACAATACTAGCGCGATAAGCAACAGACAATCGCCCGCCGAGCGTAACGGCAAAACCAATGCCATCAATTCCTAACCCTGATGTGCACCTCGCGAAGCTGCTGCTCCGTCACATTGCCCGGCGCGCCGAGCAACAAATCCTGCGCGCTCCCGTTGAGCGGAAAAGCGATGACGTCGCGGATCGATTCCTCGCCCGTCAATAACATTACGATCCTGTCGATGCCAGGAGCCATCCCCGCATGCGGCGGCGCGCCATATTGAAAAGCGTTATACAACGCGGCAAACCTCGATTCCAGCTCCTCCTCCGAATACCCCGCTATTGCAAACGCCTTTTTCATAATTTCGGGCGAATGGTTCCGCACGGCGCCGGACGACAGCTCCATGCCGTTGCACACGACATCGTATTGATACGCATAGATCTCGAGCGGGTCTTTGGTCATCAACGCCTCCATCCCCCCCGCAGGCATCGAAAACGGATTGTGCGTAAAATCTATTTTCATCGTTTCCCCGTTAAACTCATACATGGGGAAGTCCGTGATGAAGCAAAACTCATACGCATCTTTGTCCAGCAACTCCAAAGCATTGCAAAGCCAAGCACGTATCGATCCCGCATAGCCGTTGACCATGGGCAAGTCGTCGCAGATGAAAAACACCGTCTCGCCCTCGTTCATGCCCAGCATGGAAATGAGCTCGCTTTTCTCCTCAGCGGAAAGATATTTCTCGATCGGTCCCTTGAAATCGCCCTCGGAAAGCGTGAGATAGCCGAGCCCAAGCATCCCGATGCTCGTAGCGTGTTTGAGCGAGTTCTCAAAAAAGCTCCTCGGCCGCCCTGCGCAGTTGGCGACGATGCCCCTGACAGGCTTGTCTTTGAACATCGAAAATCCGGCATTCGCAAAAAACTCCGTCAAATCATGAATAATCAGCGGATTGCGCAAATCCGGCTTATCGGAGCCATACATGACCATGGCATCGTCATATCTGATCCTTCGGAACGGAGGCTTCGACACCCTCTTATCGGAGAATTCGGTGAAAGTTTTGTATAAAACCTCCTCCGCCACTCTAAAAACATCATCCTGCTCCGCAAACGCCATCTCAAAGTCGAGCTGATAAAACTCGCCCGGCGCGCGGTCCAGCCTTGCGTCTTCGTCCCTGAAACAAGGCGCGATTTGAAAATACTTGTCAAACCCGGAAACCATCAACAACTGCTTAAATTGCTGCGGCGCCTGCGGCAGCGCGTAAAACTTGCCCTTGTGACGTCGGCTCGGAACAAGATAATCGCGCGCGCCCTCCGGCGATGACGCGGTCAATATCGGCGTCGTGATCTCGATGAAACCCATCGCTTCCATTGTCTTCCGAATGAAGCTGATGATTTGCGAGCGAATGATTATATTGTCTCTAACCGCGGCATTGCGCAGGTCNAGGAACCTGTATTTGAGACGGACCTCCTCNCGCGTCGCGACGGACTCGTTTATCTCAAACGGCAACACGTTCTTGCACGGCCCCAAGACCTCTATTTTGTCGGCAAAAACTTCAACATACCCGGTCGCGAGCTTTGGATTGACGGTATCCTCGCCGCGCGCGCGCACCTCGCCATATGCCGATATGACGGCCTCGCGATTGACGCCCTCGAGCATGGCATCGTCATGCAGGACGATCTGCGTTTTACCGCTGATATCGCGCAAATCGAGGAACTTGACGCCCCCATGGTCGCGGATCGTATCGACCCATCCCGACAAGCGCACGCGCTCGCCGATATTTTCCTGCCGTAGCTCCCCCGCGAGATGTGTTCTTTGCATTGAAATTCCCCCTAAAAATAGAATAAGCCCCGGAAATTAACGAATAATCTCCGGGACGAGCCAAACAGCCCGCGGTGCCACCCGAATTGGCGCGCAACGCGCGCCCGCTTAATTTATATTAGGAACTGCGAACGGTTCCTTATGTTCCGGGGACGACGGAAGTGTCCCTGCGCTCACTACTTGCCAAAATCGCACTTGCAGCCGGCGGCGCGATATCTCTGTTTGGCGTTCCAAAAAAGCGGAGTCTCCCGATGCCGATGATTATATAACGCGCCCCCCGCCTTGTCAAGTAGCAATTTTCCATGAGAAACTGCTCAGCACCGAGCGTAGGTGCCGAGCGCGCTACATAGCATTATCCCTGCTGCATGACGGACGGAACACCGGTCGAGCAGCAGGGATAGCACCTTAATGGCGTAGCGCCGAACCCCGCATCTATCCGTGTTGAGGGGTGAAACCTCACGTTAATACATAACGTCAAGCCCATACTCTTCGACGCACATGCGTTCGACATACCCCAAAACTTTGAATTTGCTGTTATCTGACAGCTTGCGGAACATACAAAGCAGCTTCTGCTCGGTATCGCTCACAAGAGAAGCAGCAGCGCTCTCCGATAGCAACCAATCCAGTGGCACGGAGTAATGGTCAGCAAGCGTTTTGAGCATTGATTTCCTCGGCACCGCCAGGTCATGCTCCCATCTGTATACGGAATTCATTGACACATTTAGTATGGCGCTTTGCTCCTGGAGGGTTCTTTTACCCTTTTGGCGCAAGTTTCTTAATTTTTCTCCGAGACTCATGCGAATCCCTCCTTTCTTAAAGACTGTTTCAACATCGCGTTATGATTTGTTTGCAGAATAAGCATATGTTGTTGAGTTTGTCACTCACACGGTTCTCAACATTTCGCTCAATCTTGCCTCTCTTTCAAGGACACCATTATCGTAATTGTTAAAGTAACTTTAATGTCAATAAGGATTTTGATGTTTTTCATACTTTTTTCTATCTATTTCATCGAAATAAAAGCCCCAAACCGAGCAATTAGGCTGATTTGGGGCAATTTTTACACGTTTTGTTCTCCAAATAATTTTCACATTTCGGCGAAAAATCACACATTTCGTGTGTCATTTTCACTATTCGTGGCTATTTTGGAGCGCAAATACATGATGAAACATTATAGATAATTCAATGTTTTGGGAATTTTTGAGGCTCTGCCTCCTTCTCAATGCCAG
Source organism: Oscillospiraceae bacterium (assembly GCA_009776905.1). Classification (GTDB taxonomy): domain Bacteria; phylum Bacillota; class Clostridia; order Oscillospirales; family Oscillospiraceae; genus WRMH01. The sequence goes on from WRMX01000055.1 coordinate 8,157, forward strand.
CCGCTGCCCCCCTCAAAAGCAGAAAAAACATGGCGGCCCGGAAACCGCCATGTTTGCATGTTAAGCAACAATGACCAATATTCACAAAACATTAACCATTTTGCATAATATCGGTATATAATCATCACAACCAAATCACAACAGGGGGGCACACCTATAATGAAAAAACGCAGAACAATGATAACAATACCGGCCATTATATTATTGGTGGCGTTGTTTATCTTCATCCAGCCGTTGCAAACATTCGCCGTGGACGCGCTGTCCATATTCCGCGTGCAGGACGTGCATGCGATCAACATCACGATCGCCGACATCGATCACATTGCGCAAACGCTGCAAACATATGAGCCGCTCATCTCTGCAATGACCGGCGGCAAAAACGCCGATGCTGCGGCCTTCCGCGACGATGCCAAAAAAGACATCGAATCGATGGACGTAAGCACGCTTGCGGAGGACGTCCTCATCATGCTTGACGACCCCGCAGACTTCACAGCATTCGACCTCAAGCTCCCCCGCGACCTACGCTCGCAAACGCCGCAGATAGCGATGGTCACGTCGACGTCTCAGACCATCACGATCAGCCCGGACAAAATCAACGCAATACTTTCCTATATAGGCGCAACACCGCTCCCCGCATACGCAGACGGAGCCAAAATCACCATCATAACCCCCGCGGCAGCGATCATTGAATACAATGAAAACCTTCTGATCGCCACACAAATGCCGCTGGCACAAGGCGACGCCCAAATCCTGCACGCGCTCTCGGAAAGCCTGCTCTCCCTGCCGCTTTGGACCGAAGACCTCCGCGAGCAGCTCTCCGGCATCGACCTCACTTCCGGCATAGCATATGTGCCGGTCATCGAAGGCTTTGGCCAGAGAGTCACGATTGGCGGATCATTCGGCTACATATACACCGCGTCTGATCTCGAAGCGCTGCTTGGCAGCCTTGGCCTGTCCCCATCGGCAAACGAATCGTCTGCTCCATCAGTTATAGATAACATGCTTGAAGAGAGCTCAGTACTTGTCTGGGCGAAAGACGGCGTGCTATACATTCTGGCCGGGTCCCAACCCACAGGCGAGCTCACGTCCATCGCTCGGAGCGTCCGCTGATGCTCATAGAAACTGACGCGCTCACAAAGCGCTACGGAAGCACGCTTGCCTGCAATAACGTCAGCATATCTGTCGGAGCCGGTGAAATCTTCGGGTTTCTCGGGCCCAATGGCGCGGGTAAAAGCACGTGCATCAAAATGCTCATCGGGCTGATCTTCCCCACGTCAGGCTCCGGCTCCGTTTTAGGCCGCCCCCTCGGAGACGTCAGCGCCCGCAAAAAAATGGGATACCTACCCGAGCAGTTCCGCTACCAGCCATGGATGACAGGAGCGGAACTGCTTGATTTCCATTGCAGGCTGTTCAAGCTCCCAAAATCAAGGCAACGCATCGATGACGCGCTGTTGCGCGTCGGCCTCGCCGACCAAGGGAAGAAAAAGGTCGGAGGCTACAGCAAAGGGATGCAGCAACGCATCGGCCTCGCAGTCGCGCTGCTGCCCGATCCGCAGCTCCTGTTTCTCGACGAGCCCACAAGCGCCCTCGACCCCATAGGCCGCAAGGAAGTCCGCGACATCATATCATCCCTGCGAGATAATGGGACGACGGTGTTCCTGAACAGCCATCTGCTCAGCGAGGTNGAGTCCGTCTGCGACTCCATAGCGATCATCCATCACGGCGAGGTCGCNCGCTTCGGCAAAATGAGCGACCTTCTGGAATCCAAAGTCACGCTGCGCCTCCGCGCCGATGGGCTTGACGATGCCTGCCTCGCGTCGCTCCGCGAGCATTTCGACGAAAACCTCCAAATCCACGCCGACAGCGCTATTACATTAGCGTTAAAATCCCGCGACCTCATACCCGAGATCGCAGCTTTCATCGTCAACCAAGGCGCGAAACTCCATGAGCTGACCCCCGAACACGAAACGCTCGAAAGCGCGTTCTTGCGCATCGTAGGCGAGGACCAGGCGCCCCCAGCCCCGCAGCCGCCGCTGTACCCCTCTAATCCCTACCAACCTAACGCAGCCCCGCAGCCGCAGCCGCCGCTGTACCCCTCCAATTCCTACCAACCTAACGCAACCCCGCAGCCGCAGCCGCCGCTGTACCCCTCCAATTCCTACCAACCTAACGCAGCCCCGCAGCCGCAGCAAGAACCAATACCTGACAGGAGCGCAAGCGAGGAGGGATTTCAATGATAGCAATAATGCGAGCCACATTCGGAGAAGCCGCAAGACGCAAAACCTTCATCGTCATGGGCTCCATAGCCATACTATTCCAGCTCCTCTGGGGCATCCTGCTCCACTACGCGCTGCGAATGGACATCCCCGGCGGGCTCATCGACACCGCCTCATATCTCCTGACCACCATGGGGCTCCAATTCGCATCGATGCTGCTCGCGCTGCTCACGATAATGCTCGCCGCAGGATCGGTCGCATCGGACCTCGACACAGGCCTGTCCCACGGAATCCTCTCTCGGCCCATCCGCCGCGCCGAATACATCCTCGGCAAATTTATTGGCCTTGTCCTCATAACAGCCGCGTTCGCCACAGCCTTCTACGCTTTGCTTCTCATAATCGGCGGATTATCAGGCCTCGTCACCATCACCGCCCTCTCCATATGGAGAATCCTCGGCGGCTGGCTCCTCTTCCTGACAGCTCCGCTCGCCGTGCTATGCCTCACCCTCTGGGGCTCCACAAGGTTCAGAACGGTCCCAAACGGCATCTTGATGATTTTCATCTACATACTCGGCAACATCGGCGGCATGGTCGAGCTTGTCGGCCAGCTTCTGAGCAGTCGCTCCGTCAGCAGCGCGGGCGTGTTCCTCAGCTTGATATCGCCGTTCCACGTCCTATATCTGACATGCGAAGAATTCATAATGCCGAGCGCCAGCCTCGCGCAAAACGCGGCGCGATTCGCCGGCGGCCTCAGCGGCGGAGGCAACCCGCCAAGCACGCTGATGTACGTATACATCGGAATCTACGCCGTCGCGTTCATGCTCTTCGCGCTCCGCAGCTTCTCAAAAAAAGACATTATTTGAAAGGATGATAATGATGGGATGCGTATATGCAATGACCACAGTCACAAATTTGAAAGGAGATCGCAAAAACTATTCGGCATCGTTTCTTGTTGATACCGGTGCAACTGATACGGTTATCCCGGCAAATGAACTTGAAAAAATAGGAATCAAACGTGAAAGCAAACGCGATTATGAGCTTGCGGACGGCAAAGTAACAAGCTACGATGTCGGATATGCATTTATCTCTGTCAACGGAGAAAAAGTCGCAGCGAATGTTGTATTTGGTGAAAACAACTGTGAACCTTTGTTAGGTGTGACAGTGCTGGAATCCGCAGGTCTGGTTGTCGATCCAATCAGGCAAGTATTGCGAAAAACTGCGGCAATCACGCTTAAATGACACCTACAGCAACATTAAGCAAACAGCTTAGTACACACGACCGTATGCGGTGATACAATCGCATACGGTTTTTAGTGAATGTCATTCTGAGGGAGCTTGCGACCGAAGAATCTTGTTCTGCCGAAATTGGTAGTCAGCTATGCACAAAAGCCGTTTTCGAGAGCAAAGGCAAATTGCTTCAACCTGCCTCCGAAAACGGCTCTTGTTATTCAACCGCAGAAAATGATACTCGTTCCGAAAATGATACTCGTGCTGATAGCGATATTCAAAAGCACAGCAACCCGCAAGCCTTGCAACATGCCACCCGCAGCAGCCGGCTGCTAATTATCGCTGCCGTAAACGATCAAAATCTCCTTCGTCGCATTCAACCATGTAACCCTGCAATTCAGGTTCTCCGCCGCAAAACGCAACGGCAGATACGTCCTGCCCCCTTCGATGAACGGAACGATATCCATTTCCCTGTTCTCATTATTTACTACATAATCGTAATTCCCGATCCACATCAACACCAAATTGTCGCACGCATCGAGCGTCACCTTTCTCTCGCCCGCATCCCAGCTAACCTCCCCATCCATGGTCTCGACCACTGCGCGGATAGGAAGCATCGTTCGATCATTGCGGATCATCGGCGCGGTCTTCTGCCCCGGATCGACCTCGACAATATTGCCATTGACCTCCATCATAGGATTGTCGATTTGCATCAGAATGTATTGCTTCGTATGCTCCGTGCAATTGATCTTTCCACACCTCGGGCACGGCACAGGATCGATCTCCTCTGTCCAAACCTCGTTCGAGACCGGGCCGAGCGTTTCATCAAGTCCCGCAAACGCATCGCCTTCCGATATTAACGCGCGGACGATATAGCAGTAGGTGCGGCCTTCACGCAGCTTGACGTCCACATATGAAGTCCCTTCTATCGCAAAGTCCGTAAGCGGGTACGTATATCCCCCGCTGACTTCCGCCCTGTATACGCGATAATATGTGATGCCCTGAACCGGCGTCCATGTGAGCCTTACGCCCACGGTCTGGGTAGCGTCGCCTTCTGCCAATATGGCGGAATACGACAGTGTAGGAGCTCCGGGATTCGTCGGAACGGGCGTCGGCGTCGGGGTAGTGTCGGGCGCCGCTCCCGGGTTTTTGATCACAGCCCCCGGATAACCGAAGTTACAGGTAATTGAGAGAGGGTCGAAATTAGTGCCGCCGGAAACCTTTAAATAATAATCTCCGGCATTGGTAAGCTTCCGTTCAAATTCCCGCGTAACGGAAAAGTTGCCGGTGCCATAAATCGATGTCTCTCTTCCTCCCATCAATGTGCTGCCTTCATATAGGTTTATGTTGGCTGAACTCTCAAAGCCGCCGCCGGCCGGTCTGGTAACGCCAATTTTGATTGTTTCATCAGCGTTTGGAACACTTACCTTAAACCAATCGACATCATTCGTTGCTGTTATGGTAAACGACATCGGAGTATCTTTCACCATAGGCGTGGCGTTCTTCCATTCATCGTTGTTCTCATAGGCATCAGGAGCAACAAGAGCATACCTAATGCGTAATGCCGACAAGTTAACCCCGCCGGTTATTTTTATGTAGTAATCCCCCGCATCAGTAAGTTTGCGGTAAAAGTTGTCCCGCGCAACAGAAAAGTTTCCAGTGCCATAAATCGAATTCTCTCTGCCGCCCATCAATGTGTTGCCTTCATAAAGGTTAATGTTGACCGAGTTCTCAAATCCGCCTCCCTCAGGCCTGTCAACAATGAAATTGATCGTTTGATCCGCGCTTGGTACGGTTAATTTGAACCAATCGACATCATTGCTTGCAGTAATGGTAAAAGAAATCGGTGAATTCATTGTCATTTGCTTTGCGTTTTTCCATTCATCGTTATTTTCATACGCATCAGGTCCGATAAGCGTATACTTGATGCGCAGCGCTGAAAGATTGATTCCTCCGGCAATTTTTAAATAGTAGTCTCCCGCGTCCGTCAATTTGCGGTAAAAGTTGTCCCGTGCAACAGAAAAGTTCCCAGTGCCATAAATCGAATTCTCCCTACCGCCCATCAACGTGTTGCCTTCATATAGATTGATGTTGATAGAAGCAGCAAAGCCCCCGCCGTCCACCTTGTCTACGCTGATATTAATTGTCTGGTCCGCACTTGGTACAGTGAGCTTATACCACTTCACATCATTTGTCGCTTCAATGGTAAACGTCGCCGGGGTATCCTTCGCCAACGTGGTCGCCGTCTGCCATGTGTCCGCCGCCAACCCGGTTGCAGGGATCAACGCAAACAGCATGAGAACGGCTAAAGCAATGCCAACAAACCTCTTTTTCATAATCAAAATCCTCCCTTATTCATAATCACGTATAAATACGTAAATGCGCACACCTTATGAAGGTTTATGCCCGCCCGTGAGGCTCCGTCTCACAATTCTGATGCTGCCCGCCCATGAGGCTCCGCAGCAACCCGTGACCGCCGCCCGCAAAGGCACTATTCATCCAAATACCCATACCGCGTGTCCAAAGTTATCGCCCTCGTGGCGCTGTCATAACCGACATAAACATCAATGGCTTTCATAAGCTCCCTCAGCTTAAAGAAATTGCTCCCGCCGATGTTATACACAACCAAGTCAAGCACATTGCCGTTCAAATATATCGTCGACGGCGTGGGAATCGCGCTTTTCGCTTTTCCGTCCCCCTGCACCATCTCGCTGTCGTTTGGTGTATACGATTGCCCCCTCGTCAACGTAATCGCCTTTGTCGCAGTGTCATACCCGACCTCGAACTGCTTCTCCGTTCCATTGAGTACATACGCCAAATCGCGCAGCTTAAAGTAGTTCGCGCCCCCAATATTGTACGCCTCAAACGCGGTTGCCGTGCCATTGACATATACGGTTGACGGAGTGGGGTTCACCTTTGTCGAACCAGGCTGCGCCGGAGCCACGGGCTGCGCGGGCACCTGTGACATCTGCGGTATCGCAGGCGGCGTCCCTGTGGAAAAGGGAATGCCCTGTTCTTTTGAGTAAGTCTCAGCATAAGAGCCTGCTTTACCATAAATTGCTGTCAGGCTTTCGCAACCATTAAACGCATAAGGGCCAATGCCTGTGACGCTATCTGGTATCGTCACGCTTATCAGGTTTGTGCATTTAGCAAACGCTGAATCTTGAATATACGTGACGCTGTTTGGTATCGTCACGCTTGTCAGGCTTATGCATTCTATAAACGCACCTTCTATAATGCCTGTGACGCTGTCTGGTATCGTCACGCTTGTCAGGCTTTCGCAAAATGCAAACGTCATACGTTCAATTATCGTAACACCAACGGGTATCGTCACACTTGTCAGATTTGTACACCCCATAAACGCATAATCTCCAATGCTCGTGACGCTAGCGGGAATTGCCACGCTTGTCAGGTTTGTACAATACATAAATACCATTCCACCAATGCTCGTGACGCTGTTTGGTATCGTTATACCAGTCAGTCTTGTACAACCATTAAACGCGCCATTGTCAATGCTCGTGACGCTGTTTGGTATCGTCACGCTTGTCAGGCCTTCGCACAATGCAAACGCGCTATTACCAATACTCGTAACGCTGTTTGGTATCGTCACGCTTGTCAGGTTTTCGCACGAATAAAACGCATTTTCACCAATGCTCGTGACGCTGTTTGGTATTATGACATTACCGCCCGTGCCTTTGTATTCCGTCAACACACCGTTTTCAATAGTAAAATCTGCACTGCTCGCGTTTGCCGTCATTGCCAGCAGCGAAAAGCACATCACTGCCGCAATAAAAACCCCTACTCCCTTTTTTACAGTTCTTCGCATTTCTTCTCCCCCTTGTTCTTTATGGTTTTGTTTGACAATCCCGTCCGAAAGATAGGTTGTGCTGCTACATCACCCCACCCTTTGTGAATATCCGGCGAGCGGGACAAATGCCCGCCCGCCGGGCATCGTAGAAAGGCCACAATAAAAGCGCGCAGGGGCAAATTTGCCTTGCCTACGCGCCAAAAACACCTTCAGCGTTATACACGGGAAACTCAAACAGCCACATATTACAAAATCAGCTTGAATGAACCCTGAAAATCGGGTATACTGATAATGCTGTAGCGGCGGAATAATCCGTGTTTGTAGGCATCGAGTAAACGTGTACCCTACATTCCCCGTGCGGTGCGGTAACACCTCACGGTCGCTGCGGCCCTGATAATGGCCTCACTTGTGAGATAGTATCACAGTATTTCTACATAATCAATACCAATCTTTACATTCGCAAAAAACGCAGAAAGTATAGAACAACATGAAACGAATCCTTCTCATATTACTCTCGGCAATTATCTTGCTCTCCGGATGCAGAACAACGAAAGCGCCGGAAAGCGTGTCAGGCGCCGCAAACGGCCCCTCAACGACAAATCCGGCGTATGATGACGACACCTCCCCTGCAACTAACCCCGCGCCGGACGACACCTCCCCTGTAGCCAACCTCACACCGGACGAAAGCACCACAGCCCACACAGTAACCGATAGCACCGACGAAAGCACCACAGCCCCCACAACAACCGATAACACCGACGAAGGAGGGGATGATGAAATGAGTTACAGCACAATCACCGCGCAAGAAGCGAAACAAATCATCGACGGCGACGAAGAATACATATTGCTGGATGTCCGCACGGAAGCTGAGTATCTCCAACAGCGGATCGACGGCGCGATCCTAATTCCGCACACTGAAATCAACACGGCTGCTCCGGACAAGCTGCCCGATAAAGATATGATCATCATCGTCTACTGCCGCTCCGGCGCAAGAAGCGCAGCCGCGTCAAAAGCCCTCGCGCAAATGGGTTATACCCGGGTATACGACTTTGGCGGCATCATATACTGGCCGTACGACACGATCAGCGGCAACTCCGCAGATAAATGACAAACTTATAAAACGCACATAGCTATCATAATACCACATGCCTCCCAAATGCCGCTGTCATGGCAGCGCAACTGGTGAAACGCAGGTAAAGCATTTTCAATAGCCCGACCAACACCAAAGCAGCGGCGCCGACTGCATAAGTCAGCGCCGCTTCTCGTTGTCTATTCGTGGGACTGCCCAAAGCGCCTAGTCCGTCACATACGGAAGCAAGGCAACATGACGGGCGCGCTTAATGGCGATCATGAGCGTCCTCTGATGCTGCGCGCAAACGCCGGTCGTCCTGCGCGGCAGAATCTTGCTGCGCTCAGAAATATACCTTTTGAGCTTGGCCGCGTCTTTATAATCAATTTCTTGCGCCTTATCCACGCAAAACTGGCAAACCTTCCTGCGCTTGCGCGCATGCTGCCTGTTATCTCTATCGTTTGGCAAATTATCACCTCCCATATATTATCAAAATAATCCTGTACACGCGGTAAGCCTCGCGTTAGAACGGCAGCTCCCCGTCGTCCATGTCAAGCTCGGAAAAATCAGAACTCTCGACGGGCGTGGAATACCCGCCGCTGAAATCATCCTTCGGCTCGACGGGGCCGAAGCTCGCCTCCCTGCTCTTCTTGCTCTCCGTAAAGTATATGTTCTCCGCGACGACCTCCGCGCTCCTCCGCTTGTTGCCATCCTTATCGGTCCAATCGCGGATCTGCAAACGCCCAGTCACCGCAGCCATCTGGCCTTTCACAAAATACTTAGAGACAAACTCGGCCGTATTGCGCCAAGCGACGACGTCGATAAAATCAGTCTGCCTCTCCCCGCCGTCCTTCGGGGCGAACCCCCTGTCGACAGCCAGCGTGAACGACGCCACAGAAACCCCATTCGGCGTCTGCCGCAATTCAGGGTCGCGTGTCATCCTGCCCATGATAACGATTTGATTCATAGTTCCTCCTATTCGCCAATGACAGTGATGAGCGAGCGCATGATTCCGTCTGTGATCTTAAGTACGCGATCCAGCTCTGCCGGAAATTCCGGGCCGGACGTGAACTTGACAAGCACGTAATACCCGTCAGGCTTGTCGTTGATCAAATACGCCAGCTTTTTCCTGCCCATTTCGTCAAGCTCATTCACAGTGCCGTTCGCTTCGATAAGCGCCTTGAACTTCTCAACCATAGCGGCGATCTGTTCTTCGCCGATGTCGGCGTCGATGATGTACATGAGCTCGTAATTTGCCGATGTCTTAGCCATTCTTCTACCTCCTTATGGTCATATGGCCCCCGGTCCCGCCGGGAGCAAGGATAATGCCGGTTCATCATTATGCGTCATATGTCCCGCATCCTACGTCTCGCAATGCGCCAAGAATAATATCGCACATCGCAAATGCAGAATGCAAACGATCAAACGAGGCCTCGAGCAAATGTACGCATCGGGCGGATCCGCCTCGCCCGCAAATGCAAAAATGAACCTGACGTGCTTGCTTATTGTACCATAAAGTATAGAGTTGTCAATAACATTTTAACTTGTGACAAAACAGCGTTTACGTAGAAACCACAGGCGAAAACGATGGAAGCCACGATAGCAAAATAGCCCTTTGCACCACGAATTTCACACGGAATATTTTTCAAATTCCAATACCAACAGGCTAAGGAATTTCACGGAGGGGTGATTACGAAGTGCCCAAAACGGAATGCATACAAGTTTTTGGGAGAGTCGCAATTGGGTTTTGACAGTGTTATCTGTAGGTTTACATTGCCTCTATATAGTGATTCCTAAATTCTTCATAAGCATCATGAATATTGTATTCTATGCTTGGGCGAAGTAATAGCTCCATATCTGAGCAAAAAGCTGAATCACCAAGTTTTCCAGCTAGGTTATCCAAATATTGTTTTGCTGACGGAACATCGCCAACCGAGTGTTCCATAAACTTCCTGTAGCATAGAATGGTATTGGCGATATCAAGACAACCATTTTTATGCGCGTAATAGATGTCAAACAAATCTCGCCCTTTTTTCCGTTGGTATAGTGCTCTGATTTTAGAACCTATCAGTTCATCCATAGTGTATGTGATAACACCGCAGTTTCCGGTAAACCACGGATTTCGCACCTCAAACGGT
>WRMX01000056.1 GCA_009776905.1 Oscillospiraceae bacterium
CACCCTGGGGTTCAAGATGAGCTACGAGGCCAGTTTCGCGGCCCAGGAGGCGTGGGCGTTCATCGAGTTCCTTGCCTTGCAGATGTTCTACAAAATCGACGGCATTCTTATCAACAACCAGATGATCAAGTCCATGAATGTGGGAGCGTTGCTCTTTATGGCATCAAGAATTACTCAAGCGAAAATTGGCGATAAATGGAGCATCTGCAACATGACAAAGAACGACAAGGAGATCTTTGAAAAGCTAGGCATCGAGATGGTTCCCATCGGCTGACCTATACCACATTTTTTGGGAATTGAATTTAATTAATGCGGAATAAAGCAGCCACAGGTGCTTTTTGAGGTGCTACACAGGGCTATTATGTAGATAAATGGTCCTCAGATACATTGTGAAAGAAGCATTTTTGTGATGTACGATTATCTGGTTGTAGGCATGGGCCTATCTGGCGCTGTGTTTGCTCATGAGGCAACACTTAAGGTAAGCGTTGCCTTGTCATGGACAAACGGGATCATATTGGTGGCAATACGTACTGTGATAGCATCGAGGGCATCACGGTATGCGAGTACGGGGCGCATATTTTCCATACCGACGAAAAGGAAATGCTGATAGTATTATGACATATGCATATACTACAGTATTTACAAAAGCGGCAAACGGTCTGTTTAGTGTTAATTTTCCTGACATACAGGGGTGTTATACAAGCGGCGATGATATGGCAGATGCTGTCTATATTGCACAAGATGTACTCAACTTAACCTTGTACGATCTGGAGCAAGATAAAAAACCAATACCAGAGGCAAGCAGACCTCAGGATATAATAATCACAAGAGAACAATTCACGAGTGTTATCGCAGTTGACACGGAGATATACCGGCGTTTCTTTGAGAATAAGTCAATAAAGAAAACACTCACCATACCTATGTGGTTAAATGAACAGGCAGAACGCGCAAACGTTAACTCTTCTCAGACGTTACAAAAAGTACTAAAAAGCGAATTGCATATAAAAGTATAACACCGCAGGAGATACTATGAATATTACTCTCATACTATCAGGGGGATCCGGGGTGCGTTTCGGGAGCGGGACTCCTAAGCAGTACTATATGCTGATGGGCAAAGAGGTCATCGCATACTCGATTGACGCGTCTTTGAATTCAAATTTAATGAATGAAACCATAATAATCGCTGGTACGCAGTATGTTGAGCGCCTTTCTGGTGCATATGGCGTTACGTGCATTGAGGGAGGCGCTTCAAGGAATGAATCATTGAAGAAAGGGCTGGACTACATCAATGTTACTTATCCTTCCTGCGAAAAAGTGTTCATCAACGAAGCAGTTCGACCATTTTTGACGACTAAAATTATAGATGAATATTATAGTTATCTCGATGAATACGATGCCGTGATTACGACACAGCATATTACCGATAGCCTCGGACGCGATGGAGAAGCGGTTACAATGCGGGATGAATATTACCTAATTCAAGCTCCGGAGGCATTCAGGTTTGATTATTTATATCGTCATTTTTCCGCAGAATCGACGATTACTGCTACAGTGCAGCAGTTGCCGGACGATAGGAAAGTGTTAAAATATTTTGATTTCAGACATAACATGAAGATAACATACAAAGAAGACCTACTCCATGCGGAACAGATTTTGAGGCTTTACTACGGGAACAGTGCCGATAATGAGAGGTAGCGTTGCGAAACTGCTATAGTTGTTGGATTTCTATCAGATAAATTTGAAATACGGAGGTAAAACATGGAACACAAGCTTATGACTGAACGCGAAAAAGCAGACATTTATATGAAGACAATTGAATTGGAGGAAGTTGGACGAATCGAAGAATCCAAAACACTAAGGAGAACGATCCCCATACCGGCATATCTGGCAAAGGTATTCAAGGAAAAGGTTGGAGCAGAATTTTTGACTGATGGTGGGTATAATCTAGCGGAAGCGGAGGCAAAGTATGGATCGGATTGGCTTGCTCGATAGCGTTATTATCAGCGAAGCAGATATCGCACAAGGCCGAATTTGGTTGAATACGGATGGGATGGAGCGCGAGGGCAGAATAAGCTATCAACGCGGTCTGACAATGGCAATTGATACATTCAAAACAGTGCAAAAGGTTACATCAGAAGACTTAGAGTTGGTAATACTTGCTGAGTATACATTTATCGCGCAGGAATTGGCATTATGCGATCCAATGGATTCCCAAGCGACATCGAGCCTTAAAAATGCTATGCAAAGCTTTGACGATGCCTTTCTAGCTCTTGAAGCTATAGCAGATATCACGTTGTATAAAGGTGCGGAAATGACCCACCCCCACAGCGCCAAATATCGGATCAAAGATATGCCGAAAGATGCTTTTCATATCATGTGTATCGCACATCGTGCTCGACTTAATAACATCCTTAAGTCACCGGGAATCAATCTGTCCGAGAAGAATCTGCTCATTCAAAGGTTGGAAAACATCAATGCAGCGCAGTTGGTTTATTTGGACAAGCAGGAGCGCATCAACTATGTAGGTTCAGGAGAAACAAATAGATCAGAGGTATAATTTTGTCTGAAATATGAAGATAACATGATAAGAAGATTTGCTCAATGTGGACTAGATTGAGGGGTCTTAATACGGAGATATTGTCTTGTGAGTTATATAACTAAAAAACTGATTGCGATGGATTTGGATGGCACCATTACGCAGCACAAAAGTGCGTTGTCTGCAGTATGCCGCAAGGTTTTGGAGGAATTGACGCTCCGTTATCGACTTTTCATGGTATGTGCGGGAGGATGCGAGCGGGTATACAAACAAATGGGAGAGTTCCCCCTTGACATTATAGGGTTTTATGGCATGCAATATTCAACTGTTATGGACGGCAAACTAGTCATCCAGGAGAAGCACACAGAGGCAGTAGACAGGGAGGATATTTTGGTGCGGGCGGAAGCTCTCCGTACCGAGTTTGGCTTTGATAACTACGATGGCGATTGTATGGAATTTCACGCATCCGGCATGCTGACGTTTCCAATACTGGGGACAACGGCGTCTCTTGAAAAAAAACTGTTATACGATCCTGACAGAAAAAAGCGCAGAAAGTATTTCAGCAGAGTACAGGAAGTGTTCGACGATTATACGGTTTTCATCGGAGGGACGTCGTCTTTTGATATCGTGCCGCGCCCGTATAATAAGTTGCATGCGATTGATTGCTATTTGCGCGATAGCGGGCTGGAGCGGGTTGATGTTATATATTTTGGCGATGACTTCGGCCTTGGGGGGAATGACAGTGATATTCCCGGATCCGGAATCGAGTTTGTCCGCATTGATGACTATAGAGAGTTTCCTTCAATAGCGAGGCGGATGTTTTTGGAATAAACTAAGGAGGGGTAATTATGGTATACGCAGGTATCCTGGCCGCCGGGATGGGGGTTCGTATGAACAGGCAAGATATGCCTAAGCCGTTTCTTCAACTAGGGAAAAAGCCAATAATTATTCATACTCTGGAACAGTTCTTTATCAGCCGGCAGGTTGAAAAAATAATTGTCGTAGTTCATGAGTTTTGGAAACGGTATGCAGAGGATATGATATCGAAACACGATACGATGGGCAAAGACGTGGTTGTAATAGCCGGCGGAGATAATAAAACCGCATCAATAAAAATGATATCCGAGCATATAGTGATGACCTGGGGAATCCACGATGAAGACATATTGCTTGCTCACGATGCTGTGCGGCCTTTCATAACGCAACGGATGATAGATGAAAACATAGATACGGCAGATAGAGTAGGCGCGGCAAACACGGTCATGACAACAAACGATACAATTATTGTGACGTTGAATGGCCGAACCTTGGCTGAGATTCCACCGAAGTCCACGATGTTTGCGCAGCAAACCCCTATAACATTTAAACTCAATCTGTTGAACACAGTTTTCCATAATATATCAAGGCAAGGGGGCGCGCTCGAAACGGAGACGGAAATCGCGCGTCTTTTTGTACAGCAGGGATACGAAATGCAGCTTGTTACCGGCGAGTATTCCAACATGAAAATAATAAATCCCTATGATTTAGAAGTTGCCGAAGCACTTCTTCAGGAGAGGATGAAATGATAAGCCGCGTTTACAGGCTGGTGGATACGAAGCGCATAGAAATGGTGCTGCGCGAGGTCGAATTTGAAGACGACGTTGTTTTGACTGCACCTGATTATCTTTCCATATGCGCTGCTGATCAACGCTACTATTTTGGTAAGCGCAGCCGTGAAATCTTAAAAATTAAGCTGCCTATGGCGCTAATTCATGAGGCCACTGCGACTGTGCTTTATGATAACAGCGGAAGATTAAAACAGGGTTCTAAAGCAGTGCTTGTTCCACTTATCGAAAAAGCTCGCACCAGTGGTATAAAAAGCAACTATGACCCGGCGAATCCTTATGTGTCCAGCGGTATTGACGGTTTCATTAGAGATTATGTTGCCGTGCAGCGAAACAGGCTAATACCGATAGAAGGGGAATATTTGCCGATTTATGTGTTTAGCGAATTGCTCAGCGTCGCAATCAATGCGCTGGAAGCGTTTGATTCAACGCGCTGCACAGATGCCGGAACCGTGGGCATATGGGGCGACGGTAATATGGGATATATAACAAGCTTGGCTCTAAAATGCCTTTATCCTGATGTTGAAATAATTGTGGTTGGGAAAACCTTGCGGAAGCTTCAGAGGTTTTCTTTTGTAGATCGGACATACACTTTTGATGAGGTACCAAATGGTATTTCTATAGATCATGCATTCGAGTGTGTTGGAGGAAGCTCAAGCGAAACAGCGATAAAGCAGATATTTGATATTACTATGCCGCAAGGATGTATAAGTTTATTGGGCGTCAGTGAAGAAGCAGTTCCGATTAATACTCGAACTGTACTTGAGAAAGGTTTTAGAATAATCGGCAACAACAGAAGTAATGCTGATGATATGAAAAAAGCTGTATCACTGATCCGTGACAGCGATATATGTAAAAAATACCTGACGACGCTTATTTCTGAAATTGTTGAGGTAAAAGAAGAAAAAGACATCTCGCATGCTTTTGAACAAAGCAGCCTGAATGATTTTAAAACAATTATGAAAATGGAGATCTAGTCTATTATAATCTGTGAGAATGTAATCAGAAAATATTTAGTGATATTTGATTCGGATATAATTACTATACCAAATCTGCCACACACCTCGATAGTTTGTCTGCACCTTGGGTGTTCAGGTGGTCGTAGTCTTGAAAGTCGTTGACATCAAAATCGGCGCTGTTGAATAAGTCATGGAAACTCAGGTTGCTGTCAGGAGGCATCTTATCCAGATGCTCATATAAAGAAGTTCGAAGTTCCGGAGAGCTGAATTGTCTATAGAACTTTGTCACCGGTGGGATGAGGACCACAACTCTCACTTGTTTTTTTCTCATCTGGGCTAAGAAATCGGACAGCAATTTTATGTTATCTTCAAGATGCTTTAGGTTATTATTGCCATTGTGGGCCTGCGCTCGTGTTTGCGCGGCTTTTTCATTTGTTTCGTCGCTCTGCTCCCTGAAAGAATATCTGAGCATTCCATTTGGCGGACGGATATTATACTCATTGTTGAAGTATTCCAATGGAGCGAGCCGAGCAGAAAGTTTGTTATTTTCTTTTTCACAAACGCTCCTGAGGTCGAATAAGATAC
The DNA here is from genome assembly GCA_009776905.1 of Oscillospiraceae bacterium. Classification (GTDB taxonomy): domain Bacteria; phylum Bacillota; class Clostridia; order Oscillospirales; family Oscillospiraceae; genus WRMH01. Next base: position 5,685 of record WRMX01000056.1, read on the forward strand.
CAAGAAGCGGGTCTGTTTGGGTTTGCTGCATTGCCGGCTGAAGCTCGCCTTTGTAGTTATGTAAGTCCTTGAAGACCGGATAGTTGGTGCGCATAAGAACAGATCTGTAATAGTCTGATGGATTATCCGACATGTCGGTGTGCCAGAAATAGTACCCACCGGCAATGACTACTGTGTTTATCTTGCTGCAATACTTTTTTGCGGTCTTTGCGGACAGGAATGCATAATATGGGTCTTGTGCGTTGGTTGCTAAGTTTGTTGCGGCGCGTGGCATCAGATTCTCTCTGAGACCGACCATGGCATATGATGATCCGCATAATACAATCGATGTGTCGTTGCGGCTCGAGCTGAGGCTGCGCAGCTTCCCGGAGAGGTAGAGGCGGTCATAATCGAATCCGTCGATTGGGAAGCAGAAACGCGCTCGTGCATGTAAGTCTTGCGGAATGATTGTGATGTCGATTTTTTGAGAAGTTTCATCGAGGTCGTCGTAATTCGCTGCAAGCATGACATTAATGCTTTCATCGTCGATATCTGGTACGGCATTATAACTGCCTCTTATTGCGATTGGCTGTATGCCTTTTTGAATGATTTGTGTTTCCGGTGGCTGTAACCCGGGTTGTATATAGAGCTTGACTTTTAGAGTTTTAAGCCAACTCGCTAGCAGTGCGACAAGCGGTGTTCGCAAACTGTTGAGTTCGCGCATAGTAATTATTCCTCCTGTAGCTAAGTGAGGCTCTAGTTGCGCTAGCACTGTGTCAATAGCTGAGAGCTCCGGGAGGTCATTGGAGATTGAACTCTCGCTTCCACACCAGTTGCAGAAGGCTTGTAAGTTTTCTGTGCTAGCTTGTTCATCACCGGTATATAATGAGTCTAATAGCTGGTATGCCAATATGCTGCCGGTTTTATATGTCAGTGAGTTCATGATGATATCCTTTACACAAGTTTGTTCTATTTGTGTATTATAGTGGTAAGACGGCAATTATGCAACAGGAATGTCAATGCTGTCGTCGCCAAAGGCTCGTTAGACACAACGAGTGTTCGGGTGGCGTATCAAGCCCATCAATGCTCGCCTTAGGAATTGCTTTTTTTCTGCTGGGTTGGTATAATCAGGGCATTGCTCGATCGCGTTTGTCTTTGCGGTATTGCTATTGACAGTTTGCGCATTTATATATGGGACGAGAGTAATCGTTTATAGGCAATATGTCATATGCTTTTCGCACGGCACAATGATATGTTTTTGCTCTGTGGAGGTTTGGCATGCATAATCTCATCGAGTTTCTGGAAGAGACGTGTAATATATGGGGTAGTTGTGCGGCTGTGGATGCTGATGATGGTACGCTGAGCTTTAATGAGCTGCGTGATGCTGCGTTACGGGTCGCAGGACACATTGTTGGTATACGCGGCAGGTCATGCGAGAAGAAGATGATCGCTGTTTATATGGCTAAGGGGGCTAAATGCCTTTGCGCAATGCTTGGGGTGCTTTATAGCGGCAATATCTATGTACCTATGGATTGCCGTGCTCCAATTAATCGTACTAAGCTGATTGTTGATATTATTAAGCCTGTGTTGGTTATAACTGATGCAAAGGGCATGCGCATGCTTGCGGATGCCGGGGTTTCTGCTGACATTATTGTTGATTACGACAATATGGGGGAGCTGGCGCTTATTGAGCATGGCGGCTTGGTTACGGCAACTTTGGAGAATTCGCGCGATGTTGACCCGGCTTACGTGCTGTTTACGTCCGGCTCGACCGGCGTACCGAAAGGCGTCGTTATTCCGCACAGGAGAGTTATAAACTATATCAACTGGGCGAGAGACTGTTTTTCGATTTCGAGCGAAGAAATTATCGGGAACCAAGCTCCTTTTTATTTTACGGTGTCGGCGATGGACATTTTTCTTTGCCTCGCAACGGGTTCTAAGCTGTGCATAATACCGGAAGGTTTGTTTTCCAAACCGGATAAGCTGTTGCACTATTTGCAAGAGCATGATGTTACGCTAGTTTTCTGGGTTTCATCTGTATATAATCATATTGCGCAAGCGAAGGCTCTGGATGGTGTTGGTTCGTTGCCGCTCAGGCGCGCATGGTTCGTTGGCGAGCCGATGGCTGTACAGAGCTTGCAATACTGGATGAACGGATTGCATGATGTTGAGTTTGTGAACATGTATGGGGCGACGGAGACGGACATGACGATCTTTTTTCGCGTGCCAAAGGGTGTTGCTTTTGATGGGGGAGTGCCGTTGGGGAAGCCATGCGCCAATACTGACATTTTGCTTTTAAATGACGATGGCGGTTGCGTTGATCAGGGAGAGATCGGCGAGATTTGTGTGCGCGGTTCTTGCCTTGCGTTGGGATATTTTTCCGATTTTGAGAAGACACAGAGGAGCTTTGTGCAAAACCCTCTGCATAAGGATTACATTGATGTTATTTATCGTACTGGAGATCTTGGCGAGTTGAGGGAAGGGCTCATTCTGTTTCATGGGCGAAGAGACCATCAGTTCAAGCATTTGGGCTACCGTATTGAAGCGGGCGAAATTGAAGCAATTGCGGCGAAGTTTCCCGGTATTAAGAATGTTTGCGTGTTGTATGATGGCGAGAGGCGGCAAATTGCGTTGTTTTATGATTCTGATGAGGTTGTTGATGAGATTGCGTTGCGTCGTGCGTTGATGGCGGATTTGCCGGTGTATATGGTTCCAACGCGGTTTATTAGGTTAGATGCTATGCCATTCAATGCGAATAAAAAGAAAGACCGGATTGCTTTAAGAAAGCGTTATTTGGAAAGTGGTGATTGAGTTGACTATAGAAGAAAAGCTGGTGTTAATTGAGCAAGTTTTACAGGTGGAGCAGTTCACTTTGTCGGTGGATACTTTGCTGGAAGACGTGCCGCAGTGGGATTCATTGAGCATTTTGAATTTGCAGATTGAGCTGACGGCTATTGAGCCAAGCGTCTCGTTTGATAACCTTCATGAGTGCATGACCGTTGGTGAGATTTGCGCAATGTTTTGATGCTGGTGATTGGAGGAATGTTGGTTGTTGCGCTTCGATGTCAGAGTGGGGCGAGAAATGTACTGCGTGTGAGCATGAGGTTTTAAGGTGATTGGCAAAGCGGCCGCAATGTTGTATAATGGGCTGAAGGCACGGTGATGGGCTTCAAGCTGCGGATATTGGCAGCGGCATTTGAGATACTTGGCAGCTTATACGATATGGGCGACAGCGATGACGCAGAAGGATTTGAACGCGCTGTGGAGCCGATTAGCGCGGAAAGGGTGAGCGGTATGTTTACGAATTTGATAGAGAATGAGAAAAAGCAACGAAGGCTTCTGGTTAGGCAAAGCCGCGAGGAAGGTCGCGAGGAAGGTCGCGAGGAAGGTCGCGAGGAAGGTCGCGAGGAGGGCGTTGACATTACTACGGGAATTATTGGCGCGTTGGCGCAGGGCGAGCCGATAGACGAAATAGCGAGCAGATACGATATATCTGCCGATAAAGTAAGGGAGATCCAGTCGCTGCTATCCCAGCTGCCGCCGCCGCCAAAGTCGTAGCTGCTTTGAGGGGCAGGCTGTTTGAGTGCTATATTGATGTAACCGCTAGCTAGGAAATGCACTGTTAGCGCGACGCGATATTCGCATTATTCGACAGTTGGTCGTACTTGTATGTGTCCGTCCGGAGCGAGTGATGGGGTTGCGTTGCTTGACTAAATGTGGTATAGAAAACCGCATAAAGGGCGGAATTCTAGCATCTATCAATATATAACAGAGAGCTGAATACGGAGATATGCGTATGAGAGAATTCAATGTGACCGGGCTGTGCGTGCCTGAAGAGGACTATATGGTGGACATCAGCGGCAAGATCGAGCAGATTAAGGCGATGGTCGACAAGCGTAGCTATTTCACCATTAACCGCGCGAGGCAATACGGAAAGACGACGACGCTGGCGATGCTAAAACGTGAACTCAGCAACGACTACTTTGTGGCATTTATCAGCTTCGAAGGTCTGGGTGATGAAAACTTTGCTACGTCAGCAGCATTTTGCGATGCGTTCACGCATCTTGTTCATAGGGCATTGTTGCTTACCTCTGCCGAGAGAGAATACGTCGATGCATGGCTAGATTCCGGGATAACAGACTTTATGGCATTGCATAGCCACATCACCAGGATGTGCAGCCCTGACACGGAAGGTCGGAATAGAAAAATAGTCTTGATGATCGACGAAGTTGACAAAACAAGCAATAATGTGGTGTTCCTGCACTTCCTTGGCATGCTCAGGGAGAAGTTCCTCGCCAGGAAACAAGGCGCGGACGATACGTTCCATAGCGTCATACTGGCGGGAGTCTACGACATCAAGAACATCAAGCTCAAGATGCTGGGTGAGGGGCTGATTTCGTCCGAGTCGTCCGGCGACAAGATATACAATTCGCCATGGAACATAGCCGCCGATTTCGAGGTCGACATGTCGTTCTCCCCGGACGAGATTGCGACGATGCTTTCGGAATACGAAGCGGATCATGCTACTGGCATGGATATTCCTGCAATAGCCGATGAGATTCGCAGCTATACGGGCGGGTATCCGTTCCTTGTTTCAAGGATTTGCCAGATCATCGATACTAAGCTCGGCAAGGATTGGACGCTCGGCGGGGTTCAGGATGCCGTGAAAGTCTTGCTCTTTGAGAAAAACACGTTGTTTGACGACGTGTTCATGAATATTGAGAATAGCAGGGAGCTGTATGATTTCATATATAGCCTGCTCATAGAAGGCGACCAAAAGCGTTATACGATCCATGACCCTGTTATCGATGCGGGGGTCAGGTATGGATTTTTATGCAACAAGGGCGGGGAGGTTGCCGTTTCAAATAAAATTTTCGAGCTGCTGATGGTGGAGTATTACATCTCAAAAGATTTGAGGAACAAAAAACGGGTCAACGGAGTCCTGCAGCGCGACATAGTCAAAAACGGAAAATTCGACATGGAGCTTTGCATGGTGAAATTCGCAGAGCATTATGCCGAAATATACAATGAAGGCGACATTGAATTCCTTGAGAAGCAAGGGCGGCTGATATTCCTGTCCTATTTGAGGCCGCTCATCAACGGAGACGGTTTCTACCACATGGAGAGCCAGTTCACGGATTTGCGTCGGATGGATTTGGTGGTGGATTATGGCAAGGAGCAGTTTATCATCGAGCTGAAGATATGGCGCGGCGAGCAGTACGAGGCAGACGCCATAAAGCAGCTGTGCGGGTATCTTGACAGTAAGCGCGCCGAGACCGGGTACCTCCTGACGTTCGATTTCCGCAAGGCGGGGAGGAAGAGCGCCGGGGCGAAGTGGGTCGAGGTCGGCGGGAAGCGCATTTTCAGCGTGGTGGTGTAGGCAGGGGGGCTGTTCGGGCATGAGTTTGCGTCCGGATTGCTACGGCCAACGCCGGAGCCTACTAGCGAGGAAAGAGTGAGCGTTATGTCTACGAATTTGTTTGATAGAGAATGAGAAGAAGCTATGTCTATGTGTCCGGCCTTCGTTTATGACGGGGTTGTGCGGCGTGATTAGAGGTGTTGGTATTTGGGAAGGCTTTCGTTTGTTTTGTTCTGCATAGAAAAATATGCAGATTATAAGGCGATGCCGAGTAACGAGGTGTACAAGCTCTTTGAGGAAAATGGAGTGCTCGAAATGTTGGAGAGTGATTATGACGTGTTGCATGGGTTTGGTTTTGAATATATCGTCCGCGATATCGACCAGTTTATGGCTAGGTGAAGGTTTATGATTGTTTACCATGGCGGCACAGACATCGTTAGCGTGCCTAAAATACTCGACACATTCACGGGCAGGGATTTTGGAAATGGTTTCTACACTACAGATATTCGCGAACAAGCTATCAAGTGGGCTCGCAGGCAAGCGCGGCACAGAAACAAAACAGAGGCTGTTTTGAATAGCTACGAGATTGATGATACTATACTGCGGACATTGAATGCGAAGGCTTTCGATGGGTACTCCATGGAATGGTTGGAGTTTGTTGTCAACTGTAGAAGCGATGCGGCTTTCTCTCACAATTATGATGTAGTCATTGGCAAGATAGCAAATGATGATGTGGGGGAAACAGTACAGGCTGTTATCGATGGTCTGATGCCAAAGGATTTCGCTATGTCAAGGCTTGCTTTCATGCATGCCAATAACCAGATATGTTTTTCCACACAAAACTCGATCATACATTTGCAATTCATTACTGCTGAGAAGGTGAACTGATATGGCTCATGGCACTATAAGGGCGGCTACTTTGCCTGAAGTTATCGGGTTGATCGCCAATCAATATGGAGTAAGCGACAGGGAGGCAGTGAAGATATTCTACGAATCCCATGTTGGGGCTTGTTTTGCAGACGATGACTCCGGGTTATATGGGCAGAGCGCCTTGTATCTTTTTTCTTTGCTAAAGGAGGAACTGAAGGACCGTAGTACGGACAGTTGAGCATGTATGTGAGCTGTGGTTGTAGATTTAGCAGCACAGGAGAGGTGAAAGAGGTTCCGGGGTTGCGTGGGCGAACTGTGAGGCGCCGGGAGCGCACGGTGGAATGTGCGGTGACGGGGTTGCGTGGGCGAACTGTAAGGCACCGGGGGCACGCGGAATGTGAGACGTCGGGGGCGCGGGGTGGAATGTGAGGTTTATGGGTTGATCGATTTGCATGTTCATACCAATATGTCGGATGGTGTTTTTTCGCCGAGCCGTGTCGTTGAAATGGCTGCTGCGATGGGGCTGTCCGATGTTGCCGTCGCGGATCACGATACTGTTGCGGGGGTGGCGGAGGGGCGCGATGCGGCCGCACGGTTTGGGGTTGGGTTCGTTCCTGCTGTTGAGATCAGCACGGAAGGCGGGGGCGGTGTGAGTGCTAGCGGCGACGTGAGTGCTGGTGATGTTGGTGCTGGTGTTAGTGATGTTTTCGGTGGCGGCGGCATGGGTGCTGGTGGAGGCGATGCCGGCGGAGGTAGCGGAGGCGTTGAGCTGCATTTGCTGGGGTATCATGTTGATTATACAAATCCTGCTTTGTTGGAGTTTTGCGAGATGTGCCTTGCGTTGAGAGTGCAGCGGGAGGCAAGGATTCTAGATTATTTGAGGAAGCGTGGGGTTCCGCTGGATTTGGAGCGGGTGAAGTCTTTTGCTTCGCATGAGACGGCGAGCCGCCCGCATTTTGCGCTTGCTATGGTGGAAGCGGGGTATGCGTCGTCGGTGAGGGATGCGTTTGACAGGCACTTGGGCGTGCCTGACTTTGATGCTGTCGATCGTATTAAGCCGTCCGTAAGGGACGGCATTAATGTCATTATCGGGGCGGGGGGTGTGCCTGTGCTTGCGCATCCTGCGTTGCTTGGTTTTGATGATGAGCGGTTGGAGGCGCTGGTGGCGGAGCTTGTGGGGTTCGGCCTTGCCGGGTTGGAGTGCTATTATGCTTCGTATTCTGCGGCGCAGACGGCGAGGTGTCTTGATCTGGCTGTGAAGTTTGGGTTGTTGGCTACTTGCGGTTCGGATTTTCATGGGGAGTCTGTGAAGCCGGGGGTGCGCATTGGGGATGGCGCTTCGGGTTTGGGTTCGGATTTGGAGAGGGGGATTATCGAGGGGTTGGAGAGGTGGCGAGGTCCCGGGAGGTGAGCTGGAGCTCTGGGAAGTCCCATTGACGCAGGACTTCGAACACCGCGACTGCGACGGTGTTTGACAGGTTCAGGCTGCGCGCGCCAGGGCGCATCGGGAGCCGGACGCATTGGTCGGTATTGCGGCGAAGGAGGGTTTCGTCGAGGCCTTTTGGTTCACTGCCGAATATGATATATGAGTTGTTTTCATAGCGTGGTTTTGTGTATATGTGCCGCGCTTTTGTTGTGAAGTAATAGAATGGGAGGCCGGAGGTGTCGGGGTATTCCGCGGGGGCGGGAGGTCCTGCGGTGTCCGGGAATGCCGTGGGGGCGGTTTGGCCTGGCGTGGTGGCCATGGCGGATGTTGCGTTTGCGGCGCCTGCTGATGAGGGGAGTGTGTCTGCGGCAGTGGCCGATGGGGTGTGATATGCTGCGGGGGCGGTTGCTGCGGTGGTGGTTGTTGCGGGGGCGGCGATTGTTTTTGCGAAGAAATCGGCGATGTTGTCGTAGTATGTTATATCGAGCATGTGCCAGTAGTCGAGGCCTGCTCTTTTTAGTTTATTGTCGTCGATTTGGAAGCCCATCGGGCCGACAAGGTGGAGGCGGGCGTTTGTCGCTGCGCATGTTCTGGCGATGTTGCCTGTGTTTTGCGGGATTTGCGGTTCGACGAGCACGATGTTGAGAGTCATGATTTTTGCCTCTTTTCCGATGTTGTGTTGTTGCATTTATGATGATATAATTGCCGTTGTCGGCAATGCTTTTGGAAGGGGTGGCTGTTTTGATCAAAAAAGTTGTCAATAATGTTTTGGTCGTTCTTGGGCTTATTCTGTTGGGCATCATTATTGGTGTTGCGGCGTTGATAATTATTGGGTTGCCTGTGTGATGTTTTGGAGGTGATTGGTTTTGTTTTGCTCTAAGTGTGGTAAGAAGGTGCCGGACGATGCGATGTTTTGCGGGTCTTGCGGTGCGGCTGTCGCTATGAATGCGGCGTCGGGGGCGCAGGGCGGCCAGTGGCAGGGCGCGGGGCAGGGCGGTGCGCCAGGCGGTGCGCCAGGCGGTGCGCCGAGTTGGGCGCAGAGTGATCTTACGCAGATGGGTCCTGATCCGAGGTGGGATTCTGAAAGTGCGCAGCAGGGCGGTACGCATGACGGCCAGTGGCAGGGCGCGGGGCCGGGCAACGCGCCAGGCGGTGCGCCGAGTTGGGCGCAGAGCGATCTTACGCAGATGGGTCCTGATCCGAGGTGGGATTCCGAAAGTGCGCAGCAGGGCGGTACGCATGACGGCCAGTGGCAGGGCGCGGGACCGGGCGGTGCGCAGCAGTATTACGGACAGCAGGGTTACGGACAGAGCAACGCGCAGCAGGGTTACGGGCAGAATGCGCAACAGGGTTACGGAGCTGGCGCGGGACAGGGCGCGGGGCAAGGCGGTCCGCAACAGGGATACTGGCAGGGCGCGGGGCCGGGCAGTTCGCAGCAAGGTTACGGGCAGGGTTACGCGCAGCCTTGGCAACCGCCGAATGCTGCTCGTAAACAGTCTTCGAGCGCTATCGCGATTGGGCTTGTCGTCCCTGTTTGCTTGTCGTTATTATTCCTATTGATCGTTTATCTCTTGCTTGGTTCGCCGCGAATGGGCGCATCAATATTGACCGGGCAGCGCGTGGGCAATATGATATCCGACCGCATATCGACTACCCTTATATTAATGCTGGTAAGTCTCATTATATCACTCGTCATTGCGATTCCAACGGGAATTTTATCGGCCGTGAAGCGCGGGTCCGTTATTGACATTATTTTCTCGGCAATATTCATCATTTGCAAATGCATTCCGTTTGTCTATGTAGCTTTGGGATTGATCAATTCGCTTGCTGTAAACAAGGCGTTGCTTCCTGTTGCCGGGATTGGCTCTGCCCAACATTATATCATGCCGGTCATCACTCTGGTGGTTTCGTTTTTCGGGTTTGCGGGGCAGGTCATTAGGGCGTCGGCAATCGATGTCGCCACAGGCGGTAGCGGTGATTTGCTTTTCCTCAAAGGCGGCGGAGGGGAGAAGTCGGAGCTTCGAAACGCCATATTGCCGACGATTGCTTCGACCGGCTTGCAGGTTGGTTGGCTGCTTCTTGCGGTTATCGTCGTCGAAACGATTTTTTCGATTCCGGGAGTCGGCATGCTGCTTTTGCAGTCCATGATGAACAGAGATGCTACAGTGGCTTTTGGCAGCATAGTGGCGCTCGCGGCTTGTTTTTTGGTTTTCGCCGCAATCATGAGTTTGCTTTTATCGGTGATTATCAAGGCTTTAAGGTTGATGAAATATGAAAGGGGTGGCCATTGATATGAGTAAAACGCCTTCAATAATTGGTATGGCAATCGGCGCGGTTATGGTCGTATTGGTCATTTTCGTCGCGCTTGCAGCGGATATTTTCACGCCTTATGATCCTATTGCTATGAGCATTGAAGATGCGCTCGCCGTACCTTCGATTGAGCATCCTTACGGAACCGACAGGATGGGCCGCGATGTCCATTCCAGGGTTCTGCACGGAATCGGAGCCACCCTTGGCGTGAGCGCGCTTGCGGTGCTTTTTGCGTTGGTTATCGGATCGTTGCTTGGGGCTATAGGATTGCTTGGGGAATCTGCAGACCGCATCATCGCGGGGGTATCGCGCTTTTTGGGCGCGGGGCCTGGGGTTCTTTTGGCTTTTGCGATTGTTTATTCTGCGGGCGCTTCCGGCTATAGTTCTGTGGGAGGCATCGCGGTTGTTTTGCTGCCCGGGTTCATGCGCGCGTTTAGGGGCGCGATGGTTTATTTCAGGAGGAATAATCCGTTGAAGGCTCTGATGGTTTTTGTCGCCAGGTGCGCTTTGGCCATGGCTTTAGCTGCGTTTTTATATGCCGTGATGGGGTTCATCGGGTTTGGCGCCCAGCCGCCTATTTCGGAGTTGGGCGCGATGATCGGAGATGGCCGGATGTTTTTGCGAAATGCGTACTATTTGGTTTCGGTGCCTGCGTTTGCTTTGGCTGTGGTTGTTCTGTCGTTCTGTGTTTTGGGCGAGAGCATGAACGCGGCTTTGCTGGCGGGAGAGGCGCGGGGCGCGTAGGTGGAGCGCGGGGCGCGGGGCGCGGGGTACGGGGCGCGGAGGTAATACGTGGGCGCGGGGCGTGGCGTGAATTGGTGAAGTGTACAGCGCGTGGCGCATAGGTTGAGCGCGGTGATGCGCGCGCGGGGCGAATTGGTGAAGTGTAAGTCGCGGCATGCAACGTGTGGCGTGCATAGGTGAAGTGTACAGCGCGGGGCGTGGCGTGAATTGGTGAAGTGTAAGTGGCGGCGTCCAACGTGCGGCGTGTATAGGTGAGATTTTGTAGGGTTTGCTGGCATGGCGATTATTAAATGTAGTAATTGTGGCAGGGATGCCTCTGATCGGGCGAAAAAATGCTTGTATTGCAAGGCACCGATTAGCTCGGGCACTGCGAGTTCGGGCGCCGGTACTGGAACGGGCGTCGCTTCAAGCGCGGGCGCAGGAGCAGGAGCAGGAGCAGGAGCTGGTGCTAATGTTAGTGCTGGCGATAGTGGCGCTGGCGGCGCTGGTGCTGGCAGCGGTTCCGCTTCGGCCGCAGGCACGAATTCAGGCATCGGTTCGAGCGCGGGCGTTGGTGCCGGCTCGGGTTCGGGCGCGAGTTCCGGTTGGGGTTCAGGTTCGGGCGCGAGTTCCGGTGGCGGTTATAATACCGGTGCGGGCCCGGGTTCAGGAGTGGGTGTTGGCTCGAGCATTGGCGATGCGCGGCAGCGGCATTCGTCAAATACGCTGTATCCCCCGGATGCATCGCGTGGCAACCTTTATTCGAGCGCTCGGCCTGTTGGTGGCGGAAGCAATAATGGCAGAAGCTATGGTGGTAAGAACGATGGCTTAAGATACGATATCATCGAAAGCGATGACAGCGGGAATAATTTCAGCGGGTTGTCGGGCGATGAATATGTCGATAAAAGAATATTATACAGCCAGAGCTTCAACAGCAAATATAAAAACAAAAGATTCATCGACAGTAAGTATATAGACGATTGGCAACTATATAACCAATATACTGATAATGGTTTGGCGGATGTGCGGTTGCATGATGCGCAGAGCGGAAATGGCATTTATGCGGACGGGTTGTATCCGGGCTATTATGGCGGCGCTTATAAAAAAGCAGGCGGGTTGAAGCGAAACCTTTGGATTATTATTCTTGCGGTCGTCGTTTGCACCGCGATGGCCCTCGTTTTGGTTCGTATTTTACGCGAAACCAGCGAGGAAGAGGTTGTTAGCGTTTTTGAGGTCGGGCAGGTTCTCGGAGATTCGCCGGCGGAGCTGCTGCGCATTGCGGGACAGCCTGTTTTGCGTGAGTCGGAAGAGGTTGATGATGGCGATGAGGCCGGCGACATGTTTTGGAGGTATGACAGGCTCGGCGCTGATGATTTTGCTACGTGTTTTGTTGTCCGTGACAACAGGATTTGCGCCATTGATATTATGCCCGGCAGCAGCTATACGCTTTTTGGCGTGGCGGCGGGGGGCGGCGCGGATGCTGCGGCGGCGGTTTTGTCCGGGTGCGGGTTTTCGTGCGCCGAGGACGATGCGGGCATGGTAAGCGATGGCGTTATTGAGTTTTATTTGCCGATTGAGGATGGCGAGGCTTTGTCGTTGAGCGTTTTTGTCGCCGATGGGGAGGTTATTTGCGTTTCGGCCGTGTCGCGCTAGCGGTGCGTGGCGTTTGCTGCATTCGGCGTTATGATTCTTCGGTCGCAGGCTCCCTCAGAATGACAGGGACGGAGCATGGCGGCAGAATGCCGCCGCTACGAGGGGTGTCAAATCACCCGCCTACACCCATGGTGTTCGGGCTATTGCTTTTTTTGCGATTGGCATATATAATGCTGTGAGTAAAGATTCTTCGCTGGCGCTCAGATTGGCGGGGGCGAATGCATCCGGAACAGTGGGGGCGAATGCACCCGGAACGGTGGGGCGAATGCATCCGGAACGGCGGGGGCGAATGCGCCCGGACCATTGTGCCATATTGGGCGCATCATAATGGGAAAAATACAATATATAATATATAGGAGGGCGCGGTTGTGCTGACAAAAAGACAGAATATGCTCGAGACAATCAGAGGGGGGAATCCCGATCGGTTCGTGAACCAGTTCGAGGCAATCGATTTTATTTGGGCGACTCCATATAATAAGCATTCACGCGGGATGGTCAGGCCGGGAGGCGAGGCCGTCAATGCTTGGGGCGTCACGATTCGTTTTCAGGAAGGCACGCCCGGGCCGTTCCCGGTGCATGACGACGAGCATATTGTTTTGAAGGA